>BNUR01000018.1 GCA_025997495.1 Spirochaetia bacterium | reverse complement strand
AACAGGAAGAATTTAACCACGAACCACACGAACCTCACGGACTTTTACTTTGAAATTTCATTCTTTGTTCGTGTTCGAACCGAAGGTTCGCTTCGTGCGGTTCGTGGTTTATTTTCTTCGGCTTTCCGCTAAGTTAACGCATATGGTGGTGGTGAGATATCATTTACCTTATTATCCTCTCTTTGCGTCCTTGCGGTTTTCTTTCTCTTCTTACGAATTTTCCTACGCAAATGTAAGTTTAGCCTTTTTTCCCTACATTTTTGTCGTTCTATACAGACGCCAGTTGATGCCGTAGTGGTGGACCCGGAGCCCCATCTGCCGTTCCGTTATACCCAGGCGGCGGGCGGCGGCGGCCATGTTGCCGTCGGCAATTTTCAGGGCCTCCACGATCAGTTCCTTTTCCAGCCGGGACAGGGCCGCCTCCAGGGTGGTGGTGGGCTCGGTATTGGTAGAGACTGCGGACTGGAGGCTGGGAGGGAGGTCATAGGAGTGGATCACCTGATCCTTGGAGAGGATCACCGCCCGTTCAATGGCGTTTTCCAGTTCCCGGACATTGCCCGGCCAGGAATAGCTGGTGAGCAGGTCGATGGCGGGGGTGCTTATGCGTTTGATGAGCTTGCTGTTTTTGCCGGCGTACTTTTCGGTAAAATAGTCTGCCAGGAGGACGATGTCACTCTTCCGTTCCCGCAAGGGGGGTATCTGGAGGGGAAAGACGTTGAGCCGGTAGTAGAGATCCTCCCGGAAGCGGCCGGAAGCAACCTCCTCCTCCAGATTCCGGTTCGTGGCGGTGATGAGCCGTACATCCACCTTAATGGTGGCGCTTCCCCCCACCCGCTCAAGTTCCCGTTCCTGGAGGACACGCAGCAGCTTTACCTGGACCTGGGGGGAAAGGTCCCCAATTTCATCCAGAAACAGGCTGCCTCCGTGGGCCATCTCGAAACGGCCCTTGCGCAGCTTGTCCGCCCCGGTAAAGGCCCCCCGTTCGTGGCCGAAAAGTTCGCTTTCGATGAGGGCTTCCGGAATGGCGGCGCAGTTGACCTTTATCAGGGGCGCCTTTGCCCGTTTGGAGAGCCGGTGAATTTCCACGGCGATAAGTTCCTTCCCGGTACCGCTTTCCCCGGTGATGAACACCGTGGCATCGCTGGGGGCTACCCGGCAGAGCATCTCGTGGACGTTTCGCATGGCGTTGCTCGTCCCCACGATCTCGCTTCCCAGTATGATACGGCCGCCGTTCTGCTCCCCATCCCCGGCATGGTTCCCGGCCTGCCCCCCCGTTAAGCCCCTGCTCTGGTGGAGCCGGAAGGTTTCTTCAGTAATCCGTTCCCGGAGCTTGGCGGAGTCCGCTATTATGGAAGAAACTTTCTCCAGAAAAGCCTTATCCCTGACCATTCGGGTTTCCGCGTCTTCCCCCAGAATCCGCCGTTCCGCGCTCAGGGTGCCGATTACGCCATTTCCGGATCGTATGGGCACGCAATAATAGGTGAGCCCTTCCATATCCGCCCTGGTCCGGTTTTTTGCCCGGTTCAGGAAGTGGGTTTCCTTGGAAAGATCCGGAACCGCTACGGCGATGCCCGATTCAAAGACCCGGCCCACCATGCCCTCACCCAGACGGTAGACCCCCCGCTTTTTTTCCTCGTCGCTAAGACCGTAGGCTTCCTCAATCCTAAGGAGCCCGCAAGACCGGTCAAGGAGGGTAACCATCCCCCAGGTTAAACCCGCCCGGACTTCCAGGAGACTTAAAAGGGGGGCCAGGGCGGTTCTGAGTTCAACGTGCTTGTCAAAGGTTCGGGCAATGTCGAAGAGGAGTTCCAGTTCGTTCATGGAACAATAATACTACCAATATGTAGGATTTACTACTAGCAGTTTGTTGCACTTCGTGCAGTTCAATCAAAAAAATCGGCCTTCAAGGCGATTTTTACCCTGCAAACTGCCCTCAGACCGCAGACCAAAGGTCTGAATGGTCTGCGGATGCCGTTTAATTGGGATTTTTTGCAGCACCAAGTGCAAAAAATCCACAAGTGCAACAGGCTCCTAGCGGCCCCGGGGGACTTTTGTCTTTTTCATCTGCCGTTCATCGATTTTGACGATCACAATATCCGCCAAAATTCTATATTGCGGGGGAAGCAGTTCCGCATCGACTTGATCATACTTGTCCAGGAGTTTTTTCAATTCGATTTTTGCCAGGTCATATTTTTTTTGCTTGTAATGGATAAAGCCAATCTCGTACTCCGCCGCGCAGACATAGTCCTTGTCCCCGGGGAATCGCTCCAGTATCATTTCGTAGTATTCCAGGGACCGGTTATACCGGTTCCGGTCCGAAGCTTCCTGGGCCCGCTGCACCAGTTCCGCCGGGGTAGCCGTACCGGAGATGTCCGGCCCGGATCTGCAGCCGGCAACGAGAAAGACACATAAAAGAAAGCCGCTTAATCTGATGAAACGCATGTCTCCTTTATAATACGGGAGACCGGAAAAAACAAGCAACCCCCGGATCGCGCAGTTGTCTAAATCCCCGTGTTCCGGTATAATTTTTCTATGAATGGATTAACAAAATTGAGTATTGGTAGTTTTTTCCTGGCGGTTTTCGCCGCAGGAACCGCTTCCTGCGAGCCTTCAGGGGATAGCAAGCTTGGGGATGGGCTTTTTGCCCGGATTCGTACCAACCGGGGGGACATCGTCCTGCGGCTGGAATATCAGAAGGCTCCCATGACGGTCTGTAATTTTGTCGCCCTGGCGGAGGGTAAGATGAACGCCGCCGGGGGTAAGCCCTTTTACGACGGCCTGATCTTTCACCGGGTTATCCCGGACTTTATGATCCAGGGCGGCGACCCCCTGGGAACCGGTTCCGGCGGCCGGGGGTACCGGTTCCCCGACGAGATCGATCCCACCCTGAAGCATGAGGGGCCGGGGATTCTTTCCATGGCCAACGCCGGGCCAGGTACTAACGGGAGCCAGTTCTTTATCACCCATGTGGCCACCCCCTGGCTGGACGGGAAGCACACGGTTTTTGGGCGGGTTGTCCAGGGGCAGGATGTGGTGAACGCCATCAAACAGGGAGATCGGATCGAAAAGATAACGATTATTCGGAACGGCGCCTCCGCCACGGCGTTCAAGGCCGACCAGGCAGCCTTTGATACCCTCCAGCGGGAAGCCTCTACGGCGATTAGCTCCCGGCTTAAGGCTAAACGGGATGAGGATATTGCCCAAATCCGGCAAAAGTACCCCACTGCAAGCGTTACCCCCTCGGGAATCTATTATGTCATACAGAAGGAAGGAACCGGCGTCAAAGCCGCGCCGGGGAAAACCGTGTCGGTAAACTACAAGGGGATGTTCCTTTCCGGCGAGGTTTTTGACAATTCCGACCTCCATGGCCCCCTGGAGTTCCAGATCGGGTCGGGGCAGATCATCCAGGGGTTTGACGAGACCGTGTTGGACATGAAGCAGGGTGAAAAACGGCTGATAGTTCTCCCGCCGGAGCTTGCCTACGGTGAACGGGGCGCCGGAAACGGGGCTATCCCCGGCAACAGCTTCCTGGTGTTTGAGATGGAACTGGTAGGAATCCGGTAGGAGCCTGCTCAAAATACGGCGATCCGGAGGATTCAGGCCGCCGCGAATTGCAGGAACAATTGTATAAGCCCGTTTTGTTCGGCAAAGACCGCCAACTGCGCCCGGTTCCGGAGGGATGTCTTCCGGAGGAGTACGGTGACATAGTTCCGTATGGTGCCCGTTTTCAGATGCAGCTTTTCCGCGATTTCCTGATTTTCAAGCCCTTCCCCTACATGATGAATAATCCGCAGTTCCGTTTTGGACATATTGACCAGAAAATGGGGGGGCGGCGTTATCGGGCTGGTTTCCCGGGCGATTCGGGACATCTGGGGGAAAACCCGTGCGGCGATAGAGGGGGATAGGTGGCAGCCGCCCGCATAAACCACCCGTATTACCGCCGCCAACTGCTCCATGTCTTTGCTTTTTAAAAGATACCCCGAAACGCCGTTACCTATGGCATTAAGCGCATTGGTATCATCGTCCATATTGGTAAGGATGATCGCCGCCGTATGGGGAAACCGGCATCGTAGGGGGAACGCGGGTTTTACCCCGTTTTTACCGGATAAATCGGCATCAACCACGAGTATATCCGGCGTGTACCGTCCCACAAGCCTGATGGCGTCATACTCGTCTTTCCCCGTCCCCGCAACCATAATGTCATTTTGGGATGATAAAACGAACTCCGCATTGCTTCTGTCCTGATCCTGTCCATCGACAATAACAACTTGTATCATAATGGCGCCCCTTAGAATTAAACCACATTATTAAGTATGATTGAAAAGTCAGATAGTGCAAGAGGAAACTTCTTTCTAAATGACAAATAGCATAAGCCCCTGGTTTGTTTACAACGCCAATAGGATTCATATGAAAGATATTTTTTTTAATGACACATTTCATTGACCGCGCGGAAAAACTATGTTATAATCTGATGTATCCAGTTTGGAGAAGACCCGATTTCGTTCCTTTGGACTAAGCCATGCAGTATTTTGATACTCACGCCCATATAGGGCTCATTTGTGAGGATCCTATCGAGCAGCTCATTGTTATTCAGGAAGCCCGCCAGGCCTCCGTTACGAGGCTTGTATCGATATGTAACAGCCTCCATGATTTTGGGAAGGTATATGATAACCTCAAATCCGCCGCTAATGTGTACCATGCCGTGGGGGTGTCCCCTTCGGAGGTGCAGAACCCCGGCCGGGACTGGGTTCAGGTAATTGAGCAGAATGCCCAGCTTCCCCGGGTAGTGGCCATAGGGGAGATCGGACTGGACTATTATCGCAAGTTTGGGGATAAAAAGTCCCAGATTGAGCTTTTTATCACCCAACTGGACATGGCGTCCCGGATTGGCCTGCCGGTGATCATCCACAACCGGGACGCGGGAAAGGATGTGCTGGACATCCTCCGGGATCGGCTGCCATCCCGGGGCGGGGTTCTCCACTGCTACTCGGAAAACGCCGAATATGCCAAGCGGGCCCTGGATCAAAACCTCTATTTCTCCTTTGCGGGCAATTTGACCTATCGGAATGCCCGGAACCTCCACGAAACCATCGGGGTGCTGCCCCTGGATCGTATCCTCATCGAATCCGAAAGCCCCTTCATGGTTCCTGCGGACTACCGGGGCAAGCGGAACATGCCGAAGTACCTGCCCACCACCGCCATTTTCCTGGCGGAGATGCTGGAAATAAGCGATGAAGAGATGGCCGCAACCCTCTGGGAAAACTCAAACCGCTTCTTTGGGCTGCCGAATGAGTAGGAAGAGGGATAAAAACCACACACAAAGGACACAAAGGAAGGAGAATATTCAATGCATCTCCCTTGCATTTCTCTTTTTCCCTTTTCCCCTTTTTTCCTTTCTTCTCTTCGTGTTCCTTTGTGGTTGAACATCTTCCTTCTTATTTTGTGGTAAAAGATTCTTCATGATGAATTTGTATAAACCCGTAACGATCGGATCTCTCACCCTTCCCGGCAATCTCTTTCTGGCCCCGGTGGCGGGCTACTCAAACCGGGCCTTCCGGTCTATTTGTATCGAGCAGGGGGCGGATTTTACCTGTACCGAAATGGTTTCCTCCGAGGCCCTGACCCGGAAGGGTGTGCGGACGGAACTATTGCTGCCCCGCGCGGAAAACGAGATACGGTATGCGGTGCAGCTTTTCGGGTCGGAGCCGGAAGTAATGTACCGGGCAGCCCTGCTCCTGGCTCCCTGGCGGCCCGACGCGGTGGACATTAACTGCGGCTGCCCGGTTCCCAAGGTGGTAAAGACCGGCGCCGGTTCCGCCCTGATGCGCAGCCCTGAAAAGTTGGGCCGTGTGGTGGCGGCGGTGGTCAGGGCCTCAAATGAATCCCTGGGGGGTGTTCCGGTTACGGTGAAAATTCGTTCCGGCTGGGATGCAGCCTCCCTCAATTACCGGGAGTGCGGGAGGGCCGCCGGGGAAAGCGGAGCCGCCCTGGTGTGCCTCCACCCCCGAACCAGAACCCAGGGATACGCCGGCCGTAGCGACTGGTTCCAGATTGCCGACCTGGTTTCCCGGTTGGCGGTTCCCGTGGCCGGTTCCGGGGATCTCTTTAGCCCCGAAGACGCCGAAAGGATGTTCCGGGAAACCCGTTGTGCCGCGGTGATGTTCGCCCGGGGCGCCATGGGGAATCCCTTCATATTTGCGGCAGCCAGGGCGCTCCTTTCAGGCGATACGTGGCGGGCGCCGATCCCGCGGGAGCGGTTTGAAACGGCCTTCCGTCAGTTGGTGCTCTTGGCCCGGGATGTGGGGGAGGGGTTAGCCTGCCGGGAGATGCGGAAACAGTTTTGTGCCTATACAAAAGGAATAAATGGCGGCGCAGCGCTCAGGAATCGCTTGATTCATGCCGATACAATAGAAGAATATCAGGTAATCTTGGACTGTAGTCCCTTGGGATAAAGAAAGATGAGAGATACTACCACCGGCACACGGGATTTGGAAAAGCAGATATACGATCTCAAGGAACTTTTTGAAATATCAAAAAGCCTGAATTCAACCCTGGATTTTGCCATACTCATTGATTCCCTGCTGCTTATCTGTATGGCCCAGCTCAAAGTGCTCAAGGTGGGGCTTTTTATCCGCAAACACCTGGATTCCGGCGAATTCAGCCTCCACCGTAATTATACGGGGTTTGAGGTGGATCATTCCCTTTCCTATGCCATCCCGGAAAACCACGGGCTGATTAAGTTGTTCAACCGTAAATACGGCTGTTATACCCTGGATGATATCAAGGCTGAAAAGGTGTCCCTAAAAGGCCTGGAGCCGATCATCAAGCTTGAGCCCTCCCTCCTGGTACCCTTACAGGCCCAGGGTAAGATAAACGGTATTATCATGACGGGTGAGCGGATAGACGGGGGACTCAATAAGTCCCTGGGTGATTTTGATGCGGAGGAAAAGGAATACATCCTCAATATGGCGTCCCTGGCTTCTATCGCCATCAATAACGCCGGCCTTTTTGAGATGGCCACCACGGATATGATGACCAAACTTAAACTGCGGCATCATTTATACACGGTCCTCCACGACTGGCTGGAAAATGTGCAGGCCAACCAGGGCGGTCCCGGCGGACAGGGCTTTAGTATGCTCATGTTTGACATCGACTTTTTTAAGCGGGTCAACGATACCTACGGACACGCCTGCGGAGATGCGGTGTTGAAGTACATTGCCCAGATTTTTCTGGACAATGTCCGGGGCTCCGATTTGGCATCCCGGTACGGCGGGGAGGAATTTATTATCCTCATCTCCCATCCGGGGAAAGACCTGGCCATGAAAATTGCCGAGCGCATCCGGAAAACCATTGAGGACAGTAACATCCAGTATAAGGAACATACCCTGAAAATTACCATTTCCTGCGGCGTGGCCTGTTATGATCGGAAGATTGATACCACGGCGGATGGGATGATCGAGCGGGCGGATAAGGCCCTGTACCAATCAAAACAGGACGGCAGGAACCGAATTACCTTTTCCTCATCGATTGACCAGACCGGGTAAGGATCGTATGGTTATCCTATGAATGGAATCCGCAAACCCTTCCGGTACCGGTATGATAACACGGTGCTTTTTCTTATCGGCATCAACATACTGGTTTTCGTTATGCAGCAAATTAACCCCTCTCTTAGCAGCTATCTGGCATTGAACCCCGTGAACATTATCGTGCATCACTTTTACTGGCAGTTTTTGACCTATATGTTTGCCCATGGGGGGATAAGTCACATCCTGTTCAATATGCTGGCCCTGTTCCTGTTCGGTTCCCAGGTGGAGCGCCGTATGGGCAGCAAGGAATTTCTGGCCTATTATTTCAGTACCGGCATCCTGGCGGGTGTTCTGTCCTTTGTGATCTACTGGTTTACCGGTTCCTATGGGGTCTTCCTCCTGGGGGCGTCCGGGGCCATCTTTGCGGTACAGCTTGCCTATGCCATCCTTTTCCCCGACGCGGTAATCTACCTCTGGGGTATCCTGCCCCTGAAAGCACCCGTTATGGTGCTGGGCTTTACCGCCCTGGAAGTGTTCTCCTCCGTAACCGGTTTCCGCAGCGGTGTTGCCCATCTGACCCACCTGGGGGGATTTGCCTTTGGCTGGGTCTATTTTCTTGTCCGCTTTAATGCCAACCCCTGGAAGTACCTGATCGGAAAAAAATAAAAAATTGATGAATTTTGCTTGACATAGGTTTTGATCTATAGTATGTTTCTATATACAAGAACAGTTTCTTTATATAGAAACGATTAATCAATTTGAGGAGTGAAATTATGGCTAAGAGAATTCCGACCCGTCTGTATCTTTCGGAGGACGAGATACCCACGACCTGGTACAACCTCCGGGCGGACATGAAAAACAAACCGGACCCCATCCTGCATCCCGGGACTTTACAGTCCGCCTCCGCCGCTGACCTGGAAGCGGTGTTTTGTAAGGAACCGGTAAAGCAGGAACTGGACGATACCACCCGACTCATCCCCATCCCCGAGGGCCTGCGGGAATTTTACCGGGCCTACCGCCCCGCGCCGCTTATCCGGGCCTACTTTTTGGAAAAGGCCCTGGGTACCCCGGCGGAAATCTACTATAAACATGAGGGTACCAACACATCAGGTTCCCACAAGCTGAATTCCGCCGCCGCCCAGGCCTATTACGCCAAGGAAGAGGGCCTGGCATCCCTGACCACCGAAACCGGGGCCGGGCAATGGGGTTCCGCCATGGCCATGGCCTGCGCCTACTACGGCCTTGGTCTTACGGTATACATGGTAAAGGTCAGTTCCGAACAGAAACCCTACCGGAAAGCCCTGATCGAAACCTACGGCGCCAAACTCATCCCCTCGCCCTCGAACACCACCGAGGCGGGCCGGAAAATTCTGGCGAAGGATCCCAACACCGGCGGTTCCCTTGGGTGCGCCATTTCCGAGGCCGTGGAGACATCGATAAAAACCGACAAATGCCGTTATGTGCTGGGCAGTGTCCTCAACCATGTGGTGCTCCACCAGTCCATCATCGGCATGGAGGCAAAGGCCGCGCTGGACAAATACGGGGTAAAGCCGGACATCGTCATCGGCTGCGCCGGGGGCGGCTCTAACCTGGGCGGCCTTATCGCCCCCTTCATGGCGGAAAAAATCGCGGGCAAATCCAAGGCCCGGTTCATCGCTGTGGAACCCGCCTCCTGCCCGTCCTTTACCCGGGGCCGCTACGCCTACGACTTCGGTGACACCGCTATGACCACACCATTACTGCGGATGTACACCCTGGGCAACGGTTTCATCCCCTCATCAAACCATGCGGGGGGCCTGCGCTACCACGGCATGAACCCTATCCTGTCCCGGCTCTACAAGGACGGCCTCCTGGAAGCCCGTTCCGCCGTCCAGACCGATGTGTTCGATGCGGCGGTTCAGTTTGCAAAAATAGAGGGCATCCTCCCTGCCCCGGAATCCTCCCACGCCATCCGTGTGGCTATTGACGAAGCGTTGGAGTGCAAGCGCACCGGGGAGAAGAAGACCATCCTTTTCGGACTTACCGGCACGGGCTACTTCGACATGACCGCCTACCAGGCATACAACAATAAAACCATGACCGACTATATTCCTACCGACGAGGATTTAGCGCGGGGGTTTGCGACAATACCTGATATTCCGCAGAATAAGATGCAGTGAAGCAATAACTAGAAGCCTGGCCCGTAAGGAATTACGTATTTGCCCGGAAGAAGACTCGAACTTCCATGCCGGTGAAGGCACTGGTACCTGAAACGGGTCAGTGGTCTACGCTGGGCTATCCACGGTTTATCTTGACATAGCATAATTACAGAAGGGTTTTCTTAATTCTTTACAGGATAAAGAATTAGCTCATCCTCAGCTATCATCCATTGTCTACATATATCCTACTACATCAGAAAAAAAAGGTCAAGCGGAACATGTTTTTCAAAAAAGTATCAGTTTTGTATCAGTCAGAAAATTTGTTTTGTACATTGATCAGATAAAAGTACCCTCTTTCTACATTAGGGGTTCGCATTGACTTGTATTTTCCCAAAAATAGACAATAAGGCTATTTGACAACATTTTGCAGATTCAACCCATTTCTGGTGAGCTATCCATGGTTGCCTACGTGACTGGCAGCTTCCCTTATAATCCAAACAGGCGGATTACCTATGGCCGTTTCACTTGCTAAATGTGAACCGCCTCTTGGCGCTTCCAAAACATGATGATCCTTCGATGATAGGGCGCCCTTTCTGATACACCGCTGCTGTAAAACTTCCTTGGAATAGGACAACTGAAGCATATATCACTGTCCGATGATCCTTCTGATACGCTACCGCCCCCTTACCCTTCACGACTAATCGCAGGTTGTGTTAACAAAAAAATAAATCCAGGTTGCTAAAAGCTGGCTGACTGCATCTTGCCCGATGACTGTAAAATCAAAAAGGAGTGATTGGAGGCCCGGAAGCCGTCCTGCTAACATATACAAGACAGAAATTCGTTAAAACATGGACAAAAAAACTCATTATCCTTGACTATCTTATCCATATGCCGTAGGCTCTAAGTATGGAAATACCAAAATCATTGCGATCAAGCTGTTCCTGACAAATATCGGTATTGCATGACTGGATATGAGACAAGGCTATGAATAGGATGCGGGGAGGAACCAGATTGTGATTGATGATGCAAGCGATGAAGAATTCTGCTCTGGGGAAGTTCACTACTCGGAAAAAGCGATCCGTGAAACAATAATTGCAGAAGAGGCAAATAATAATATTGCCCAAAAAATGTTTGGCATAAGGTGTAAGCCTTTTATAATCAAGCTGATCGCAATGAATGAGTCTTCAAAGACTGAATTAGCAACAACATACCGGGACTACCTTAATAATAACACCAAGTTAAGAACCGCACAAAAGCACGTATCGCTTGTTGAATATAATTTTGAGCAATTGCTTCGGGAATACAAAGAACCTGAATCGAAAGAACTATCCCAGACACAAATAAAACATTATATTAGTCATATTACTGCTGGTATTAAAGACGCTATTGATTTCCATAAAGGCAAACTGGAAATGCAAGAGTACTATGATGCTAAAGGCAATTCGGGAAAGACTACTATAAAATCTGCAAATAGTAATGCAGCCGCTTCCGATTCTGCCATACCTTCCGGCAAGGAAACGGAAGAAATTACCCCTGAAATGCCTTGTGTCATCCAAGATTTATTGCAAAACAGCGGTTTACTTGAAACGAAACGAGACGCTACCGGGCGCTTTAAACCGCATAATGGAATAAATGATAAAGCGCTAATCCACTGGATTTATGATAATAGCAGCTTTTGCGATGAATTGACGGCGAATGTGTACGCTGAATATATCTATACGGTAGTCAAACAGGCCACTCTTGAAGACTACATGCGCTTATCACGAAGAAATTAGCTTCACTACAAAATATCACCACGAAAAATAACCTGTTTCTAAAACAATACACCCCGATAGGGCAGAAACTCTTACAATAACCGTAATCGGTACAGAATCGGTATAGAATCGGGAATGGCGTATAGCAACTTCCCTTACGATAAGACCTATCAAGACTGTTGGAGGTCAATATGGTCTATACCAAACAAGAAACGGCGAAATTACTCGGCATCGCGCCGGTAACTCTCGATCGACTCAGGCGGCGGAAAAGCATTTCCTGCCGGAAAATCGGCTCCCGGGTACTCTTTACCCAAGAGGACATTGATCAATTTCTTGATCAGAGTCTGATCCCGTCAATACAGGAGGCGCCACTATGAGTCAGACCAAAGGTCTGCCTGAATTGAACGCAAACGCCGAAGCCCTGTTTACTCAAATTCATACTGCCATTGCCAAGGAATTCAAAGTGATCCCACCCCACGGTAAAATCTGTTTTGAGCTGACCTTCCGCGATGGCCGCTTACAACGGCTCCTGACTACACGGGAAGTAAGCCATCTGTATGAAGGGGGTGACAAATGAATATGAGAGAAACAATCAGACTACGCTGCCTTGACTGTGAAGGGCGGGACTGCAAGTTTACCCGTTGCGGGTTGTTCAATTTGGGGAAACGGAGCGGCAAAGGCAACCGAAGCATGGCTATCCGCCGGTATTGCCGGGAATGTATGAACGGCAATCGCATCAATGAATGCGCTGCTATGTCCTGTTCGATTTATCAATACCGGAAAACGGTAAGGGGTGATCTACGGGTTAACTTTTTGCCGGTACTTACGGAACAGGGAGGATACTATGAGGTTTAAGAACGATATTTGTACCATACCAGGAAGGAACGGAAAATTCTGGAAGACTTTGTTGAGGAAGAAATTCTGATGGCACAGACAATACTGGATATTTTCAGGCAAAAAAAGCAGTGGCCTCCGGATGACGTATACCGGGGACTTGCCTATTTCATCAACAGGGAATGGCAGAAAAAATCCGGGAGCCTCTATCTCTTGTACAATGCAAAACAACGCGTACAGGCTGATATGCCCCCGGTAGAGAAAGAAACCGCTTTTGATCAGGCGTGTTATTTTTTCAAGATGTATTGCGTTATTTTAACGAAGGAAGGATTTTAATGGGCAACGATACAAACTATGAAGAACTGCGTGAGAGAAAGAAAATCCAGGAACAGGACAATGGCCTGTTCCATGTTCATGAGCTTAAATCGGGGCTGTTCCAGTTTACCGATTCAACGAATGCCGAGCGGATGATGAAAAAGTATGGTGTGGATATCCGGTATGTCCATGCATGGAAGAGTTGGTTGGTCTGGAACGGTGAATATTGGAAAGTAGATGCGGGGGGAGCGTTCGTCCACGAAAAAGGACTTGCCATGATCCGCTCGATTTATGGTGAAATTCTTGAGACCGCTGATTATCGTGAAAAGGAGGCGATCGAGAAGGCGGCTATTCAAAGTGAGTCAATGCGGCGGCGTGATGCCTTTATTAGAGCGGCAAGCCTCATTCCTGAACTGAATATTGACATAAATGTCTTGGATACCAATCCGTTTTTGCTCAATGTGAAGAACGGCACCCTTGATGTAACAACAGGAGAATTTCGGGAACACCGGCGGGATGATTTTATCACGAAAATGGCAAATGTCGAGTATGATCCGGCGGCGGAATGTCCCCGCTGGGAAAAGTTCGTGCGTGAAATTATGGACTTTAAACCGGAGTTGATCACGTTCTTACAGACGGCCCTCGGCTGGGGGATCACCGGGGATACCAGTGAGCAGGTCATGTTCATCCTTATCGGTAATGGAGCTAATGGGAAAAGTACCTGCATCAATGTTATTCAAAATATCTTGGGGGAGTATGCCACTACGACACCAACTGAAACTTTTATGCGGCAGAGTGACAAGATCAGTAATGATATTGCCCGGCTGCGGGGTATGCATTTTGTGAGTACGGCGGAAGCGGAACAGGGGAAGAAATTATCGGAATCGCTGATTAAACAGATTACCGGTAATGACCGAATGACGGCCCGGTTTATGTACTGTGAGTTTTTTACGTTTCTACCGACGTTCAAAATCTTTATGGCTACGAACCACAAACCAACGATAACCGGCACGGATAATGGGATATGGCGGCGAATCAGGATTATCCCGTTTAACACTACGATTGCGGAAGAAAACCGGGATAACCATTTGACGGCGAAACTTACGGCTGAATCATCGGGAATTTTGAACTGGCTTATCAAGGGAACTAAACGGTGGAAGCTGGAACGATTGGCGCTTCCTCCCGAAGTGAAACACGCTACTGATGAATACCGTGATGAAATGGATATTATCGGAAGCTTTATCAAGGATCGTTGTGAGCAGCGTCCGGGGGCAACGATACGGGCGCGGGAGTTATTCAGGTGCTATCAGGAATGGTGCGAGGAAAGCAACGAGTATACCTGTAGTGAACACGTACTGGGGGTGCGGCTCAAGGAATTGGATATTAAGCAGAAACGGCTTAGTGATGGGCGGTACTGGCAAGATATTGTGATAAAGGCACAATAGGCGAAACGGAAGGGGCATTGGATGTACTATGGCGGGCCGCCGGCCTTGGCGGTTTCCCCGTGCCCCTTTCCGCCGGGTCGTCAAGACGACAGAGTTTCTTATTTCCCGGTATGCTGTATGTATCTGTGGCGGTCTGCACTGGCCTTGAATGATATAGATTGTCCGATGTTTTTACGATGCTTCATTGAAAAACTTCAAAGGTGACAAAAAGTAGCAATTCTACGGGAGCGCACGCGCCCCCCGGTTTGCTGGAAAAAACAAAGATACCAATTCTGTTAAATTCTTATAGTGTAGTATTCTTCTTTTTATGTAGTATTATGAATAAAAAAGGTAAAGTATATAAAAAGAAAAGCTCTATAGGGCCTTTTCCAAAAATGGGCTGAATCATGCACTAATCAACATTGACAGCTATGCATGGGATGGCGGCTGTCGATTTCATCGGTGGACAATGAAGGGAATGGCGGGTATCAAACTCACCTGTAGACGGTGGTGACGAATAATGCTATCCATGGCGGGGTGTCTCCCCGCTATTCTGCGGGGAGGCAGCTTGGACAGCAATGCCTGGGAACGAATCCTTTCAACAATCCCTAAGACTATGGCTGACGACAATGCTCTTGGTTTTGCTTGCTGTCAGTTTCACCCGTGACGGTTGATAGGAAACAATGCCGGAAACGGTGGGGCCGTCTCCCCGCTATTCTGCGGGGTGTCGGCACTGACAACAATGCTTGGGAATATGTTTTAACAATAACCCCCTTCAACAATTATTGACAACGATGTTCTTGGCGGTGCTTGCTGACAATTTCACCCGTGGTAGTTGGGGGGAACTATGCCGTAAACGGTAGGGGCGTCTCCCCGCTATTCGCGGGGTGTCGGCCTGAACAACAATGCTTGGGAATTAATCCTACCAACAATTTCTAAAGCGATGGTTGGCGACAATGCTCTTGGTCTTCATAGTACGATCAGCACCTATGGCCGAGCATCCGGGTGGGCTTAACTCGACCCGCTGCGGCTCCACGGAGCTTGGGATGATGGCTGGAAATATAATCCCGGCAATATAATACTTCGGGTTAATACTGGCAATATAAGGCAAGTTGCGCATAATTTAGAGGTTTACGACGTTTTCTATGGCGCGATAAAGGAAACCGAAGGTTTCCAGCGCCATAGAAAATGTGCCGGAGAAAAAACGCACTAAGGCCGTAGGCCGACTGCGTTTTTTCGGAGGCCAAGCCGCTACTGCGGCGCAGCGTAAACCGGAAATTATGCGCAGCTTGTTTACGTATAGTGTCTTGCATGTGTTTTTACTATTGTCTATAAGACTATGTGTTTGCAATAATACGGAATGGAGCCGCCTTAACTCGATGAGATTGCTTGAGAAGCCGAGGCCCTTTGTGGGCTTAATCCGAGTAGCTTTCTAATCTTCTATTCGCTGGACCTGGATGCTTGCAGATAGGTCCAGTCTTTCTTTGCTGAGGAATAATAGCATCAAGGAGAAGGGCGTCACCAGAGAGACCAGAGCGACCAAAGGGAGTGGCGGGAACGGAGGGGATGTTCCTCACCCTGGATCCTAATTGGTATGCAAAGCCGATGCTTACAAAAAAACGCGCTAAAATGGGGTTTTTGGGATACGGCGTAAATTCATTCGGGATGATGCGGCCTGGTTTGAGGGATTTATTCCAATTTTCCGCATAGATACGGTCTTGCTCGATAATATTTTTTGAGGGAAAAACACTTGCATATTCCCGATGGACGAGGCAGTCGCTTATTATTTCCCTTGCGATCCAGCTTCGTACACTGACATTTTTATTATCAATGAGAAAAAATCTTTCCAGGGTATGCTTTGAGACAAATCCCAATTGTGTTAATCCCTTTTACCTTAATTCGGTTCAGCAGCCATACCGGCGCCAAAATCTCCGGGTGTTTTAGTATAACCTTCTTTTAGTTTGCCATATAGTCTTTCAATAAACCGATCCATAATATATTCCCCAAACTCCGCATCATCAAAAATACGCATGAAAAAGCTGTCGTTTTCCACATAGCGCTGGGCGGCAATATCTTTGAATCCCTTTTTTGCTAAAAGCCGGAAGGTAGAATAATCATTGGAAGCGGCAAAGCCTGACCATTTGGGGTCTTTTACAAAGTCATTCTGCATTTGTTCCAGGATTTTATCCTGTTCAGTAAAATTGGTGCCAAACCGTTTATTTACATCGTCAATGATTTTTGACAGGGTTTCTTTCTTTTCCTTTTTGGCGCCCGCTTCTCCTTTGATGGGCGAAAATCCGGTTTCGGTACTTTTTAAGGCAATGGAACCATCAAAGTTTTTTTCAAGGCGGTAATATTCCATTAGGATTTTATCATCAACGGAAACACGGTCAACATCCTTAGTTGGCAGAAATTTAAGGAGGAATTTTGCATACTGACTAAATTTATGAAGATCCTTATCGAACATACGGTAGACCTGGGTAACAAAGGAATAGATGCGGACAAAGCGGGATAGGGTTTTGCTGAAAATATCCTTGGTTTCCGTATCCAATGCTTTGTAGCGGTCAATGGCGGGGGTCAAAACTTGGGCAAGTATGCCTTGAGCCGGTAGGCCCACAGCAATTTTTTCATCCGAATGATAAAATACATCTGCAAAGCGTTGTACCTCATTATTACTGTAGACCCGGTAACCATCAAGGGTATTTTTTAACTGATATAGAACATTGGGGTCGGTTTCTTCTTCCAGGATAGCGGCTTCATAATAGGGTTCAAAAGATTTTTTCATATCTTCTGCGGTATTAACAAAGTCGAGGATGAAGGTACTGTTTTTACCCTGCATGGTACGGTTAACACGGGACAAGGTTTGAACTGCCTTAACCCCGGAAAGATTCTTATCAACAAACATTGTATGCAGATAGGGTTCATCAAAGCCGGTCTGATACTTCTCGGCAACGATAAGGACATTGTAATCATCGGTATGAAAATAGCTGCGTAATTGATCCTGCTTTATAGTTTCGCCCTTTGAGGTTTTATTGAGGCTTTCCTCGGTGTACGTTTCTTTGCCGTCCTTTATTTCATCGGAGAACGCTACCAGGGCGGACATATCGGTATAGCCTTTCCTGATAATTTGTTTGCGGAATTCAAGACAATAGCGCACCGCATGGAGGCGGGACGCAGTTACTACCATAGCTTTAGCGCGAACCTTTGGTTCGATGCCGCCAATTTGGCGCATGGTGTTAGCCCGGAAATGTTCAATCATTATTTCTGTCTTTTGGGCTATGTTATGGGGGTGAAGGGTCTGATACTTTTTAATCGCCTTAATGCCTCTATCGGTATCCAGGGTTGGATCATCGGGGATATTTTTAATTATTTTGTAATACATATTGTAGGTCATGTAATTTTGAAGCACATCAAGGATGAATTTTTCTTCTATAGCCTGACGCATGGAATAAATATGAAAAGCCCGGTATTTACCGTCAACTCCCTTTGTGCCGAACATTTGCAGGGTTTTTTCCTTTGGCGTTGCGGTAAAGGCAAAAAACGAAAGGTTCTTCTGCCGGCCCTGGGTTGCAAGTTCATTGACTATCTTCTCATCCTCATCGGGGATGGCGTTTTCCGCTTCATTTTCCATTTTGGCATACTCGGCTAAAATCTCTTCGGTATCCGCCAATGCTTCCTTCAGTTTTTTTGCCGCATTGCCATGCTGGGAAGAATGGGCCTCATCAACAATGACCGCAAAGGATTTATTATTTCCATTTACTGTGTTAAAGATAACCGGGAATTTTTGCAGCGTAGATATGATGATTGGGGTATTGGCATTGATCGCATCCCGGAGTTGGACGGAATCCTTGTCTATTTTTTTTACTACCCCTTCGACATGGTCGAATTGGTATACCGTGTCCTGTAACTGGCTGTCCAGAACTCTGCGGTCGGTGACAACAATTACGGAATTAAAGATTTTGTTATCCTGTGCGTCATGCAGGCCGGACAAGCGGTGGGCCAACCACGCTATGGAATTGGATTTGCCGCTCCCGGCGCTATGCTGAATAAGATAGTTGTGACCGGGGCCATCGGCTTTTACTTCTTTCAGTAACTTAGCAACCGCATCAAGCTGATGGTAACGGGGGAATATCATGGTTTCTGCGGACCTATGGTCCGATGTATCTCTTGCCTTGGTTTTAAAGTCTATCCGCTCCTCTATTTGCAGGTGCATATACTTATGTAGAATTTCAAGGAGGCTGTCTTTTTGCAGCGCTTGTTCCCATAGATAGCTGGTTTGATACCCGTTAGGATTTGGCGGATTGCCCTTGCCACCGACATTACCCGCACCATTGGAACCCTGATTGAAGGGCATGAAATAGGTTTTCTCTCCCAGCAGACGGGTAGTCATATACACTTCCGAAAGGTCAACCGCAAAATGAACCAGGGTTCGGCACTTGAATTCAAAGATGGCATCCTTTGAAGCGCGGTCAAACTTGTACTGCCTGATGGCGTTATCCGCATTTTGTCCGGTAAACTGATCCTTCAATTCCATGCTCACCACGGGGATGCCGTTGAGAAAAAGCACTATATCTATGCTGTTTTCGTTCTGTACTGAATAGTGGAGCTGCCGGATACAATGGAATATATTGCTGTTATAGAGGGCGGCTGTCGTTTCATTTATGCCCGTTTCAGGTTTCCAGTAGACAAAATTGAATTTGATGCCCCGATCGCGGAGGCCGGTACGGAGTACTTTGAGAAGCCCGATCTGTTTTACCTCTTTGCAGAAACGGTTTATGAGAGATTCGGCGGAATCATTGCCGTATATGGCGGCGTACTTTTGCCACTGTTTTGGCTGGGTGGTTTGGATAAAGGAAATAAAGGTTGACGTGTCGAGAGCGCGCTTACGGTCAAATTGTTTGGGATTGCCCTTGGTATAGCCGCCGATTGAGAGGAGAGATGCCTCAATGTCGGATTCGAATTGCTTTTCTTTCAGGTTGGAATCGGTCATGCGCTTTCCTTTTGTTTTTGAATGGCAAGAAAGTCATCAATACGGGATATGGTAGCCTGACTGCCTTCAATGTGTAATATTTCATAGCAATCTACAATATATTCTGTTACCCCATACGTATCAAATAAGTCCAGCACTTCTTTGCCGGATAGTTTTTTTTGCGATTTATAAATTTCGATACAGTAAATTAAAAAGTCAATTTCGTTTTTACACATACTAACATTCCTCCGGTATATTAAAATTGCCCGTTTTTGTTTCTTCGTCAAACATGGTAAATAGTGTTAGTGGGCTAAAATGCCAAATTTTTGTTGATTCTCTTTCGAGCATTTTATAAAGTTCCGAATTATAAAATAAACGTGTTGCCGTTTTCTGATCTTTTTTATACTTTTCGGCAATGATTTTAACTACCTGGGGGATCAAAAATATCAGCATGGTTTGAAATTGACCTTTAGTTATTTTCGCCATTTGATACCTCGGTGATTTCTTCACTATTGATAAAATGTAAATATTTTAATGCTTCTTCGCTTGTAAAAACGTATTGGCTGTATAGTTTGAAAGCTGCCAGTCTTTTCAAAGCATCATCGGTAGTAAATATTCCATCTGAATACAAAATAAGTGTTTGATAAACACGGTCGTCTGCAACCGGTCCATAAATAATATCGCATTTTTTATCTTTATATACACCTTGCCTGTTTTGAGCTACAAAATCAAGCCAGATTTTATCAGCTTTCTCAAATATGCATATTTCCAATTTTGCGTATGCTTCGTTCTTTTCAAAATTATACGTATTTAGTATCCGTTTTCCGCCATGCCGTTCTATGACTCTAAGAGTAAAGTTCACCGCTTGCCGTTTGTTAGAGGTTGTATAAAAACCTTTCCCAAAGTCTAGTGTTTTGAATGTATGCGTCAGATCAGGCGTTTCAACGATGGTATTGCTGCCGTGGTAGAGAGTCATGAGTTCTCCTCTTTTGCCTTTGGGGATTTATTCCTTTTACCTATTACTCTCTGCGTGGGTTTTCCATATCCTTTTGGGACTAAAGCAAATTCCCGCATTTTATCCATTGCCCTTAGCCATACGTCATCGGCAAATCGGCGTTTAGTATCTTTCCAGTTATTTGTTACATCACGTACAATGTCTTTATCTGTAAAATTTTCACCTTTAATAATTGCATCATTCCATGCGGCATAAAGGGTAGCAATGATTTCTGCTTGGTCCATTGTGAATGGTTTAAAAATGGCGATGATACGTTCGATTTCTCTATTGTATTGGTTAAAATATTTATTATAATATTGTTTGTATTTATCTTTCTCTTTTGTTGGTCTATAAGATATAGAATTATTTTTATGCTGAATAGAGAACCATTTATTGCGTTTACTTATAATACCTTCACATTCGTATATAGAGCCATCTAATGGCCCTGCAATTTCCCGTTTATAAGACGTATCAAAATCAAATCCGATGTGATGTTCGATTGTGAATATAGTTTTTTCAAGCTTTACTCGCCCGGTGACTTCATTTCCAAAAGAATCCAATATCTTACTCATTAATGTTGCCTGGACAAATCTTTTTTTGTTGCTATTAAAGATAGCTGGAAATTGAATGATATTACTATCAGCTACTGGCATTTCCATCTTCCCCGTAACCACCTCATAAATAAGGCTTTTCTTGTATTCGGTTAATTTCTCAATCAAATCTTGCCTTTCCACAATGATTTTGTCAACAGTGGAGCATTTTTGATCGAGATATGCGGCAATGGCCTGTTGCTCAGCAACTCCTGTAGTATAGGGGCAAAAGAAATTTTGGATGTTCTTTCTATCAAGTGTTGGTACAGCAGAACCGGATCCTAAATTCTTAATATCAATGCTACAAAGAATATAATAAATGTATTTGACATTATTTTGATTTATATTTTTTATAAATATAGTTGTGTTATGCGGCCAAAAATCATCTTGGATATAATTCACTTCACCAATACTACCGCTACGCCCAATAGTTACATTTGGTGCCTTTGAGATGGCAATATTATGATAGCCAATGATTCCATTTGACCCATAGACAGGTATTCCTGCATCAACAAATTCATCTTTTGCCAGATCATAGCCTCTTTGAAGGATAAAAAGATTTTTAAGCCTTGCAGCCTCCCAATGTTCCGGTATCTCCCCAATCCACTCAATTCCGCTATCCTTCATAGTCACATTGGAATTCAATCCTTTAGTGACGGCTTCGGTAATAATTGCTTTCTTATACTCCTGTAATTTTTTGATGGATGATTTTTGAAGTTCTATAGATTTATCAATGGCAGAACATTTTTTACTAAGGAACTCGCCAATATATGCTTGTTCATTAATAGAAGGAAGGGAAATTGGTACGTTCAAAAGTGTCTTTGTTGTGATCGCATCGAAAGTTGAACCATTTGAGTAATAACTAAGCTTATCTTTAAGTGCAAAAAGGGTAAACCAAAGAAATTTATCATTTATTACAATAGCTTTTATTGAACATAGACCTCGTCCAATTCCATAAACTTTATCAGATATATTTAATTCTCCAACAGGTGCTCTTACTGACATTAAAATATCACCAATACGACTTAATTTTGGTGGACAGTTACAATAATTGTGTGTAACTGGATATAGATTTGTAAATTCAGCATTCCCCTGCATAAATGGGAAACCTTCTTCATCTAAAAAAACATCATCAGAATCCGGGGATTGTCCCATAATAATATCTGTAACATATTTAATCCGTTTTACATCCCACCCATCCGGTATCTCCCCAATCCACTCAATCCCGCTGTCCTTCATCTTTCTCATTGCTTTTTACCACGCTTTTTTGTATCGGTAACAAGTTTTTTTTCCATTCTGTGCAATAAGATAACAGGCATATCTGGTAAGTGCAATATCATCTATTTCCCGCTGGGTTCCACTGCCAATCTCTACCATTTTCCTAAGCTCAGGAAAATGGTCTGTACTGTTGATCCCACTTGTTTTGCACGCTGTTTTTGCTTTTTCTATAACCTTTGTAAAGTTTTCCCATTTTGCATAGCCCAAAACATTCTGCAATTCTCTTGCACTCCAACATTCAATTTCATTAAAAATATAGCAGATACTTTCAAATTGCAGAAACAGTTCCTCTATTTGTTCTTTTTTCATTTCCACCCCTCCGGTATCTCCCCAATCCACTCAATCCCGCTGTTTTTCATTTTCCTGGGCATATTCTTACTCGTCATAAGTAGTATGATTTTCAATAAATTTAGTAAAGACTGCAGTTACAATTATCGTTATAAGATATGATAATAAGGTTGCAAGGTCTTTGCTAATAACAGACAGGACTTCATTACCAAGCCACAAACTGCAATATTTTGTAGCGCCATAGCCCAACCCAAATATACAGAGAAGACCAAAAATAAAAGCCGGGTGAATGATAATAACATACCAATGATTCAAGGACGAAAGAAAGTTGCGATGCTTTTTATTTGATAATTCAAGGACACGATCTAATTCGTCAGACCCATCTACCGATCTATCCGACGCCGAAATATCGCTTTGTATTGCATTAACTAGTTTTTGAGAAACAGCCTCGGATTTTTCAGACGCTTTCACTGAGCAGACCCCTAAAATAATCACCCATATCGGCTTTTTCAATAAGGCTGTTCATTTTTCCATGGCCGCGTTCCAAGGCTTTTTCCCAGGGACTTCCGGGCCTATGGGACCATAAAGAAAGGGTTTGGGCCGTTTCATGGCCATACATTTCAATTACCCGATCAACAAGAGGCTCCGCTTTTACTTCAGCTATTTGTTTTAAACTATCATCTGTGCAAAGTTCATTTTGGGCGAGGAGATCCCCATACGTCCCTGCCCATTTATGGACACGCGGGTAAACCGGTCCATAATTCCATGCACGGACGTTCTCGGAGATGAAGTTTACATTTGAGGCATTCATATAACCGTCACAAATATAAATGAGCTTTTGAAGCTTCGTTTCACCCAAGGAAATAGTATCTTCTTCATGGATTGAATTATAATTTTTAACACGAGATATTACATATTTGGCAAATTCGACACTATCAATCATGTTTATACCCCCTGCCCATAAAAACGTCTCCCCTGGGACACTTTGTTAGGAGGTGCGGGGAGTTCTGTCCCCATAAATATAACCCGGCTCGGTAAAAAACGCAATAGGACAAGAGGAAAATTGTCATTTTATTCATCAAAAACCTCCGCCAATGCCCCTTCCAGTTCCTTTTCTATCGCCAAAATCTCCTCCTTAATCTCCGCAGAGGGCCGGGGCGGCTCATACTTGTAAAAATACCGGGTAAAGGGTATCTCGTAGCCCACTTTGGTTTTGCCGGTGTCTATCCAGGCATCGGGGGCGAAGGGCAGGACTTCCCGTTTGAAATAATCGTCTATGTTTTCGGTCAGCGGCACATTTTCAGTATCCCGCAAGTCCGGGTCGCTCTGGGGCTGCCCTTTTTTCAGAACCGGCTTTCCTTTCGCGTCCTTTAATGGCCGTTCCACGGTAATCTTGGAATAGCCAAATTCTTCGGTCTTGAATATTTTGCAAATTTCCGTGTTTTTGAAACCGCCGTATACCTTGGTGATTTTTTCAATGTACCGCTGGGGTATGTCGTTCCGTTTATTCCCCAATGATTTGCGGCGTTTTTCATAGAGCTCATTGGCGTTGATAAGCTGGACCTTGCCTTTCCGGCGCTTCTCCTTTTTATTGGACAGTACCCATATATAGGTTGCTATGCCGGTATTGTAAAAGAGGTCATTGGGCAGGGCGATGATGGCTTCAAGCAGATCGTTTTCAAGGATGTACTTTCGGATTTCCGAGGGGCCGCTGCCGGCATCGCCAGAAAAGAGGGGCGAACCGTTGTGAATGATGGCAACCCTTGAACCGGAATCTTTCATCTTTTTTATCGCCGTTTGGAGGAACAGCATTTGCCCATCCCCTATGGACGGGAGCCCCATGCCGAAACGTCCGGCAAAGCCAAGCTGCGCTTCTTTTTCGATGGCGGTTTTTTCGCCCTTCCATTCCCGGCCAAAGGGCGGATTGGAGAGGATATAGTCAAAGGTCTGGTCTTTAAATTGGTCATCAGAAAGGGTGTTGCCGTCCCGAATGTAGTCGGCGTTGTTCCCTTTGATGAGCATATCGGCTTTGCAGATGGCAAAGGTCTGATCGTTAATTTCCTGACCAAAGGCCAGCAGTTCCGCTTTTTCGTTGAGTTTGTGGAGGTAAGTGTCCGCCACCGAGAGCATACCGCCGGTACCGCAGGCGGGGTCGTAAATGGTCTTGGCAACATTGTTCCCCGCCAATAATTCATTATCATTGATGAAAAGGATATTGACCATCAGTTCTATTACTTCACGGGGGGTGTAGTGCTGCCCGGCCTCCTCGTTGTGAGCTTCTGAAAAGCGCCGGATTATTTCTTCAAAGACATAGCCCATTTCAAGGTTGGATATGTGTGATGGGTGAAAGTCGGCAGCGGGAGTGGTGAATTCCTTAAGGACGATGTAGAGTTTGTCCTTTTCCGCCATCCGGGTGATGTGTTCGTCAAAACGGAATTTCTCGATGATGTCCCGAACGTTGGCGGAAAAGCCGTTGAGATAATTGCGGAAATTGGCTTGCAGGTGATCCGGGTCGTCAACAAGCCGTTCAAAGGTATACTTGCTGGTATTGTAAAAAGGGTAACCCGAAATTTTGCAGAGCTGGATTTCTTTGACCTGGAGATTTTTTATTGTTTTGTCTTTCTTTAAGACCGCATCCTTGGTGGGTTCAAGTATGCAGTCGAAGCGGCGGATTACCGTAAGGGGCAATATTACTTCGCCGTATTCGTGGGGTTTGTAGGGGCCGGTGAGTTTGTCGGCTATGGACCAGATGAAGTTGGCTTTTTCGTTGATGTTGACGCTTAGGGACATTCAATTACTCCTATGAGTGATCTACAAAACATTTTATCCTGTAATTTCTTTATTCAACCTTCTCATTTCAATTTTTAGGATGCTTGCTATTTTTTGTTTTTCATCAAACTTAACATCATGTAATTCACAATAGTTAATGATTAAATCAGATAATACATAAATTTGAATGCCCTCAAGATTTTTCATCGCCTTTTTTATATCATCTATTGGGATTCTCTTCTTATACCACATTTCACATTGCAACTTTATAAAATACGATAATGTTGTATCAATTTCATTACACACTTCTGAAACAATTTGTACGATCTGTTCAGAACAGAGTATTGATGATGCCTTATAAATACAAGAATAATAATTCATGAGGTTGTACTGACAGAAATATCGGCGTGATAAATTGTATATATCCTCAGTTGATAATTTTTCAGTATTAAAATAAAATATCCTATCCATAAAATATTCAATGAAATCATTTTCGTTATTTTTAAAATCCTCAAGGAATCGTTTTGTAATTCTAAAATAAACATTCAGTGCATCTGAAAAATATTTTTTTTGCATCTCCTTTTTAAATGAACCTGGCTTTGCCTTTAAGATGTGTCCCATCACTTCAACTGTACGCAATGCCTTTCGTAACTGCTTTATCTCATCAACAATAGAAGTCTCATTATTATCCTCTTCCTCAACTTCTTTCTTCCTT
>BNUR01000017.1 GCA_025997495.1 Spirochaetia bacterium | reverse complement strand
AACCAGGATAAGGTAAGCATGGGAACCATCGCCGCCCGTGACTGTGTGCGGGTCAACTGCCTCACTGCCCAGACCCTTGCCGCAACCCTCCTTGCCGCAACCCAAGCCCTATATCTCCGGCTGCAAAAAAAAGGCGAGCTGAGCGCAGAAACACTACGGGGTGTGGAGCAGACCTATAACGAAGTATTGTCATACTTCACCCCGTTGGAAGACGACCGCCCCCTGGATAAGGATTTACGGAAGACGGTGGCCCTGATAGGGGAAGGTTTCTTTTCAGTCTAAATACTTGCTGTGAAAGTCTACAAGTCCTCAATATGGTCTGTCAGGGAATATCGATCCTAAAACTATTTTTCCGGGATAGATTCCAGCCTCTCAATCAACAGTTTATCTATCCTGTTCCCGTCCATGTCCACCACCTTGAACCGGTAACCGTTCCACTCAAACACCGCCCCGGTGCGGGGTATCTCCCCGGCCAGTTCCAGGATGAAGCCCGCCAGGGTGTGGTATTCCTGGGGCGTTGCGGGGAAGCCGGCGATGGGGAGGATCTTGGCGATGTCGTCAATGTTTACACTGCCGTCCACCAGGTAGCTGCCGTCTTCCTGGGCCAGAATGCCGTCATCCGCGGAGGCCTCGGCGGAAAGTTCCCCTACGATTTCTTCGATAAGGTCACGCACCGAAAGTACACCGGCAAAACCGCCGTATTCGTCGATCACAAAAAGGAAGTTTGATTCACCGCGTTTGAAGGCCTCAAAAGCCCGGAGGGAGGACATGGTCTCCGGGACAAAGTGGGGGGGGCTCATGAGGGATTTGAGATCCCGCCAGGTGTTTTCCAGAAAGGCGAGCAGGATGTCTTGTACCGAAACTACCCCGACAATCTCGTCCAGGGTTCCCGAGGCCACAGGAAAGTATTGCTGTGCCCGGTATGCTACCGCCATCTCCCGCACCTTTTCTGCGTCCGCGTTTACCTCCAGCCATTGGATCTCCGAGCGGTGGGTCATGAAGGTTCCCACGGGCCGGTCCCCCAGGTAGAAAACCCCCTCCACCATGGTCCGCTCCTCGCTCTCCACAATGCCCGACTTTTCCCCCTCCGCCAAGGCAATCCGCAGTTCATCCTCGGTCATCCCCTGATCGGGGAGGGGGTTTACCTTGAGGATATTTAGGGTCAGGGCGGAAAGCCGGGCGGCAATGAAGATCAGGGGGGCAAAGAGGGTCTTGAGTACATGGATGAGGGGGAGGGCATGGACGAGGATGCTTTCCGGGGCGGCGGCGGCAATGGGCCGTGCCAGGGAACTCCGCAGCAGAACCAGCAGGATGGTAAATACCAGGGCGCAGATAAGGGCGGGGATGATAAAATACCCTGCGGCTCTTCCGGGGAAAAACCGTGCCATCACCGTAACTGCCAGGATTCCCCCCAGTGCCCCCGCAAAAATATCTACCAGGATGACGCCGATGCGGAGGGCGGTGAGCAGGGCGTCGGGATTGAGAGCGGCCTCCAGGGCCCGGCGGTATCGCCTTGTCGTCGAAATATCCTCCCCTTCGGCCTTGGCCCGCAGCCGGGGTTTCCGGGCCGAAACCAGGGCGCTTTCGGCCAGGGTAAAAACGCCGCTTACGAAAAGGAGCAGGAGGATGCTTACTATGGCGGATGGAGCCGTCATCATCCCTGTTCACCGCTTGCCAGGGGACGGACGATGTGGACGCCCTTCTGGGATGTTTTCAGGATCCTGATCTTACCCCCTCCTCCGGTCTCCTGGAGTTGAACCAGGGGATACCGGGGGTCTTCCGGGTTTACATCCACCACCTGGGCCTTCCTGTCGTCGGAAAGGAGTACGTAGAGGCCGATAGGGTAGATAGAAAGGGAAAAAACCAGCGCCCGGATAACCGTATCATCGTACTGTTTTCCCTCGTTTTTCAGCATATTTACCATCCCCGAATACCCGTCCTTGGTCATTTTATAGGAACGTTTGTTGGTTTGGGCTTCGTAAGAGCAGGCCACGGCGATGATCTTGGAGTAGAGGCTGATCTTATCCCCCGTGAGATGCTGGGGGTACCCCTTACCGTTTTCCCGTTCGTGGTGTTCCAGCGCGGCCATGATCACGGCCAGGGGCAGATCAAAGGACTTGAGGAGCTTGAACCCCAGCATCGGATGGGAAAGGATGGCCTTATGATCCTCCTGGCTTAGGACGCCCGTACTCGTATATATCTCCGGGGGGAGGGAGAGCATTCCCGCCTCGTGGAGTACCGCCGCAACCCCCAGTTCAATAAGGCGGTGGTTGGGCAGTTTCAGGTAAGAACCGATGATGATGGCCAGGATGGTGGATTTTACCGTATGGGATATGAGGTAGCTTGTTGTCGGAGTTGAGTCCGCTGATTCGCTGTCCTTAAGAACCCGCAGCAGATACCGGCGATCATGCTTTGTGGCATTGCAGAGATCCCTGACTTTTTCCGCTATCAGATTAATCTTTGGAGAAACATTGTTTGACATTTGAACGAAAAGGGCTTCCACAAACTTCTGGAGATCCAGGAACAATGCGTCAGCCTTCTTGATCTGTTCGCTTTCCAGGGAATCTGTCGACTCCGTTTCGGCGGCAGCCTCCGAAAGGCCCGTTCCATCTGTGGAATATTTTTTTCCGGATTCTCCCTCGCTCGTGATGGTCTTGAATCCCCATTCCTTAAGGGCCTCTATCATCGCGGCGCTGATGGGGATCTCCGGGGCGGCGATTACAAAGCCCCGATCCAGATACACCGGCTGTGAGAAAAATTGTTCCGGAACCAGGCTTTCAACTGAATAATCCGTGATGCATACCCTCTGACACCAATATAGTCTATCTATCGCAAATAAAAAAGACGATGCGCCTGGACGTCGGGCCTAAGCCTCTCTGCGCACCGTCTTTGGTTGAGGCATTTAATGACCCCGGTTAGTTATGTATCGGATGGCTTTTTTAAATCTTTAGCAAAAGAGGCACTGCTTACACAGCCGGTCGGGGAGGGGCATGGCGGGCGCTCACGCTGTTGGGGGAATCTGCTACGGGAGCCCAGCCCCAGGGGGCTTTTCGGTCTCCCTCCAGACCCTCGCGCAAGCGAGATCTTAGGACGCCCAAATGCGTTCGGCCCGCCATGCCCCTCCCCGACCGCTCCGTCAGCACTAAAACACTAAACGGGTTGGGGGAAGCCCGCCCGCTCTGTCAGCACTACAATACTAAACGGGCTGGGGGAAGTCCGACCGCTCCGTCAGCACTACAATACTAAACGGGCTGGGGGAAGTCCGCCCGCTCTGTCAGCACTACAATACTAAACGGGCTGGGGGAAGTCCGCCCGCTCTGTCAGCACTACAATACTAAACGGGCTGGGGGAAGTCCGCCCGCTCTGTCAGCAGTATTAGTATGTATTCTCGTCCATGGCTAGAAACTTTTCCCGTACCTGCTGCAGAAGCCCCAGTTCCCGGTTGATGATCTTTCCATAGTCCAGGGTCGCATCTTCAATGCGTCCCGCTTCGTCTTCCCAGTTTTGGATCCGTGCCAGGTTAATGAACCGGAAGCGGCGATCCTGGGCCTTTTCCGCCCAGTCCCGTGCGGCGTCCCAGTAGTAAAGGGCTGTGCGGTAACAGGTTTCCGCCGTTTCAAGGCTTTTAAGGTTTTGTTCTTTCCAGGGGGCGTTGTAGAAATAGGCGTTCCGTTTATTCCACTTGTTTCCTAGGTAGAGATACTGTTCTATCAATTTGAGGTGGGCGTGCATCATAAAAAGATAGCGGTACTTTTCCCATTGGGTTTCGTTTTCTATCAGGGCGAGGGCGTAGAGGGGGTTGGCAAAATCCGCCTTGATGGTCTGTTCCAGCCAGTGGATGTTTTCCATGGTGTCATCGGGGTACTGTATATAATGCAGGTGGTAGAGGCGGTAGTACTGTTCTTTGTAGGTAACCCGGTATGCGTTCGCGGGGGAAGCGGCAAGCAGGGTTATAAGTACGGCGATGCCGGCTGTTCTGATCCATCGAAGCTTCACCCTTCAAGTATCGGCAGTTTTTTTAGTTCCTCCCACACCTCTTCACCCACTTTTTCCGGGCTTTGTGATGCGTCTATGGTTACTATCTGTACCCCTTCACCTGCGTACCACGGCAGCAGTTCCCGGTAGCGCCGCCGGACTTGAACCTGAAAATCCCGGTATTCAAAGATTTCCTTTTCCGCACGGGTTTCAAGCCGTTTTACCGCGATATCCGGGTCAAGATCAAAGAAAAAAAGCAGCTCCGGGCCGGGGAAGTCCCGGTTTAACCGCAGGGGCAAATCGTCCGTGAACGCGGCTTGTCCGAATGCGGCTTGTCCGAATGCGGCTTGTCCGCACGTGATCCCCTGGTAGACTAGGGAGGATAGGACGTACCGGTCACAGACAACCGGTTCCCCCCGGCCGCAGTGTTCCGCGATGCCCCCCGGCCCGTAGAGGTGTTCCTGGCGATCCGCGGAAAAAAGCCGGGCCAGGGTTTCCGCCCCCAGGTGCAGCCTCCCCCCCAGGGCTTCCCGGATGAGCTTGCCCACCGGGCCTTCCGTGGGTTCGGCGGTGCGGTACAATACCGGCCCGGCAGGTTTCTCCCGGGCAAAACGGCGGCACAGAAGCTCCATTTGGGTGGAGGTTCCGGTGCCGTCTCCCCCCTCAAACACTACAAAGTTTGGAAGAATCATCATATAGAATAGGGTATACCAATAGGATTTTAGTGACAATTCCGCCGATACTGATAATGAGGTACTATATTGAATGCACCAGATGGGTGACGCTGAGGCCGGTAGAAAAAGAAACGAACCGGTTTACCCTTTAGTTCGATTTGGCGTGCAACTTCTCGTTTTTCTCGCCCTGGTGGTGGTAAATACCCTTCTGCTCAGGCCCCTGCAGCGTTCCTTGCAGGCCGGGATGGTCGAATTTCGGGACGGGCTGCTGTCTGAGGCGGAACTGTTCCTGGACCGGCGAATCGAGTATACCTCCATGGGGCCCTCCCTGTTCGGCTCCCTGGATATACGGAATATCCGGGTATATGCATCCGGTTCCGAGCCGGAAATTACTATAGACCGTTTCCGCCTTGCCTATTCTTTCCGGGATCTGGTACGGGGGCGGCTTCCGGAATCGATCCGCTCCGTCCGGATAGACCGCCCGGTGGTAAACCTGGAATGGAAACGGGAGGGGGATACCAAAAACCTCTTTGCCCCGGAAGGAATCGATCCCCGGAACGATACGGTACGGAAAATTGCTGCCCTCATCCCGGAGGATCTGTTGTTCCGGGTGCGGGGGGGGGAATTCCGGGTACTCACCGCGGAACATACCATCCGGGCGGAGGGGTTTAACTTTGATATCCGGGCGGAAACGGGGAGATTTCTCTTTTCCGGTAAATGGTCTGTCCGCGCTGTTTTATCGGGGCTTTTTAGCCAGCCCTTTGCTGCCGCCATGTCCGGCCGGATTAACGGGGAATTGTCCCGGGATCTCCAAAACGGCAATGCGCAGCTCCGTATTCCTACTTTTTCGGGGGATTCCTTTGTAGTAAGGCCCCTGACGGTGGGCCTGATCCTTACGGAACAGGAAATAGAACTGCGGAAAGTAGGCGATCGCCTGCCGGTCGATGTTTCCCTGAACTACGACTTTGATACCCGGCGGATAAACGCGTCCTTCCGGGCCGAAGATTTTTCCCTCCGCGACTTGCTTACCTTTACCGGTCCCTGGCGGAAGTACAATACCTACTTAGGCCTGCGGAGTTCCGGTTTTGCCTCCATACAGCATTCCCCCGGAAGGGAACTTCAGGCCGGGGGTCTCCCGGATACCTCCTATGAAATCAACCTGTCCGGTTCGCTGCCCCTGGGCGCCGCTTCGGAAAAAGTTTCCTATGGGGTGGCCGGAAAAGGGAATGAACACTATTTCGGGTTTACCCGCTGCAATTTCCGGTTTCCCCAGGGCGAACTGGCATATTCCGGCGGCATGGGCCTTTCACCCTTCTCGCCAAACGGGATCCTGCAAGTAAAGGATTTTACCCTCTCCGGCGATGGGGGGATCTCCGGGGATATCACCATCGGTACCTCCAGGGGTACCATAAATTTTTTCGGGGAAACCCTTACCCTGGGCGGAGGCCGGGGGCCCCCGGTGGCGCTCTCCGCCCTGGACGGCGACCTGGTTCGGGAGGGTACGGGGTTTTCCTTTACCCTTTCCGCGCTGCGGTTCCGGAACATAGAGTCCTATGAGGATGTGCAGCTTGGTACCCTTTCCCTCTCAGGATCCTTTGACCGGAATCCCCGGCAGCTTCAGGCCAGCCTTGCCCTGGAATCCATTTCTGTGTCGGATCTGCTGAATAGCATCCGGCCATTTACCGCAATTACCCCGGCGCCGAAACCGGCTCAGTACATTGCCGATGACCTGTCGATCACCACCGAGGTATTCGTTACCACCGACTTTAACCATATCCTCTACAATGCGCCCCGGCTGGTGGCGGCCTATTCGGGGAAACGGGATGTCTATACCCTGGTATCCGTATCAGGAACCGACCGCCGTTTTGAGTTAAGCGAGGGACAGTTTGTTTGGTCCGGGGGCAATGCGGAGGCGGCGGGATACGCCGACTTCTCAAATCCCGATGATATTACCTTTGCCTTCCAGACCTCCTATAAGGATATGTTCTATTACCTGGACGGAGAATACCTGGACCGGCGATCCCTCAGTATCCGTGGTTCCTATGGGTTTCAGGTGTATGTCACTGCCAACGATCCCGGAGGATACTCCGGGTATGTCGAAGCCGTATCCCTTCCAATCCCCTGGAATGAAGATACCGCCCGGGTAAGCCTTCTTGTATCACTGCGGTACGCCGATCCCAATTTCTGGTCAGTTACGGTGGATCATTTTGATGTCCAGAATTTCCTTACCCCGGTTTCGGCAATTACCGCCCTGAGTATTTCCGGGGAAGTGGATCAGAACGGGTTGCGGTTTCCCCGTATGTTTTTTGATGACGGGCGGGGCCCCCTGGGAGGCAGCGCCGCCGCTTCCTGGGGGCAGGGGGGGGCCAATCCCTCGGGAAACCTGGTGATCCGGACCCAGGCGGGGGCGGAAATCCTCCGGGCGGACGGCTCCTATGATGGGAAAGATCTGGATGTCACCTTCTCCGGAACCGATCTCCAGCTGAGCCGGTTTCTGCGGAATTCCTATAATGCCGTCCTTTCGGGGAATGGGGAAATGCACTGGCAATCCCCGGACTCCTATTCCGCCGCTCTTACCCTAAGCGATTTCAGCGCCAGGATAGGGGAAAATGATATTACCCTTGCGGGCGCCGCGGCGCTCAACCAGGATGTAATTTCCCTTAACAATCTCCAATTACGGTATAACGCCCTTGAGGGGGACGTGAAGGAGATCCGTATAGACCGGCGGCGTTCCTCTGCCCTGGCGGAGGCCGGTATCCAGGGAATTTTTATGGGCCGGAACCTGGATATGTCCTTCAACACGGAACTGAATTTTACCCCCGTCAATTCCTGGTTTAACCTGGGGGAAGCCATGGATACCTTTAAGGGCGCCCTCTTTGTGCAGAACATCAGTTTAGACGACATCCGTTCCCGGCAGCCCTTTGAATTTACTTTTTCCCGTGAACACGCGAAATGGTCCCTTTCCGGCGGCCCCGAAGACATGCTCCGGCTGCAGGTATCCGATGAGGATGCCTTAGGTAAAAGGGCTTTTTATGCCGCCTTTTCAAACCCCGCCCCGCTTAGGGGCTCCGTGGTGGGTACCATTACCGATACGGCTATTGATGTTCAGACCTCAAATATGTACGCGGATCTGTCCTCGCTGTGGCGTTTTATTCCGGGAAAAGGATCGATCAATGTACCCGGGGGCTTTGCCGATCTGTCCCTGGAAATTCGGGGCAGCCTGGGGGATCCGGAGTTTTTCGGGAGCGCCCGGATGAACAGCCTGCGTATCCAGGTTCCCAAATTTATCCGCGAGGATATAGAGCCGGTTCCTTTTACCGTAAGCCTGGAGGGGAATGAAATACGTTTCGGCCCCATCCCGGCCCGGGTTGGATCCGGCGTCGGCACGATTACCGGCATGTTTCGGTTTGACCGGTGGAAACCCAGTGTTTTTGACCTGGATATCCGGATACCCGATACAAGCCCCATCCCATTCGGCGTGGCAATTGGGGGTATCCTGGCGTCGGGGGATGCGTCGGGCCGTCTGGGGCTGTCCGTGGAAGACATGGTTTTCAGGGTTTCCGGGGATTTAACCGGCAGTAACGCGGAAATAACCATGAATCCCCAGTACAACCCGGGCTCCATGGCCCAGTACATACGCTTCGCGGGGATGGAAGTCCCGATAGTGACGGATATCCGCATCAGCATGGGGCCCAAAGTCGAATTTGTTTATCCCACCAGGGACTTCCCCTTGATCCGGGGAAGTCCCGAAGCGGGCGCCGGAATCAGTATAACCAGCGATTCCCTTTCGGGGCATTTTACGCTGGATGGGGATGTTGCCATCCGGAGCGGGGAAATATTCTATTTCCAGCGGAGTTTTTATCTGCGGGAAGGAGTCTTGTCCTTTAATGAAAACGAGGCCAAGTTTGAGCCTTTGATTACCGCCCGTGCGGAAACCCGTGATCGTACCGATGAAGGGCCGGTAACTATTTCCATGAGTGTGGATAGTTCCCCCCTCCAATCCTTTTCAGCCCGGTTTGAGTCCAATCCCCCCCTTTCCCAGTTTGAAATTCTTTCGCTTTTAGGGCAAAATTTTGCCTTGACCTCTTCGGCGGAGGACCCCAATGGGCTGTGGAGGGGCCTTGTGCTGTCAAGCGGGGATTTCTTTTCCCAGTTTTTACTCTACCGGCGGATAGAACGGGCAATCCGGAATTTCCTCCGCATGGATATGTTTTCCTTCCGTACCCTGGCTGCGCAAAACGCCCTGGTTCAACTCATCGGGCTTCAGCCCACGGGCACGGGGTCTCAGGCCCCGGTTGACAGGTTTGTTGCCGGTAGCTATTTTGATAATACGGCTGTTTTCCTGGGCAGGTACTTTGGGCCTGATATTTTTGGCCAGGCTATGATATCATTCCGGTATGATGAAAATAGAACTACCCCTGGTGAATTGACAGAGGGAGGCCTGACCCTGGGGCAGGGAATATCCCTGGAAGCGGAAGTTGGGGTTGAATTGCGCGGCCCCCTGTTTGATCTCCAGGTTAATTTTAACCCCCGTCATTGGGAAAACATGTTTGTCGACGATTTTTCCTTTACCCTTTCGCGGAAATGGTCGGTTAGGAACTTTAGCGGTTTATGGAAGAAGGAGCCTTGATGCGCGTTGGTGTTGCGTTTTTACTGATTTTGCTGCTGGGGGGGGGTAACGCCTTTGCGCAGGATGTGTCCGGGGACGCGCCGTCCTCAGAATGGTATCGGGGGAAACCCATCAAGGATATTGTATTTGAGGGACTGAAACATATAAAGGCAACAGAGCTGGACGGGGTAACGGAGCCCTTTATCGGAACGGTCTTTAATGACGAGGTATTCTGGGAAATCCATGGACGGCTCTATGCCCTGGAGTATTTTGAAACAATTACCCCCAGCGCGGTTCCCGCCGATGCCGCCGGAAGCGCCGTGATCATCCGGTTTAGGGTAACCGAACGGCCTACGGCATCCCGTATTACGTTTGAGGGCAATAGCAAGGTGCCCCGGGGACAGCTTCTGGATACGGTTACCCTCAAAGTAAACGATGTGGTTACCCAGGGTAAACTGAAGATGGACGAAATGGCGCTGGTCAGTAAATACCTGGAAAAAGGTTTTCCCGATGTGCAGGTCAAATCTGACGTCAAACCCGGTAAGGACGGAACCGTCCTGGTCAACTTCCTTATCACCGAAGGTGAAAAACTAACCATTAAGGAAATACTGTTTGAGGGAAACAGCATCTTTTCGCTCCGGACACTCAGGGGGCAGCTTTCCCTAAAACCCAAGGGCCTCATCGCCCTCATCAATGACGGCGCCTTCCAGGAGGCAAAGCTTACCGCGGACAGGGCGGCCGTTACCCAGTATTACCGGGACCGGGGGTATATTGACGCCGAGGTGACCGATGTGATCCGGGTTACCAACCGGGATGAAAAGGGTAATAACAATCTGACCCTCACCTTCAGGGTTCATGAAGGGAGGAGCTATACCTTCGGGGGCATTACCTTTGAGGGGAATGAGATTTTTTCCACGGAACAGTTGTCCGCCCAGGTGTATTCAAAAATAGGGGAGACCGCCAATGCCCGGCGGATGGATGCGGATCTCCAGCGGATAATGGGCCTCTACGCCGAAAACGGATATATCTTTAATTCTATCATCCCCCATGAAAACCGGGATGCGGCGGCGGGGGTTCTGTCCTTCACTGTTTCCATTGTGGAGCGGGGAAGGGCCCATATTGAGCGTATTATTGTCCGGGGAAATGAGAAAACCAAGGATCATGTGCTGCTGCGGGAAATTCCCCTGGAAAGCGGGGATGTGTTTTCCCGGACCAAGCTGATGGAAGGGCAGCGGAACCTGATGAACCTCCAGTACTTTTCCAATGTTATGCCCGATATGACCCCCGGAAGCAGCGACAGCCTGATGGATCTGGTTTTCACCGTGGAAGAGCAGCCCACCACGGATGTACAATTGGGGTTAACCTTTTCGGGTTCCTCCGAGCCCAGCGATTTTCCCATTTCGCTTATGGCAAAATGGAACGACCGTAACTTCCTGGGTTACGGCAATATGGTCGGGGTGGAAGTGAATGCCGCATTTGATACCCAGAGCGCGTCCCTGCAATATACCCAGCGCTGGCTCTTCGGGCTGCCCCTCTCCGGGGGCTTTGATTTTACGTTTCGTCATTCAGTACGTCAGGCTGCCATGGACAACGCGGCGCCCTTCTTTAACGGTGATGAGACCAGGGCCTACCCCGATGGTTTTGATTCCTATGAAGATTATTACAACGCCAGCAAATACCCGCCAAATGTCTATCTTATGAATTATGACCAGTTAGGTTTCTCCCTGGGATTCTCCACCGGTTACCGGTGGCTTACCGCCGCGGGAAACCTGGGCTTGGCCGGGGGTATCCGTACCGGGTGGATAGATAATATTTATGACGATGCAATATACCGGCCCTTTGATCCGGTTCTGCGGGACGGCAATAACGATTGGATATGGACCAATTCGTTCTGGACCAGCCTGTCCCTGGACCAAAGGGATGTGTATTATGATCCCTCAAAGGGTTACTATGCGTTTCAGCGTTTTGGAATTTACGGCATCTTTCCCTTTGAACGGGAGCATTACATAAAGTCCGATACCAAGGCCGAATATTTCCTTACCCTTTTTAACCTGCAGATAACGGAAAACTATAGTTTTAAAGGGATCTTCGGCATCCATACCGGGGTATCCTTCATCCTGCGGCAGCCCGGCTATTTGGATCATGAATTGCCTCTGATCGAAAATGCGAATAAACTGGTTATTGACGGCATGTTTAATGCCAGGGGATGGACCGGTGAACGGCTTAACCGGGGTATGGCGCTCTGGGAAAACTGGGCGGAGGTTCGTTTCCCTGTCCTGCCGGGTATCCTGGCCCTGGACTTGTTCTTTGACGCCGCCGCGGTTAAACCCACCGTGCCAAACTTCTTTAATGACTTTGGTATAGAGGATATGCGGTTCAGCCTTGGGGGGGGGATCCGGTTCGCGATTCCCCAATTCCCCTTCCGGTTCCTCTTTGCCAAGCGCGCCATGGTGAAAGACGGCGAATGGCAATGGCAGAGCGGGAATATGGGGGAGCTTGATTTTGTAATATCCTTTGCCCTGGCAACCTATTAGGATGAGGTTTTGATGATGAAAAAACGCGGAATAGTCACAGTCGTATTTATTGCTGCCCTGGCATCCCTCTTTGGAGTTCCCCTGGGGGCGCAGCAATTGACCCGGTTTGCGGTGGTGGATCTCTCCCGGGTGTACACCCAGTTTTTCCGGGAATCCCGGGCGGTTCGGGAATGGGAGGAACGCAGCGCCAGGGTGCAAAGCGAGGTGGATCGGATGACGGCGGAAATTCAGACCCTCAATGGTTCATTTGTTGACGCGGAAGCCCGGGGGGATGAGGAACGGGCCCTGCGGATTCAGAATGATATCTACAGGAAGCAGAATTTTCTCCGGGACTATTACCAGGTGAAGAAGACGGAACTGGAGGATCAGATGAAAAAGCTTGCCCAGTCCGGGAGTTTTTTGGAGCAGGTACGGGATGAAATCCGTTTTCTCGCCGAAAGCGAAGGCTATAGTATGGTCTTAAACCAACGGGATCCGAATATACTCTGGTTTAGCCCGACCGTGGACATAACTGAAAAACTGATTACCAATTTACGGGCAAAAGCCGGCAGATAAAAATAAAGAAAGGGGTAAACTCTGTGGAATCGAGCCCTATGCTGGATCAATACCGGCGGATTAAAAGGGATCATCAGGGGGATGTTCTTTTTTTTCGCCTGGGTGATTTCTATGAAATGTTTTCAGATGACGCAGTGGAAGTCTCCGCCCTGTTAAACCTCACCCTTACCAGCCGCAACGGGCTTCCCATGTGCGGAATCCCCTACCACGCGGCCCGCTCCTATATTGCCCGTCTTTTAAAACTAGGGAAAAAAGTAGCCATCTGCGAGCAGCTTTCCGAAGTCAATAAGGGCAAGGGCGTGATAGAGCGCAAGGTGGTGGAGGTTATCACCCCGGGAACCACCGTGGACGAGGACTTCCTGGACAAGGGTAGTTCCAACTACTTAGCCGCTCTTTCGGGAACCGCCGCGCAGGTTTCTTTTGCCTACATCGATCTGAGTACCGGGGAATTTTACGCCACCTCCTTCCCCTCTCCTGAGGCGGCGGAAAAGCTCCGGGGGGAACTGGAGCGGCTTCAAATCCGGGAACTGGTGGTACAGGAATCCCTCCTGGAGGAACACGCTGCCTTGCCGGGGGATATTGCCGCCGCCATACTTAACAGGTCAACCCTGGTTGTAAACCGCTGGGCGGACTGGCTTTTTGACCTTGGCCGCAGCCGGGAGCGGCTGGAACGGCAGTTCGGCGCCGCAAGTCTCCGGGGTTTCGGCCTGGAGGACAATTCTCCGGAGATAATCTCCGCCGGGGCTATCCTGGATTACCTGGACAACACCGCCCGGAGCCTCATCCCCCATGTCTGTTCCATCCGCCTTTACGGGGACACGGAATTTGTAGGTTTAGATGAATCCTCCCAGCGGAACCTGGAACTGGTTCGCAACCTCCGGGACGGCGAGACCCGGTTCTCCCTGCTGGAGGTGATGGACGAAACCAAGACCGCCATGGGCCGCCGGCTCTTGAAACGGCGCATCCTCCACCCTTTGACGGACATTGGGCGGATCAATAGACGGCTTGATATGGTGGAATCCCTCTACCGCGACCAGGTGCGGCTTACCGCGGCCCGGGAACTGCTGGGGAAGACCCCCGACCTGGAACGGCTCTGTTCCCGGCTTGCTATGGACAGGGCCCACGGTAAGGACATGCTTTCGGTCAAAAATTCCCTCGTCTCCTTTGCCGCCATTCATACCCTCGGCGGGGAACTTGGCTGCGCCTTTGAAACCGAAGCGGCTCAGTCTCTGGAAGAAACTCGGTCTCCGGATGATATTGCCCGGCTCATGGAACTCCGGGATCTTCTGGAACGGGGGCTCTGCGAGAACCCCTCCATCCTGCTCACCGAGGGGAACCTGATCCGGGACGGGTATAACAAGGAACTGGACAGCCTCCACAAGCTCCGGGACAACGGCCGCTCCCTTTTGGAAGCATACCTGGAGGAGGAGCGTGAGGCCACGGGCATTTCCAGCCTGAAGATACGGTACAACCGGCTTATCGGCTACTTTTTCGAGGTTACCAAGGTTCATCTCCCCAAGGTACCAAAGCACTTTATCCGCCGCCAGGGCACCGTCCAGGGGGAGCGTTTTACCACCGACCGGCTTGCGGCCATGGAATCGGACATCAACGGCGCGTCGGAAAAGGTGGTGGAACTTGAAAAGCGGCTTTTTCTGGAAATGCGCGATAAGGCCAAGGCGCTGATCCCGGAACTGGCCGCCGCCGCTGCCCGTATCGCCGAACTGGACACCGCCCAATCCCTCTCCCGGGCCGCCACCGTCCGTGGCTGGATACGCCCTTTGGTGGATGCCGAAAACCGCCTGGAGATCCGTGAAGGCCGCCATCCGGTGGTGGAAGCCCATTTGCCCGGGGGGGAATTTATCCCCAACGATGTGGTACTGGAGGAAGGCGGGGTAGTTTTCGCCCTTATCACCGGCCCCAACATGGCCGGCAAGTCCACCTATCTCCGCCAGGCGGCGCTTATCACCATCATGGCCCAGGCGGGCAGCTTTGTCCCCGCAAAGGACGCGAAGGTGGGGATTACCGACCGTATCTACTGCCGGGTGGGAGCCTCCGACAACCTGGCCCGTGGGGAAAGTACCTTCCTGGTGGAGATGAACGAGACCGCCAACATCCTCAACACCGCCACGGAGCGGAGCCTTGTCATCATGGATGAGGTAGGCCGGGGCACGGGCACCAACGACGGCCTTTCCATCGCCTGGGCGGTGAGCGAGGAACTGCTTAACCGCGTCAAATGCCGGACCCTTTTTGCCACCCATTATCACGAACTCTCCATGCTGGCCCATCCCGGCCTGGCAAACCGTTCCATGGAAGTCCTGGATCCCGGCGACACAGCAGGCCGCGGGGGAGAAATAGTGTTTCTGCGCAAACTCAAAGAAGGCCCTGCGGCGGAATCCTACGGCCTCCATGTGGCCCGTTTAGCAGGCCTGGGCGAAAGGGTTCTGGAGCGGGCTGCGGAGATCATGGAGCGGCTAAAGGAAGGGGAAAAGATACTCCACCATGCGCTGCCCGGATTGCCGCCCCTAAACCTGCCGCCGGAACCAGTGTCCGGAAAGGCGCCGGACGCCGCTGCGGAAGTTCCGGAATCCCCGGTTAAGGCATCTGACCGGTTCCGCCGTATTACCGGTGAAATCGCCGCCCTGGACTTAAACCGTATAACCCCCCTGGAAGCGCTAAACCGCATCCATGCCTGGAAAGCCCTCTTTGACGGCAATGAGCCGCCGCCTAAGAGTTCCGGTAAACCGCATCGGGATAGTCCGGGGCCGACCTTGTTTGACGAATGACTAGTAGATAGATACCGACAATGTTAAATGGTGTTCCGGAACAACATGGTAATGCACAACAACCGGCGGCGTTATCAGGTCTCACTGGAAGAACAAGACGTCCTCCGTTCCCTATTTGCCCAAGCACCAGCGAATAATCCCCTCTAAATCGGCAGTTCCCGCTTTGCCCAGAGGGTGTTCATGAGTATCCGGGCGGCCCCTTTGGCGGCGCTGTATTCATCGCTGACCCCGGCGACGACGACGAGGCTGCGGTTGGACCGGGCCACCAGGTGTTCTTCCATAGACGAACGGATCATGTCCAGAAACCAGGGGCCATTCCGTATGAGCCCCCCACAGAGGACCACACGGCTGGGGTCCAGAATATTCACCCCCAGGGAAACCCCTATGCCGATATTCACCGCCGCCGTTTGGAGGATCTTCCGGGCCATGGCATCCCCCCCTTCGGCGGCATCGAACACCATTTTGGCATCAATGCGGGCGATATTGCCCTGACAGAGTTCGGCGATCTTCGACTGGGCATGGTGGGAGATGATGGTCTGGGCCTGATGGGCTATGGCTTCCCCGGAGGCTACCGCTTCCAGACAGCCGGAATTCCCGCATTTGCAGATGGGGCCGTTCCGGTCAACCACGCAGTGCCCCAGTTCCCCGCCTATGCCGCCGGTTCCTTCCATTAATTCTTCTCCGATGATGATGGCGGCCCCTATACCATAGCCCAGGTTCACACAGAGGGTGGCGCCCTTTTCCTCCACGGCGGTAACAAAATTTTCGTACACCCCCATGGCCTGGGTAGAATTCCGCACCAGCACCGGATACGGGAGACCCTCCTGAAGCCAGTCCTGGAGGGGTATGTCCGTCCAACCGAAGTCCGGCGCAAAGATGACCCTGCCGGTACCCTGCTCCATAAGCGCCGGCATGGCAAAGCCCATCCCAAGGATTTTGGCGCTTTCTATCCTCTGGGCCTCAATAAAATTGACCACCTTGAGTTGAAGCCGACTGATAAATTCCTTTGCCGGAAAGGTATCCCCGGTCATCTCGTTCATGACGGCGATCTCCGTGCCGATGGCGTTGTGTATCACGATGCGGAGGGTACTCCGGCCTATATCAACCCCGACGTAAAAAAAATGCTCCGGCTCTATGCCCAGAATCTCCGGCTGCTTGCCTACCCCCGCTTCAATCTTTCCGGCGGAGCGGATCATCTTTTTTTCGTACAGTTCGTCCACAATGGCCATGACCGTGGGAATGGAGAGATGCAGCCGTTTTGCAATGGCCGCCCGGTTGATGGGGCCTTCCCGAATGAGGCAGCGGAAGACATTGTACTTGTTTGTCTGGCCAACCTGGAATTGGTCCAATTTTTTATCGTAAATCACTTTTTTATCATATTCCTCTTGACAGAAAAAATCAACTAATTTATATTTACTAAGAGGTGTTAAGTTATGTCATTTAGGTTAGGGATCAATCTGGGATTTGCGATAAACAAATACATCGAAAGCGAAGTCTGGGCTCGTATTGTCCGGGAGGATCTGGGCCTCCGCTATGTGCAGTTTGTGGCGGACCTCCTGAACCCCTTCTGGCCAAAAGAGTATGTAACAGACCAGATCAAACGGATTAAGGCTTCCTGCAAGGAATATGACATCAGCATCGAAAGCCTTTTTACCAGCGCCTTTACACGGGTCAACCACCTGATGAACCCCGATGAAGACGCCCGGAGGTTCTGGCTCACCTGGTTTAAGCATTTTCTTGACATCGGTAGTGTTTTCGGGGCTAAGAGCGCAGGGTCCCATTTCGGCATTATGACCTTTGATACCTATAATAATGAAGAAAAACGAAGGTTCATCCTGGACGAAGCGGTAAAGGGCTGGCAGGATTTGAGTTTTTACGCCAGGGCGAAGGGCTACGAGTGTCTCATCTTTGAACCCATGAGTGTGCCACGGGAGATGGCGAATACTATAGAAGAAACAGTGGAGTTGATGGACAGGGTCAATGCCCATTGCGGGGTTCCCCTTAGGATCTGCCTTGATGTGGGCCACGCGCCCCACCCAACACAGCGGGACCCCTACCCGTGGATAGAGAAACTTGCGGCGCTAAGCCCGGTGATCCATCTGCAGCAGACGGTACTCCACAAGTCGAACCATGCGCCCTTCACCGCGGAACAGAATAGAACCGGCATCATTACCCGTGAAAAGGTTATGGAGGCGGTTCAGAAGAGCGGCTGTACCGATGCCCTCTTTGCCTTTGAGATTTCCCACCGGGAACATTGGGATACGGATTTCCGCATCATCGAAGACCTTAAAGCAAGCGTTGACTATTTCCGGGAGGTCATACCTGAATGAACAAAAAAACGATGATGTGCTGCAATCTCCATGCCATTGGGGATCTGCGCTATGAAGCAGTCCCGGTTCCGGCGCCGGAAAAGGATGAGGTACTGCTCCGGGTAAAAGCGGCGGGTATCTGCGGCTCCGATATTCCACGGGTCTTTGAAAAGGGTACCTACCATTTCCCCACCATACCGGGCCACGAATTTGCCGGGGAGATTGTCGAAGTTAATCCCGGCGATGAGGCCCTTTTGGGAAAAGCTGCGGCGGTCTTCCCCCTCCTCCCCTGCTTTACCTGTGCGGCCTGCCAGATTGGCGAATACCCCCAATGCACCGGTTACGATTACTACGGTTCCCGGCGTGACGGGGCCTTTGCCGAATACATTGCGGTAAAAAAGTGGAACCTGGTACTCGTCCCAAACGGGGTGGGCATGGAACATGCTGCCATGAGTGAGCCCTGCGCGGTGGCCATCCACGCACTAAGCCAGGCCGGTATTAGCCTGGGGGATACGGTGGCCATCTTCGGCGCGGGAACCATCGGCCTTTTGGCGGCCCAGATTGCCCGAGGCTGGGGCGCAGGGGAAGTGGTGTTGGCGGATGTGGACAATGCCAAACTGGATTTTGCCCGGAAGCTGGGGTTTCCCCATACAATTAACAGTAAAACGGTGGATCCGGCGGAGTATATCAAAGACATAAGCGGCGGCAGGGGGGCCGATGTGGCCCTGGAAGCTGCCGGGGTCAGCGCCACTGCGGAAAGCTGTTTCAAGTCCGCCAGGAATTTCGGCAAGGTTGTCCTCATGGGGAACCCCGCAAAGAATATGGATATCGGGCAAAAGGCGTACTGGGAAATTTTACGCAAGCAGCTTTCCATAAAAGGCACCTGGAATTCCAGCTACAACGATCTCCACAACGACTGGCGCCTGGCGATTGACTGTATGAAAAATGGAATCTTTCAGCTTGACCCGCTTATCACCCACCGGTTCAGCTTTGCTGAATGTGGGAAGGCCTTTGAGCTGGCAAAAAGCAGAAACGAATTTTGGGTAAAGATTATGTTTATTAATGAGTAGAAAAGGAGTGCAGTAAATGAAAGCGGCAGTGTATCTTGACAAAGACAAAATGGAAGTGCGGGAAGTCCCCACACCAAAGCCGGACGCCGACAGCGTTCTGGTAAAAGTCCACGCCTGTGCGGTATGCGGTTCCGACATACGCATCTTCCACCACGGCAATTCACGGGTAAAGCCTCCCCAGATTCTGGGTCACGAGTCTGCCGGGGAGGTGGTTGAAGTTGGGGCCAACGTAACCCGTGTCAAAAAAGGGGACAGGATATCTATCGGGTCCGATATACCCTGCGGAGAATGTAGTTTCTGTGAAGCGGGGATAGGCAACAATTGTCAGATCAACTACGCCATGGGCTACCAGTTTGCCGGAAGTTTTGCCGAATATGTATTGCTCAATAAAACGGTGATGAACTTCGGGCCGGTCCATAAAATCCCCGACACCATGTCCTGGGACGAGGCTGCCCTGGCGGAGCCCCTGGCCTGTGTCCTGAACGCAGTGGAACTAACCAATATCCGGCTGGGGGATACGGTGGTCATCATCGGCGCCGGCCCTATCGGCTGCATGATCATCCCCATCGCCTACATGTCCGGCGCGTCAAAGGTTATTGTGATCCAGCGTTCCCGGCCCCGGCTTGAGGCCGCCCGTAAATTTAACGCCAATGTCTACATTTGTTCCGGTGAAGAGGATGCCATCGGCAGGGTGATGGAAGAAACAAACGGCCTGGGGGCGGATGTGATCTTTACCGCCAACCCCAACCCCCAATCCCACATCGACGCCCTCAGGATGGCAAAAAACCGCGCCCGGATAAATCTTTTCGGCGGCCTTCCCGCGGGGAGCAGCGTTACTTTTGATACGAATATCATCCACTACAAGGAACTCATCGTTTGCGGCGCCCACGGTTCCATGCCCCGGCACCACCAGGAAGCCGTCAACCTTATTGCTGCGGGCCGACCTGATATACGTCCCTATATCTCCCACCACTTTCCCCTGGACAAAATCAACGAAGCCTTTGCAACGGCGGAGGGACACAAGGGTATGCGGGTCGTGGTAGAACCGGGGGCGTAACATGGGAACGGCCCAGCTCTCCCCTTCTATGATGTGCGCGGATATTTTCCGCCTGGGGGAAACCATCCGTCTTTTTGAAAAGCTTCATATCCCCTACCTTCATGTGGATGTGATGGACGGCTCCTTTGTTCCCAACATCATGCTGGGGACGGCGGAGATTCGCCAGATGCGGGCCTTTTCCCATTTGCCCATGGACATACACCTGATGATCGAGGAGCCCGGTGATAAACTGGAATGGTTCACCCCGCAGCCGGGAGATTTTATTTCCGTTCATGCCGAGACCACCCGCCATTTACAACGGGCGCTGGCAAAGATCCGCACCCTGGGAGCAAAGCCCATGGCGGCCATCAACCCCGCCACACCCCTCTCCATGGTGGAAGAAATTTTCCCCGATGTGGACGCCATCCTCATCATGACCGTAAACCCCGGCTACGCAGGACAAAAACTGGTGAACCAAACCCTGGAAAAAATTCGGCGGCTCCGCAGTTTACTTGACGACCGGGGTTTTAATACGGTTCAAATTGAAGTGGACGGAAACGTAACGCTGGAAAATGCTATCAGGATGCGGAAGGCCGGAGCGGACATTTTTGTTGCAGGGACTTCACTGATTTTTCGGGATGGCAGTATGGAAGAACATATACAGAAATTTAATGCGGAGATGGCGAAACTGGAATTAGGAGGATCGAACTATGGCGTTTAGAGATGATTTTGTGTGGGGCGGGGCCAGCGCATCCTACCAGGTAGAAGGGGCGGTGAATGAGGACGGCCGCCTGCCTTCGGTGTGGGACATGTTCTGCAAACAGGAAGGCAAGATACTCGACGGATCTTCGGGAGCGGTAGCCGCCGATTTTTATCATCGCTACCAGGAAGATGTGGACATTATGAAGGAGTTGGGATACAAAGCCCACCGCTTCTCCATTGCCTGGCCGCGGGTCATCCCCACGGGCGACGGGGCGGTGAACGAGAAGGGCCTCGATTTTTACGACCGCCTTGTGGACAGCCTGTGCAAGGCGGGGATCACCCCTTATACGACACTTTTCCACTGGGACTATCCCTACGATCTTTTCCGCAAGGGCGGCTGGATGAATCCTGACAGCCCCAAATGGTTTGCCGATTATGCCGCCGTTATGGTGAAACGCCTGGGTGACCGGCTCAAAAATTACATGACGATTAACGAACCCACCTGCTTCATCGGGGCTTCCTACATCAAAACCAATCACGCGCCGGGGATACGGCTCCCCATTTGGGATACCCTGCTCATGACCCATAATGTGCTGCTGGGCCATGGCCGGGTAGTTCAAACCCTGCGCTCCCTGGTACCGGATGCCAAAATCGGTTACGCCCCGGCGGTCGGCGCCTATTATCCCGCTTCGGACAGCCCGGAAGACCGGGAAGCCGCCCGCCAGGCTTTTTTCTCAGTCGGCGATGAAGGACTCTGGTCAGTATCACTGTGGAATGATCCCATCTTCCTGGGAACCTACCCGGAAGAACTGTACCGCCGCCACGGCCAACACATGCCCCACATCGGTTCCGACGACATGAAGATCATCAGTCAGAAGCTGGACTTCCTGGGACAGAACATCTACTTTGGTGATGCGGTACGGGCCGACGGCAAGGGGGGCTACGAATTCCCCCGCCGGAACATTGGTTACCCGTTTACTGCCTTCGCAGAAAAGTGGCCGATCTCCCCGGAAGCCCTCTACTGGGGCCCCCGTTTCTTATACGAACGTTACAAGGTTCCCCTGTACATCACCGAAAACGGCCTCTCATGCGCCGACACAGTTTCGCTGGACGGCAAGGTTCACGATCCCGGCCGCATAGACTTCCTGCAGCGTTACCTCCACTGCCTCCGCAAGGCCGCCGGTGACGGCGTGGACATCCGCGGTTACTTCCACTGGTGCGTCACCGACAGTTTTGAATGGGGGTATGGTTACACCGAACGCTTCGGCATGGTATACTGCGACTACCAGACACAACAGCGTATCATCAAAGATTCAGGCCACTGGTACCGTGAGGTGATTCGCAGCAACGGAGCAAATCTATGACCTCCAAGGAACGGCTTTATTCCCGACTTGCCGGAAAACCGGTTGATAAGATCCCCAACATGAATACGCGAATATTTCACTAAAAACATCCCCCCTGCTTTTTCTTTTCCATGAGACGGTTCTCGTTCTCCGCGCCTAGCACAACCGCATCCCGTTGCGCAATTATACTGCTTTAGGGCCGAAAATCATCAAAAACCCCTGGATTTTGACGGTTTTTTGTATATTTCCAAACCTTAAGCAGTATAAGCTGATTTCTGCCGCCTTGAAGGCATGTTCCGCTGTCTGAGCATTCTCCGTCCGGTTGAGACAGTCCAGAATAAGCCGCAAAGCGCCTGGCTTCGCGGAAAGACACTACCTTATTTAGACATCATTGTAAAAAATTTCTGGTAGACACATTCGCCTTGCCGTAATCCAGCATCCGGTCGCAATAGTACCGGTAGTCATCGTACTCAATGCCCCAGAATGCCCAGTGATCCAGGGAGGGAAAGTATCCGCCTCTTTTGCGCATGGGCTTTACTACCCGCTCAAGTTCCTGGTCGATTGCCATATGCACATCGCTTGTGTTGAAACGACCAAGCTGGGCCATGTCGTTGGGTTCAAACATATGTTTGTATATGCCGCCCATCATGATGTAGTTGGGATACTGTTCGGCAACCTTGAGCATATCCACCCCGTTTACTTCCCAGGGGTGCATACAATCAATGCCGTTTTCGAACCACCGGCTTACCAGGGGAGTCGGGTCGCCGTCGGTATCCATCATGGTCCAGGGGATTCCCATATTTTTGGTGTAGTCCTTCCATTCACGGTACCACCAGGCAAACTGTTCGTCGAATACCGCCGGGGCGATAAAGGAGCCGGTACTGCCGCAGCAATCCTCCCACACAAACGCTACCTGGTGTTTGATGGCCCGTATCGGTTCCTTGGCGGCGGCCATGGCGGTTTTAAGATGATCCTCCAGCATCATGCGAACCCAGTCCGGGTCTTCGTAGGGGGCCATCATCGCCATTTCGGTACCGATAAGTTCACGGAGGTAGGCGAAGGGGCCGTGAACCCACAGGGTGGGAATAAAATCGGTCATGTCCCGGTGTGGTGCGGCGTGGGCTTTTAACCATGCCGGGTTATACCGCTTTTCGATATTGCCGGTATAGCGATACCGTTCCCGCTCGTAATCCTCCAGGGACTTTATGGCATACGCAATTTCCGCCGGGGGCGATCCGACATTCGCGCCATCGTCCCGGGTCTGCTGCACCTTATCGCTTATTCCCGCCAGGGTGTTTCCCAGGGAGTTAATAAAGGTAATTTTTTTGCCGTCATCGGAAATAGTTTTCTCTTCAAAGGCGGGTACACAAAACTGATTTATGACCCCGCAGTTTACAAGCCCGGTAACGTTAAAGTGATCAAACAGATTTTCCTTTTCCGTTATCTCCGCCCACCCTACGCTCTGCACATGGGAGGGCATTCCCTGTTTGTACCACTTTTTGTAGGGCACGTTAAAGCCCAGTTCAAAGTGAAGCAGTTGATCGCCATTTTCGTGCCGCATGACGGCGTTAAAAAGTTCCCGGTTGTTCATTGTTGTATACTGCTTAAGGTTTGGAAATATACAAAAAACCGTCAAAATCCAGGGGTTTTTGATGATTTTCGGCCCTAAAGCAGTATACCTCGTTAATTTTTTGATTATAGTAGGGTTATCTGTTTCTTGCGTGTTCCTGCTCAATGTTCCTGAGGGCCTGATCCGCAGTAATTGAACCTTCAAACACCATCTTGATATTGTTGGCAAGGGTTTCCTCAACAGCCATGGGAAACTGGGTCGTCCAGTAATTAAACATGGGCAGGTTCATCTGGCTCATAATCGGTTCCGATTTAAGCCAGGCCGGAGCATCGAGTTTCTTGTTCGCCTCAGGATGCGGGGTCAGGCATTTCGCCTGATCCGCGTAGAGTTCATACCATTCCTGCTGAACAAGGTAATCCAGGAAATCAAGCGCTTCTTTTTTATGCTTTGTGTCCTTGTCAACAAAAACACAAGGGTCAGGATAAAGCTGGATTGATTTTAATTTGGTAGAAGCATTGATAAGCGGCAGCGGGATTGTCTCAACTTCAAAATCAAGGTCTTTTTGAGTATCCTCACCATAGAACCATGTACCGACATAAAGGAAAGCCGCCTTGCCTGCAAGCCATGTCTGTATGCCGCTGGTGTTCATATCGCTTGTGGCGTACCCGTCTACAAAGGCGCCGCCCCGGGCAAGTTTAGCCAGGGTTTCAAAGGCAGTTTTAAGTTCAGGCCTGTTATCCCAATGGTAAACCCCTGAATTAAGCTTGTCAGCGAAATCAGCGTCTGCTATCTGAGCCATGTAGTCGCCGAGGATAATTTGTCCCGGCCACCCATCTTTATTTCCAAATGCGATGGGCTGCATACCCGCAGCACGGATCTGCTTTGCCACGCTGATCATTTCATCAACGGTCTTGGGATAGGGGATGTTGTTCTTTCTGAAAAAATCTTTATTGGCATATAGGGCTTGCCAGGTAAAAAAGCCGCCATTGGGGATCGCATAGAGCTTCCCGTTTCGCTTTCCTACATCAAGACTCGATCCCAGACGTTTATCCCAACCGTATTGGCTGATATTGCCGGTAATATCCATACACCCGCCTGCCTCGATAAACTGATCGAGGAAGGTGCCCGTATTGGTCTGCCAGACATCCGGTTTTGTTCCTGATACAAGGGCAAGGCGGGACTGGGTTTTATAGTCCTGCGCTTCGTACACCGAAATTTCCAGTTTGACATTCGGATGCGTCTTTTCATAGGCCCGGAAATATTCCAGATTGCGCTCCCCTGCCATATCAGTCCAGAATTTAAGGGTGACCTGCCCTCCCGAGCTTCCACCGCTTCCGCTTTGCGAACCGCCGTTCGCGGACAGCATGGCCGTGCCGCTTAGGCACAAAACCATCACCATGATACCGATCTTCTTCATACTTCACTCCTCCGGTTAAAATATATAATAAAAGGCCAACACATTGGCATTCGACGTCAGGTGTACCTTTCATTAACCTTGTTCAAGAGAAAATTAACGATTACCACGAAGATGGTTACGCTGATAAACAGCATAACCTGCATGACCGCAGCGTAGTCAAATTTCAAAGCGAAAAATCCCTGCCGGTACATGTAGAGGGATGTGCTCATGGTGGAAGTTCCGGGCCCTCCTCCGGTCAACACCATGAGTATATCAAAGGCTTTAAACCCGCTAATCAGATTTATCGTAATAACCGTAGTGATACTGCCGATTATACTTGGTATCGAGATATACCGTATCTGCTGGAATTTATTGGCCCCGTCTATCATACCCGCTTCGATAATATCGCTGCTTACCCCCTGTAGGGCGGCGGAAAAGGTTACCATGGAAAGCCCCGAGCCCTGCCACACGGTGGTTAAGAACGCGGCAAACAGGGCGGTTTTCCCATCCCCCAAAAGGTTCACCGGATTGGCGTTGCTTGACAGACCGAGTGCCGTCATGAGTCCGTTAATGATGCCGAGGGTGGGGTTATAAATAAGGGACCAGAGCAGACCTACCGCAACCCCGGACATCATCATGGGCATAAAGAGTATCGTCCGGGTAATGCCCGACAGTACCATGTTCCTTGTTCTGAATTCCAGAAGCAGGGCGAGGATAAGCCCGACAAAACCGGGGACTATGGCGGCCATAAATGCCCATTGTATGGTAATCCGCATGGAATTCCAGAATATACCGTCGGCAAACAGTATTTTGTAATTTTCAAACCACACAAATTGGGTGAGCTTCATGTTCCGTATGCGGTAAAACGAATATCCCACGCTCTGAATCAAAGGCAGAAACACAAAAACAAACATCAACGCCACCGCCGGCAGAAGGTACAGATAGGAAAACAGAGAATAGGTTTCGCCAAGTTTCTTTTTCATCATGTTCAATCCCCCTACTGCTTAACCGCACCGGCGGTGAGGCCCCGGATAAAGTACTTCTGCGACACCCCATACAGGACAAGCAGGGGAACCACGGCTATGGTCAGGGCGGCAAAAAGCTTCTGCCACTCGGCTTGATAGAGAACAAAAAAATTCACCATCTGTAGGGGGATGGTTCTGATGGATTCGGTCTTCAAAAAGGTAAGGGAATATAAATATTCGTTCCAGGCGGCCAGTGACTGGAATATGCACAGTGAAGCAAGCGCCGGTTTTGAAAGCGGCAGGACAAAGCGCAGGTAAAAAATCCGTTTGGGGCAGCCGTCCATCACGGTAGATTCCTCAATTTCGTTTGGGATATCCCGGAAAAACGAGTGGAGGAACACGACCGCAAAGGGCATACTGATCGCCGAGGATGAAAAAATCACCGCCAGGAGGGTGTCGTAAAGTCTGAGGTTCCTGATTATAAAAAACAGGGGAATAAGGATAAGCTGGCCCGAGATGATCATGGACGATGAAAGCAAACGGTGCAGGACTATACGGCCCGGAAACCTGAGCCGGGCGATGGCAAAGGCCGCCATGGAACCAAACAGGATGGTGATTGTCACAATGGCAACCGTTACAATGACACTGTTCTTGAAGGTTGCCGAAAAATTCGCCTGTCTCCAGGCATCACCGTATACCGAAAAATCAAAATGGCCGGGCATTGCAAAGGAATGCTGGAAAATCTCCCGGGTCGTACGGAAACTGTTCAGGATCATCCACATAAACGGGTAGAAGGTTACGAGGAGCGCAAGGAAAAGAATCACCGAGCTGATACAATCAAAGGACAAATCCCCGCCTGACCTTGGTTTGTGTTTCAAAACATCCCTCCGATACGTAATAGGTGGTCATACCTGCCCCTATCTTTCAAACTTTACGGCCTTTAGTTAGACCATATAAGTATTATTGTGAATAAAATCGGCTTTGTCAAGTTGGAACCATCTCATTGGGTGCAACAACTTTTTCCGGGTAAACGGAGGATCATATGATATACTGAGAATAGCCTTTAGGGAGGGGCTATCAGATGGAAAACAAGGAACAATTCACGGAAAAAGCAATAGCGGCGATGGCGGAACGGGTAAAGGAAAATGTACAACTATTCGCTGAGGTAGAGGAACGGCGAGGCTTGAACATAGATAACATCGAGGCGATGTGGGGAACGGCGAAAAGGGAGATGAACCAGATAATGGACGAGCTTTATAATGACCTGGTGAACACGGTGCCGGAAAAGGAACTGCTGGAGGATAAAAAAAAGCCCTAAAAGGGGG
>BNUR01000016.1 GCA_025997495.1 Spirochaetia bacterium | reverse complement strand
TATTCGGCCCATGCCGGTTGTCGGGTATCTTCTCCGCCGCTTTGTCTAGATTCCTCATTAGCCGCTCAAATGTTTCCCCACCCATACCCCCGATTTTATCATAAATCAGGCAAATTTAGAATTGCTGGCAAGGGAGTATGCCCGGCTGTGTGGTAATGGGGGAGTCTGCTCCCGAAAGCCCCCAGGAGGGGCTAAAGGATCTCCTGCGACCAAAGGTCGCTTACGAGAGATACCCAACATGTACACAGCCAAGCACACTCCCTTGTCTACTCGCCGGCATGGCTGGGGGGAGAAACCGGGCGTGAAAAACCACCGGTTTTTTAGGCTTAGTTTAGTGTTTACTTGTTTGATCCCTTACTTGGCTAAAATATTGCGCATTAGTTTTCAAGTACGGAAACTATAGAAGCGGTCAATTTGTTCACCATTCAGTTTTTTTCGTGTCTTTCGTGGTTGAATTTGGAATTGCCTGGGCATAAAAGCGCTGTTTCCACTTCCCGGCGTATCTCCCCCAATGGATCCCCGTCAACGGAAATCCATCTCACCTGGGGGATAGATGCAAAAAAGGTGATCTGCCGTTTGGCGTAACGGCGGCTGTTCCGGGCTACCAGGGCCTCCACACCTTCCATATCCCCGGAGATGCGCCAAGGAACATTCGGTTCGCCCCCCGTGCTTTCCCCCACAAAGAATTCCTGGTAACCGATGGCCTTCATGCCGGGATCGCCGGGGCCGTAACCGGCCGCATGGAGGTGCGCCACCTCTTCCGGGAGACCCCGGCGAAACATGAGGGCGCAGCGTTCGTTGATGCGGCGATATACCTCGGCCCGGTTCCGCCGGAGGCCTATAATAAGAAAGCGGTACCGGGTACGGGCGGCGCCGTTTGAAACGTAGGAACTGAGGGGACGGCCTTCACTACGGAACACCTCCAGAGCCCGGGCAAGACGGTAGGTGTCGTTAGGGTGGATGCGGGCGGCACTAACCGGGTCGCAAAGGGCAAGTTCCTCCATCAGGGAAGCGGCGCCCCGGCTGCGGAGGTCTGCCTGCACGCCATCCCGGATACGCGGGTCTGACGGGGGCGTTTCGGGGAGACCCAGAACAAAGTTGCGGAGGTAGAAGCCGGTTCCGCCTGATACCACCGGGAGCGCCCCCCGGTGGGCAATGTCCGTGCAGGCCTCATCCGCCAGGCGGACAAAATCCCCGGCGTTGAACTGTTCATCGGGGTTACGGATATCAATCAGGTGATGGGGCAACCGCTTCCGCAAATCCGCTGAAGGCTTGGCGGTGCCGATGTCCATACCCCGGTAGACCTGCATGGAATCGGCGGAAACAACCTCCGCCCGGCAGAGGGGGTTGGGCCCGGTAAAGAGTTGTTCCAGCAATTCGGTTTTGCCCGAGGCGGTGGGGCCGAAGAGGACAAGGACCGATGGCATCGGTATCGGTATCAATCTTCCAGATGGAATTCGATCTCGTTTTGGAAGACTTGGCGGGCTGCCAGGGACACCACTTTACCGTCGTTATCCTCAATATCAGGATCACGCAACATGGAAAGCTGGTAGGAGCGGCGGGAAGCGGCGGAGGTGATTTCGTACATGTTGCCTTCGTACTCAATAAGTTCTTCTAAGGGGAATATCATAATTACATAGTATAGATGATTTTACGCGCCGGTGTAAAGGGCCTGTCCGGCGCTCACAGGAATTCCAATTTTGAAAGAAAAACAAGAAATTTAACCACGAACCTCACGAAAAACACGAACATTTAGATGTTTTTTGTATTTTGTTCGTGTGGTTCGTGAGGTTCGTGGTTTTTATCCTTTTTGAATTTGGAATTACTCGTAGGTTCAGCCTAATGTTTGACATTTGCTCCTTGCTTTATAGCCATGTTCGCCGCCTTTGAAAAAATTTTCCCCAGGTACCGCCCCTCATCAATGGTCAGCCCCGCCCGCCCAAAAATGTCCCGGAGAAATCGCTCCTGTTCCACCCGCCCCTTCTTCCGGTAAAACCCCAGGCCGGCCAAATTGTCGCTTATCGATTTGACCAAGACGTCCACATCGGTGCGATCCAGGGGAATCCAGGTACCATGTGCCAGGATAAGCTCGGGGTTCAGGGCACGGAAGATTTGGTAGGCGTAGATTTGAACCGCGTGAGAAAGGTTCAGGGACGGGAAGGCGCCGTCCGAGGGGATGTGGGAGGCCAGATTGCAGAGATCCAGTTCCGTTGCTTCAAGGCCGGTGCGCTCATTGCCGAAAACCAGGGCCGCGGGACCGGGATGGGTTTGCAGGAAGGCGGCGGTTTCTTCAGGGGTCATGGTGATAGCTTTCCGGTGATAGCCCCGGCGGCGGGTGGTTCCGATTACCAGGGAAAGGTCTGCGATGGCAGCGGCCAGGGTGTCGAAGGTTTTCGCGTCATCCCAGACCTGCTCTGCGTGAACCGACCTGGCCCGCAGTACCTTATCATCCCAGGTACCCATGGCCTCGCCCGGCCTGGGGGCAACAATGCGCAGCCGGGAAAGGCCCATATTTTTCATGGCGCGGCATACGGCGCCCACATTCCCCGGCTCCGAAGGGCGGCAGAGGATGATCACCAGATCAGAAAGGTGCATGGCCTAGTTTACCATTTGTTCTATCAATTGACTATTTCCCTATATCATACTAGGGTAGAACAAATGGAAAATCTTAACGCCCTCGCGGTACAATTTCCCTCATGGCTGAAACCGGAGATAGTCCCCGGTCTCCCGTTTCGCTGGTACGGGCTCATGTATATCATTGCCTTTGGCCTTTCCTATCTGCTCTACCGCAAACAGGTGCGTGAACGGAATTTTCCTATGAGCGAAGACGATTTGTCGGGTCTTTTTTTCTGGGGCATTCTGGGCTTGCTGATTGGCGCCCGTGTCTTTTCCACTCTCGTCTACGAAACCAGTAACATCTACCGCCGCCAACCCTGGCTGATATTCTGGCCCTTCCAAAATGGCCGCTTCACCGGGCTCCAGGGGATGAGCTACCATGGGGGCCTCATAGGCTGCATATCGGGGGTATTTGTCTATGCGGTGATAAAGCATTTTAACAAGCGGGAAATTTTTGATATGCTCGTCGCCAGCGTTAACCTGGGGTACACTTTCGGGCGCCTGGGGAATTTTATCAACGGCGAACTCTACGGTCGGATCACTACGGGTCCCCTGGGGATGATCTTCCCCCACGCCGCACACCTTTCCGCCCGGGAACCCTGGGTTCGGGAGGCTGCGGAAAAGGCCGGCATCGCCGTTCCCAGCGCTGCCGCCATGGTGAACCTGCCCCGCTACCCATCCCAACTCTTCGAAGCCCTTTTCGAGGGGGTGATACTCTGGCTCATCATCTGGCTCTGGCGAAACAGAAAACCCTACAAGGGGTTCCTGTGCAGTCTCTACCTGGGGGGCTATGGGCTTTTCCGGTTTTTCATCGAATATTTCCGGGAGCCCGATTCCGATTTAGGCTACCGCATTCAGCTCATCCCCAATAATCTCTCCCCTGCCCAAGCCCATCCGCTCTTGAGTTTCTCCACCGGGCAGATCCTTAACTTCGGCATGATAATCGCGGCTGTGGTTATGTACTTCATCTTCCGCAAACTGCCCGACAAAGAGCCTGTGCGGGTCTATCCGGATATCCCGGACAGACGCGGTTCTACACCGGGCTCTACGGAGCGGGAACGGGAAGAAGCGCGGAAAAACCGGCGGAAGATGCGGAAGAAACTGCGGTAGTATTGCTGCCGGCACAGCACGGGCGGGGAGGGGCATGCCGTTCCGAATGCTGCCGGGGAGTCTGCTCCCGGAGCCTCGGCCCCAGGGGGCCCATAGAGTCTCCGTCCGCAGGGAAACCGGATGCATTCGGCCCGTCATGCCCCTTCCCGCCCGCTCCGTCGTCATTATGTTACCACCGGCCTTTGCCCAAGTACCAGGTTACGCCCTCACTGCCGGCACAGCCGAGAGCGGCACGGGTCATGCCAGTCCTCACGCTGCCGGGTCAGACCGATGGTCTGGGTCTGCTCCCGGATGCGTTCGGCCCACCACACTAATTCCTCAGCATTTTCTGTTCTGCCCTACACCCACAGTGATGCCGGATAGACCCCCTGAGAAACCAGTTCCGCTATGCGGTTCATCGCGGCCTCCCGGTCTTCTTTATAGGTAACCCCGAACCATTCGGAATCCGCCGTCAGGACCCGGATTTTGAGAAACCCCTTTTTGATGAACCAGTCCGCCGCAAGGGGAAGGTAACATTCGCTTTTCGGTTCCGAACCGGATGTTTGCAGAAAATCTTCAAAGTAGTTTTGCAGTTTGGGGAAGATGCTCACCGGGAAACCCCAGAAGTTCATGGATACCGGGGTATCCGCGCTAAGAACCTGCTGTGCCCCATCCGTTCCGGTATTGAAAATTATACCGTCCTTTTTTTCGATTGCCTTGAGTTCATCCACCGATGAAAGATACCCCTGATGCACCTCACAAACCCCGCGGGTAACCGTACCCTGGGGGCTTAGGGTTTTCTCCAGCCGGAAGGGTACGATAGCCCCATCGATCACCGCAGGGTCGGCCAGGTATTTGCCCATCACCGCAAAGGCTTCCCGGCCGTAAAAATCGTCCGCGTTAAGCACCGTGAAGGGGGCGTCTATCTTATCCCGGGCACAGAGCAGGGCGTGGGCGGTTCCCCAGGGCTTGGTCCGGCCTGCTTTCCGGCTATCCGCCAGAACATCCGCCGGGATGATGCTGTCCAGTTCCTGGAAGGCCACATCATATTCAATGTGGCCCTTGATTCGGCTTAGTACCAGTTCCCGGAAATCCTTTTCGATATCGTGGCGGATAATAAACACAATCTTGGTGAAGCCCGCCCGCTTGGCATCAAACACCGAATAGTCCAGCAGCACTTCCCCGCTTTTGCCAATCCGATCCATCTGTTTTAACCCACCGTAACGGCTTCCCATACCGGCGGCTAATACGACTAAAATTGGTCCTTTCATATAAAAATCCTTCTTTGGTGACGCTTAGTGGGACTTCCCGCTGCGAAGTTTTTCCTCAAACCGTTCCAGGGCCTTGCCGCTCAGGGAAGATTCCCCGCCGCTCCCCAGCCGCTTATTCAGTTCCGCCAATTCCTCTTTGGAGAAGCTCACCCCGCCAAGGAGGTGCCGTTCAAAGGATTCACAGCACCGGGGAACCACTTTTTTGGTAATTTCCAGCAGCGTCCGGGCATACAGGCGAATTTCCTTCTGGGCATGAGCCCCCAGCCGCAGTTCCATGAAGTGAAACAGATTATGGAGGTCAATATTCCAGTAAATTTCGGTATATAAGGACAGGGGCAGATTGATCCGGGCCAATTCCCGGGCAATCCCCTGATCAATTAAGGATGTATACTCCCCATAGGCGTGTTTCTGCCCCTCGCCCAGGAAAGAACGTACCTTTTCCACCTCCATCGGATCCAGTGCCGTATCGGAACGCCCCTGTTTATTGTCCGTACTTTGGAGGGCCACATCCCCCGGCGCAGGGACATAAAAATCGTCCTTCATCACCGAATAGCGGCCGGAAATCTCGTTGAGCCGGGCCATTCGGTGGCGTATCCACTGCCGGGCGATAAAAATGGGCATCTTTACATGGAAGGTCAGGGAAATCTGCTCAAAGGGGCTGGTATGCCGGTTCCGCAGCAAGTAGTCGATGAGCCCCGCATCCTCCCGGTAACTTTTGGTACCCTCGCCGTAGCTCACCCGGGCGGACTGTACCACCCGCTCGTCCCCCCCCAGGTAATCCACCAGGCGGATGAAACCCTTGTCCAGAACGGGGAATTCCTTATCTAAAATCGCTTCCGCTTCCGGAATCACGCAATGAGCCATAATATCCTCCCGAAAAAATTTATTCGCTCTCTAATCCTCATCCCCACCCGGGGGAAACAGATACAGATCCGGCAGAGTGTGGGTTCGGTTCATGGAGAAGGATTCCGCGTCACCGGATTCACTTATCACCGGGACTTCAAAGAAATGTCTCTGGATTTCAAAACCCGCCGCTTCAATCGTTATGGAATATTCAAAATTTTTACGGGCGCCCGCGTCCTTGGCGGGGATGGATTCGGGCCAGAAGGTAAAGGTTCCCTGGGTATTGGCAACAAGGGTACAGGGGTTTTCCCAATTACGGTTTTTCATCTCCTCCTGCTTCCCCTCCCGCCGGAGTTCCACCCGGGCATCCGCCAGGGGAGAAAAATTGGCGCCGTTAAAGGCCCTGCCGATAATGGTAGGAATATTGAAAAAGACCGGGCCCCAGGCAATTTCCTTGGCCGGCCCCCTGGTGTGGTCGGTATTGGGACGCTGGTTGTGGCTGACCCGTTTGAGAGCCTCAAGCACCAGGGAAACGGTGTCCGCGTCTTGCTGCTGCCGGCTCAAGGTTTTCTGATCAATCCGGGCGGCGCCGCGGTTGGAACGAATATAATGGGGGGCAATACGGTTCAGAACAAAACAAGCCGCATCCATACGGCATTGATCACAGAGGCAAAACTTGCCGGGATTCCCCTGTTTCTCGATAGAAGCGCAAATTTCACTTATCGCCGAAAAAACGGTATCCTCGGTTGTATTATGTATCTCCATTCTGAACCTCCACGGTTATGTTAAATTTAACCATTTTTTGCAATTGTGCAATATCCCCATAAGTTCGGGGTTTGATTTTACCTTGCTTTCATAGTCGGGATCCACAAAAATCCTGATAATCCGCAAGGATTTCACCAAACTTTCCACCACCCCGGGCTTAAACACGGTGGAGCTTTCGGCAAAATAGCACCCGGACTCACCGGACTCACCGGTAACGTAGAGGCCGGTCTCAAAGGATATGGGTTCCGGCACATCAATGATCAAAACCTCCGGGTTCAGGGAAAGTTCCCCAGCCAGGGCCTCTTCATGCCGTGATCGCCGGCCTATGTCCAGCAAAGCCCCGTGCAGGCCTGCGTCAAAGGGGAATGCCGCCGCCACTCCATAAAACCGGCCGGCCCTGACCTTTTCCGCCAGGTGAAAAAGGGGGTGGGGACGGCTCTGGAGGAGCGCAAAAAGCCCGGCATCATCCAGGCCGTAGAGATCCTCCGGCGCAAGGATGCCGTCCTCAAGGCCGCCCAGGAGTGCCTTTTTCATCATCGCCGTGGCGGAACGTACCTGGGGATGCCAATAGACCGCCCGGTACATCAGGTACTTTGAAAAAAGGATGGACTCCACGCTGGGAATTCCCCGGCTATCAATGACCACCCCTTTTTCAGGATCGGGATAAAGGCGGCTCAGGATAAAATCCACATCCTGGGCGCCGTAGGGAACCCCGCAGTACCGGGCGTCCCGGTTCAGGTAGTCCAGCTTGTCCGGATCCAGCGCCCCTGACAGGAGCTTGCGGTAAAACACCTGCTCCGGGAGGCCCGGCGGAAGCTCCGTATCCACAATGGCGGCGGTAAGGAATGGATCACCCCCGGCCTTGGCAATCAGGGACTTGATGGGGTCCCGGAGGATGATTTCCGCGGTGAGCGCTTCATGGCGGCGCAGGGGAAGTTCCTTGAGGGAATGGGTGTAGGGAAAATGCCCCAGGTCATGGAGCAGGGCGGCGCAGAGAAAAGAAACAATCCCGGTTGGGGTGAGCCAGGAGCCGGCGCCCCGTTCCGCCAGGTTGAGGAGGAGCCGCCGGGCCAGGTGGTACACGCCGATAGAGTGAGCCGCCCGGATATGGGTCGCCCCGGGATAGACCACAAAGGCAGGGCCGAGCTGGAAAATCCGGGAGAGCCGCATAAAGGGATCCGATTTGGTCAACGCCGCCAGTTCCGGGGTAAGGTAGATGTGCCCCCACAGTACATCCCGTATGGGATCCGTATATCCAGTTCGTAGCGTGGCATAAACATCCTTTCCCATTAGGTGATAGTATCCTTCCGGAACGATTCCTGTCCAGCCGTTTAAACTTTCCTTTTAATTCAATTAGATATACCTTATAGTATGGGTAAGGTGGAAAATTTATGAAAAAAATGGCGGGAATAAGTATATTCTTACTTTTTTCTGTGGTATTATTACTTGCCCAGGATGTTTCCGACCCACCGGCGGATTCTGCGGCCCCGGAAGAGGGTTCGCCCGGAGAAGCGGCGGAAGTCCCGGAGCTGGCGAGTCCGGTTTTTAACCAGGGCTCCATCCCCGAAGCCCTGCGGCGGCCCCAAAGAGGGGATGAAACGCCCCGATATCCACGGGATGCGGTTATTGGGGAATTGGGCCGGGGAGAGGCGGACGAAGCAGCTTACCGGTATGCCCGGAACCTGCTTCAGGGGGTACTGTCGGGAAGCCGGGAATCGGCGCTTCTGACGGGGACGAAAACGTCTCAGCTTGAAACATTATTCACAAGCCTGGAACCCATAAGCCCCCAACAGTTCCGGTTGGGAGGGGGACGGGAGGAGGCCGATGGCGCCATATCCTTCCTGTTCCGTTTTATCGGCAGGGATATGAGCGTGGCCGGGGAATTGTACGTACGGCTTACGGAGAACAAATGGCAGCTTGAGGATGTTTTGGTGGAAGAAGCGCGGGCATTGTCGGAAAAGGGGATGAATACCTATAAGTTCGATTTTTCCCCCTACGAACGGTTTTTTTAGGTAGAGGTTATGGCAACACCGATTAAGAGGATTGAAAAGGATTTTTATCTCAAACTTCTCTACGATGAGCAGATCCCCATTATTTTTTTACGCAACCGTACCGAATACGTGCTGCGGGTGGAACGGCCTACGGAAAAAGACATCTCCCTCCAGGCGGATACCCTGATACCGGGACTGAAACCCCGGCGAAGAATGCATCTTATCTTTGAATATCAGGCAAAGGTCATCGCCTTTACGGTGGAAACTGAGACTATCAGGGATACCCATATCACTGGAAAAGCGCCGGAATTTCTGTATAGGGATCTGAACCGATCCCATTCCCGGGTGATAAACCCGCCGGATTTGAAGATACAGTTTTCCCTCCAGGGGGAACGGTACGCCCTTTCGTTTCCCAAGGTAGAGGATTTTGAATCCGTGGAAATCCCTGAGTTTACGCAAGGCCTGAATCCCCCGGATCTTAACGGGCTTGTCACCAAAATAGGGGCATGGATCAAAGGTTTTTCCGGCGAGTATACGCTGGTATTTTTTAAGGACAAACCCCCCACCATCACGGAGGAGCGGATCCTGGCGGAGACCGGCAAGACAATTTTTCTGCCATCCACCAAGGCAGCCCTGCCCCGCACAGACCCGAACCCTAAAAAAAAGCTTGTAACCGAAGATATATTCAAACGGTACCTGGAAAGCATCGGCGTGGGGGCAAAATACCTTGACGAAGCCCTGGCTCGGTATCTCCGCACAAAATTTGAAGGGGGAATCTTTTCGGACACCTGGGTACCCATCCTCTTCCATGAATACGTGATCGGCTATATCCATGTATGGCTCAACAAGGAAGGCCTCCCCCCCCTAACCAAGGAGATCCTGGATACCCTCTGCCAGTTCGCCCGGACTTTGGCCCATTCCCTCAAGACAAACGGCTATTTTGATGCAGGAATGCTAACAAACAAACCCTTCACGGGCAATGTACTCGACATCAGCGCATCGGGGCTGCTTTTTTCCTACCCCAGTTCGGATCTCACCTCGGCGTTACTGCCGGACGCGGAGCTTTCGGTAACCTTCAACGCCCCCGTAAAAATTGGAACCGGACAACCCGGCGGGGCCATTAGAACCATTCAGGCCGCCGCCCAGATAGTCCGCCGCTTCACCGACCGGACCACCAACTACTTTGGCTGCCAATTCCTGGACATAGCCCCGGAGGACACTCGTTTTCTCTTTGAGTTTATCTACGGCAGACCCTTTACCGGTGATGACGCCGACACCCCGGCGCAGGCAAAATTTTTCACCGGTCATGTCTAAGCTCCCGGTTAGGAGCCAGCCTTCGTCATTGCCTCATCCAGTGTAGCCGTGATGGGGAAATATCCCGTCAATTTAGTAAGTTCCAAGACTTTTTGCACCGACCCGTGGACATTGGTTATGGCAAGCTTCAAATTTGATTTTTTGACCGTGGAGGAGATATAAATAAGGACGCCGATACCGCTGGAATCAATATACTCAACCTCATCCAGGTTAATAATGAAGCGTTCTATTTTTTTCTCAAGCATCTTTGTCAGGAGTTCCTTGAGTTTGTATGCGTTATAGAGGTCAAGTTCGCCCTGGACATCTATGATGTATATTTCCTGGCTTTTTCGTATCCTCAGTTCCATCGCGGCAGCCCCCTCCGCACCCGATAGTAGTTTAACCCGGGGAAAGGGTGGTGTCAATGTCATCGAAAAATGAAGCGGAAAAATGAACCGGCCCGCCAATGAAGAGCCCGGTCATTTCCCCGCCCCGCTTCTGCACCCGAACCTCTATCACCCCGCCCGGCTGCCTTAGTGCCAGGCTAGTCTCCCCATCCGGTAAATCCCGGGCCAACCAACCCCCCAAAGCGGTGGACCCGGAACCGCAACTGGACTCGAAAACCAGGGACTCCGTGGCATACACATACACGGCGGGGGTCATTATATTGGCGATGGCATCATAAAACATCACCCCTAAAGCATCCAAGTACCCGGTATCTACCAACGCCTTAATCGCATAAAATGCAGCTTCCGAGGGCTTGATACCCTGCGCAATCACATGGGTGATGCCCTCAAACACGTAGACCGGCAACTCTGCGCCCTTATAGGCAATGGTTTCCCGGGCAATAGGCAGGGGCATGGCCGCCTCCGCCAACCCGGCCTCCACGTCCACCAGTACCGGCACGCTTTCCTTCATACCGCTGATTTCAATGTCCACCCGTACCTGTCCCCGCAACCCCTGACGCCGGGCCACATACAGGCCGAAACTTCGGGCGGCGTTACCGCAGAACTCACCCCCCATCATCTCCAGCCGCCACAAGGGAGCGGCCTGCCTCAGCCGGCCCGGCTCATCAGGCGGCGGGACCACCACGAACCCCACCTGCTCAATCCCAAGGTTTGGGTCGGCAAGCAGGGCCTTGGCGATGGCGGCCCGTTCTGCCGGGCCTGCTACGGGGCTCAACACAAAGGCCGTGATATTTTTTGCGGGGTCGGCGATCACTATTTCGCAGGACATTACTCTGTCAGACATTGATTTTTCAGTTTACATTTTTTGAAAATTAGGGTAAAGTCCGATATCACGTTTACAAATGGAGGAAAAAAATGAAACGGATTGGAATTGCGATGGTTTGTCTGCTCCTTGGGGCAGGGATGGTGTTTGCCGGCGGTAAAAAGGACGGCGGCGTAACGGCAGGTGGGGATAATTCCCTTCAGGATATTCTGAATAAGAAAGTCCTTGTTCTGGGCCTGGATGACTCGTTCCCCCCCATGGGCTTCCGGAACGAAAACAACGAGATTGTGGGGTACGACATCGACCTGGCTACGGAAGTCGCCAAGCGGCTGGGGGTGACCCTCAAACCCCAGCCCATAGACTGGAACGCCAAGGAACAGGAACTGAATACCGGGGAAATCGACTGCATCTGGAACGGCTTTACCATTACCGAAGAACGGAAAAAGTCCCTTACCTTTACCCCCCCCTACCTGAAAAATGCCCAGGTTATCGTGGTAAAGGGGAACTCTTCTGTTCAGACACTGAAAGACCTTGCGGGAAAAATTGCGGGAACCCAGGCGGGTTCTTCATCGGTGGACGCCCTTGAGGATGCGCCGGAATTTAAGTCGAGCCTTAAAGAGGTGGTCGAGTATAAAGATTTTCTCACCGCCCTCATGGATCTTGATGTCGGCGGGATAGACGCCGTGGTCATAGACCTCGTGGTAGCCAACGATAACATCAACCGTTCAGGGAAGGATTTCCGTATTCTTACCGAAACCCTGGGGGAAGAAGAATTCGGCATCGGATTCAGGAAGAACGACAAGGCCCTGGCGGATAAGGTCTGGGAAACCCTCTTAGCCATGGCAAAAGATGGAACCGTCGCTACAATAGCCACCAAATGGTTAGGCGCCGATATTTCCATCATCGGAAAGTAGTATTACCGTATGACCAAAATGCTCGGCATCATGCTCATGGGGGCGGGAATATCACTTGAAGTGTTTTTTCTAACCCTGCTTTTCTCAGTCCCCCTGGCAATGCCGGTTGCTTTTGGCCGTATGTCGAAAAACTGGGTGGTTCGCAATATCATCAACCTGTATTTATTGATCATACGGGGCACCCCTCTTATTTTGCAGCTTATTTTTATCTACTTTGCCCCCAAGTATCTCAACAAATTTCTGGTTGACACTTTTTCTGCGACCTTCGGTTCCCCGGCCTTCTGGAACGGCGTCCGCACCGTTCTTTCCTACAACCGGTTTACCGCGGTAATCATCGCCTTTGCCCTGAACTACGCCGCCTATTTTGCGGAAATCTACCGCGGCGGCATTGAGGCTATCCCCAAAGGACAATACGAGGCGGCCAAGGTGCTGGGCTTTACCACTTCCCAGACCTTCTTCCGAATCGTGCTGCCCCAGGTGATCAAGCGGATACTACCCGCCGCGGGAAACGAGGTGATCACCCTGGTTAAGGACACCGCCCTGGCCCAGGTCATCGGCGTAGCGGAACTTTTCCACGCGGCCCAAAACGCGGCGGCCCGGGAATTCTCCACCACCCCCATCTTTATAGCGGGGCTTTTTTACTTTATCATGAACTGGGTGGTATCCTTTGCAATTGCCAAAGGAGAAAAAAAGCTTTCCTATTACCATTGATGCGGGGTAACCGCAAGGAAGAAAAGGGGAGAGCCTATGGATCGCTACGATATGCAGCTTGCGGCCCAGGCATTAGGGAGAAATTATATTTTTATCACGAACAATACGAAGGAATTTGAGCGGATTAAAAACCTTAATTTGGAAAATTGGGTATAGAACATGTTCGCAAAGGGCTAACATGACAAACTACGAAAAACTCGACCACTGGTCACTCAAAGCCCAAAAGGAAGGCTACTCTGCACGTTCGGTGTACAAGCTGAGGGAAGCATAGTCCCGGTGCCAGCTGATAATCCATAGCCTGCCCCAGGTGCAGCCGCCGCATATGCTCCCCCAGAGACGGTACACGCCGTTTTTCAGCTCAAGCGGCGCGTCCCAGGCTTCTATGCAGGTGAGGGACTTTACGAGCGCAGGGGGAACCGTGCCGGGCAAGGCGGGAAAATTAGTACTTACCCAGGGGAAAGCCAGGGTTTCCGGTAACAGGGCGTTCAAAACGGCTTCTATTTTTTCCAAACGATGGGTATAGGGTGAATCCATGGGATAAGTTTGTACGATAGATACGTCCGGAGGGAAAAGACCCTGGGGGAAAGAGACAATATTTATCAGTTATAACCGCTAAAATTAATATTTTCCCCTTGATTATCAGTTATAAGTGCTATATACTCTCAATATGGTCCGGCGGAATGTTTATATAGAGCGGGTTCAGCCCTTTATTAACAAGGATCTGATCAAGGTTATCACCGGAATCAGGCGGTGCGGCAAATCGGTTATTTTGGAGCTCATCAAGGAGGAACTTATCAAAGCGGGGGTAAACCCCGGAAATATCCTCAGCTTTAATTTTGAGGATATGGAATACGCCCCCCTCTGTATCGCAGAAGCTTTACATGAACACCTAAAGGAAAAAATCGCCGGTATACCGGGAAAGGTGTACATCTTTTTTGATGAAATCCAGGAAGTGGCGGATTGGGAAACCTGCGTCAATTCCCTGCGGGTTCGTTTTGATACGGATATTTACATTACCGGCTCCAACGCCGCCCTTTTGTCCGGAGAATTGGCCACCTACTTGGCGGGGCGTTATGTGGAAATCCTTATCTACCCTTTTTCGTTTGCGGAATTTCTGGAACTGTACCGGGATCAGGAACCGGCCATTACGGAAGGCAACGCGTTTACCAAATATATCACCCTGGGGGGGATGCCCTTTTTGCATAACCTGCGGTTTAACGAGGACGCTTCTTTCCAATATTTGAAGGATGTGTATAATTCGGTGGTGTTGAAGGACATCGTCAGGCGGAACAGTATCCGGGAAACTGACCTGTTGGAACGTATTATTTTGTATGTGATATCCAATGCGGGGCAGCCCTTTTCCGCCACCAGTCTGTCCAAATTTTTTAAAAGCGCAAACCGTGTGGCAGCGCCGGAAACCATCCTGAATTACCTCAAGGCCTGTGAAAACGCTTTTTTATTTTATCAGGCAAAGCGGCAGGATCTTAAGGGCAAAAAAATTCTTACGGTGCATGATAAATACTATATTGCCGACCACGGTCTGGGCGCGGCGGTCTGCGGCAGAACGGCCATTGACATTAACCTGATTCTGGAAAATCTGGTTTACCTGGAACTGCGCCGCCGGGGCTACAGCGTTACTGTGGGTAAGGTAGGGGAACAGGAAATCGACTTTGTGGGGGAAAACCAGGGGGAGCGGATATACATTCAGGTTGCCTATCTGCTGGCAGCGCCGGAAACCATTGCGCGGGAGTTCGGATCCCTGCTTGCTATACGGGACAATTGCCCTAAGTATGTGCTGAGCATGGACGAAGTTGACTTTAGCCGGGAAGGGATTGTTCATAGGAATGTGCGGGAGTGGCTGCTGGGAAGATAAAACCTCTTATTATTTATATCAAAAATCGTAGAAATCACTATAATCTATGTTAAAGTTTAGGAATTTCATAGAAATCGCTTGATTTTTTGTATTTATTCGGATATACTGAAAATAAATGGGGGTATTATGATAAACCGGCCGGAATACGTTGATGCTTTGATTCGGCATAAAGACAAGTCCAATCTGATAAAAGTGGTGACCGGAGTGCGGCGCTGCGGTAAATCGACCCTTTTTGAGTTGTTTCAGGATCATCTGCGCGGGAGCGGCATTAAGGATAGTCAAATAATTACCATCAATTTAGAATCCAGGGATAATGCTACGTTTCGGGGTGGGGATGTGCTTTACAACTATGTAAAAGGCCGGACGGCGGACAATCAGCAATACTACGTGTTCCTGGATGAACTGCAATTGGCGGCCGATTACGAAGATGTTGCCAATGGACTGCGTATGCAGAAAAATATTGATTTGTATGTGACCGGCTCTAATTCCAATATTTTATCCGGCAAGTCAACCAAAAAAACAGAATCCGATGCCAAAGAAACCCAATGGGGCGGCCGCTATATCGACATAAAGATGCTGCCCCTCTCGTTCAAAGAGTATGTGTCCGCCTTTGTTGATACAAAACTGGGCAAAGATGAATTGTTCAGGAATTATATAGAACAAAGCAGTTTCCCTGAAAGTTTGGAATATACACGGGACGGCAGTTATGACAAGCAGGGCGTGCAGGAATATTTGGATACGGTTTATAACAGCATACTGATAAAAGATATTATGAAGCAGGATGGCGTAAAAGATGTCAGTTTATTGGAGCGGGTTATAGATTTTATGTTTGCAAATTTGGGTAATGAAACTTCACTCAATGGGATAATCGGAGTTTTAAACAATGACCTTAAATTGCGCCCCGATGATAAAAGGGTCTATGCGGCAACATTGGAAAATTATGTGTCCGCATTGTTAAAATCTTTTTTGTTTTACAGCACAACCGGATACAACAACAAAGGAAAAGAGTATCTGACATCCAATGCAAAATACTATGCAGTTGATGTGGGTCTGCGGTATTATCTGCTGGGGGGCGATTCGGCAACAGATTCCGGCCATGTGCTGGAAAACATCGTTTATTTGGAATTACTGCGGCGCGGCTATAAAATAAAAGTTGGCCGGGTCAAGGGTAAGGAAGTTGATTTCGTGGCAGCTAAACCGGGCGGGGTGAAGGAATATTATCAGGTATCCCAAACCATACTTGCAGCGGACACGCTGATGCGGGAATTGACGCCATTAAAATCAATAAAAGATAGTTATCCAAAGTTTATTCTGACCAGGGATTGGACAAATTCCGTTGACGCCGGTATTCGAACAATAAATGTTCTGGATTGGTTATTATCGGAGTAGTCGTGAAAGTCATGGGGCAGCGTCGGAAACCATTGTGCGGGAGTGGCTGCTGGGGAGATGCTGAAGGAGATGGATGAAACGCTCCCGGCCCTTACGGTAAGTATTTCTTGAAAATTACCACTTCGTCATTTGGAATAATAACAAGCATATTTTCATCGTTGAAATTATGTGCATACAACTGTTTGTATTGATCTTCTTCATTCATGCCAAAAATATTATTAAAAACATACAGGACATCATAACCGGATTCAGGCGAGTATTGTGGAATCGCTGCAAAACCATAGTACTGTGCATTTTTCGGGGCGTTATCAAGCATGGCGGATTTCTTATCGGGATGTGCAACCGCATCTGAAGCAATAAAAGCCCGTGCCTGTCTATAGGATGCATACCCGTCACCGGGTATACCCGCTTTCCCTTCGTACAAGGCGACAGACGCAGCCCAAACAAGCATTACACAAATGTATTTTGTTTTCCGGGTTCTTTTACATCCGGAAATCAGTATGGCGCTAAATGATAAGAAAAAGGGGAAACTTACCGGCAGCAAATATCTGATATTAAGCATTGGTTTTACAAAGGAAATTAAAAAGGCAAGAGTAAAAATAAGTATTGGCACACTTACTACATATAGTGTAAATACTTTTTGTGTGTTCTTCCATATCCTGTTCAAATTAATTTTCCTGCTATATGCTGTCACGCACCCTGCAATGCAAATCAATATTGTCATTATTGCCGCGTGTTCGGGCCGGATAACCCATTCCCGTTCAAAATTATACTGTTCTACAAACAATTGATATAAAAAGTATGGCATAAAAGACAGAGCAATAATGATATTACCGGCCAGAAAGATACCTGTTTTTTTCCATGTAAAAGAATCACTTCCCCGCTCAAAGAAAAGATAGAACAAAAAGTTTCCCATGATAAATAAAATGCCATAATAATGGGTATTTGCAATACAAATGGATGGTAGAATATACAAGAAAAGATTCAGTACAGATTGTTTTCTGAGAAACTTAAAAAACAGAAACGCTGCTACCGGTGTTAGAAATATTTTTAGAATATATCCCCGCATTTCCTGTGAATATCCTATGGCGAAACCACTTATTGCCATGAAAAAAGATGTCATCAATGCTGTTTTTGCACCATAATTTTGTTTTATCAGTATATAGATCGCCGGTATGGCAAGTGTTCCAAGTACAACGGAAAGCATTGTTCCCGACTCCTCAGACCAGCCGAATATTTTGAACCAATATCGAAGGAGAATAACATAAAACGGCGGATTCCCCGGATCGGTACATGTTGTCATAAACGGCAGTGTAGGGTTTCCCGAACTCACCGCAGAATATATTTCGTCTGACCAGCCGGAAAAACGGACATAGTCATTTATGCGCAGGATAAATCCAAGGGTGATTACCATTATAAGCCCCACATTTTGCCATAAATTTGGTTTTTGCAAGAGCCAAAAATACACAGATTGAAAGTTTTTCCGGTTAATAATCAGTATGCCAAGCAAAAATAAGTATGAAACAATAAACCGGTATGGATATAGTAAAAAATTAAACAGTAATTTCAACACGAGGTTAAGATCGCCATAATAGTTTGCCCAATTTTTTACAAGCAGTGATTTACTGTAGTAAAGATTTGGTATAAACAGAAATGAATATTCATCGGTTGTTTTTATTTCAAATTTTTGTATGTCCGTATTGGAATAATAGCAGAGTTTATTGCCGATAAATATACTAATGTTATCGATGGCATTGACAGTTTCCTGTAATAAAACCTGCGGAATACAGAGGTATATTTTTCGGTGAAACGCGGTTGTATTCAATTGTGTATGTATTTCAATGTTTTGGATCCTATTATTTTCCGTATTCACCGGCCGTGTAGTCATGGGATAATACTGTTTTGTAGCGGATTCAGAATAAGTTGACACATTGTTTGCATATTCTCTGTTGATTTCCATGTTGATATACACCGGAGCCAACCATTGGCCAAAAACATTTTTATTTGTGGTAATGTTTTGATATACCGTTATTCCCGTGCTGAGAACCAATCCTGAAAGACAAATTATGGTGGAAATTATTTTGAATGCCTTGTTCATTGCCGTTTACCTTTTTTAAACACAACTAATTTTGTCACCATAAAATTCACCGCCATCCCTGCCGCAATACCGCACCCCTGTGCAATAAATTTAAACGGCAAAACAAAGTGCGATAATACCGCTTGAAGCACAAGTATATTCACACAAAGTCCAAGTATGGATGCGCCCAAAAACAAAATCCATTTACCTACAGATAATGTCTCATGCGCCGTGTTTTGCACGAATGACCATTTATGATTAATAACATAGTTTTGTGTTCCCGCGATTAAAAAGCAGCCAATACTTACCGGAATTTCAGGAAATGATAATTTGTCAGCACAAATATAAAATATAAGCAGATTTGTTATGGTACCCAGCCCGCCGGTTATGGCAAATTTTACAAACTGATCTATACCACTATCATTTCCAACATCCTTTTTAATTTTCCAAATATTGATTGCCGCTTCCAGAAAAATCTCTTTCGACATTTTTGACTTCCCGTATTTCCTGTCGGGGAAAATTATCGGGATTTCTTTTATGGAACAGCCCGCACAAAAGCTGCGGTATTTCATCTCAACCTGAAATGAATATCCATTTGAAATGATATTCCGCAATCCGAGTTGTTCAAGTGCGGTTTTACGCCACATATTAAATCCGCCTGTTAAGTCTTTAATGGGGCATCCTAAAACTATGCGGGAATACAAGGAACCGCCCTTTGAAATCATATTCCGAATCGCGGACCAGCCCTCAACACCGCCGCCCGTTATATTTCGGGAACCAATTACTACATCATAATTTTGAATTGCTTCAAGCATTGCGGGGATATATTCAGGCTTGTGGGAAAAGTCCGCGTCCATTTCGAGAAATACATCATAGTCACGGTTAAATCCCCAGGCAAACGCCGCAAGGTAGGCCGCCGCCAGCCCCTGCTTTTCCGGCCGGTTTAACATATGCAGCCTTGCCGGATAAGCGGGCATTAAATTTTCCACCAGCGCCGCCGTTCCGTCAGGTGAGTTATCATCAATCACCAGAATTTCAGCATTTTGAGGAATATGTTCAAATACGGATTTAGTAAACGCTTCTATATTTGGCGCTTCATTATAAGTCGGGACTGCAACCAGCATCTTCATGTACCGCCGCCCAATGGAGCGCCAATTAATACTAAAATAGTCCGCATTGCCTTTTTCGCTCCGGATTGTCGTTAAATATTGCAAATGCAATTATATTTCTATATTAGATTGCAGTGGCAATTACGTCAAGACCCTCTTTTTGAGCTATTTCGGGCCAACTCCGATAATATGGCCATGGAAGAGTACAATGCCGATGATTTTTGGACGCGGTATGATGCTATTACCGGCGGAAAGGACAATCCGGTTATTGTCAAAACAGGCATAAAACAGCCGACTCTTTCAACCTGGAAGATGCGCGAGATATTCCCCCGGGCGGACGCGGCGACAAGGATAGCCAATTCCCTCAATACTTCCGTTGAATATCTGGTAACGGGAAAGGAAAAAATATATTCAAGTCACACCCCCGCAGCCCTGGAGATAGCCCGGGTTTCTGATAAACTAAACGAGGTTGGCAAGCGGATAGTGCTTGATGTGGCGAAGGGGCTGGAAACCCGATACCCTTTAGAAAATTCATCCTCTATAAACAGGGCTACTAGCTAGACAATTCCCTGCTCCTGTTAAATCATTGACTAAGTATACACCATAGTATATACTTACAATCAAGGAGACTAACCAATGCAAACCACCAAGGTTTTTAAAAGCGGCAATAGCCAGGCTATTCGTATTCCAAAGGAATATCAGGTTGAGGGGGATGAGTTGGTTATTAATAAAATCGGTAACACCCTCATCCTTTTTCCCAAGGATGATCCCTGGGAGCTTTTTAAAAAAAGTCTAACCGAATTTTCCGATGATTTTTTTGCCGATGGAAGGGAACAGCCGGAAATGCAAAAGCGCGGGTTTTGACCATGTATCTTTTGGATACCAATACGTGTATTTATATTATTAACCGGCGCCCGCAGAGTATCGTGAACAAGATTGCCCTCCATAGCCCCGGGGACATCAAGATATCCGCCGTATCCGTGGCCGAAATGGAATATGGGGCATCAAAAAGCAGAGCCCGGGAAAAAAACAGGAATGCCCTCAAAAATTTTCTATCCTCTTTTAAAATTATTTCCTTTGACGCCAGGGATGCGGAGATCTATGGTATTATCAGGGCGGAACTAGATTGGAGGGGAGAGTCTATGGATCGCTACGATATGCAGCTTGCGGCCCAGGCATTAGGGAGAAATTATATTTTTATCACGAACAAAACGAAGGAATTTGAGCGGATTAAAAACCTTAATTTGGAAAATTGGGTATAGAACATGTCCGCAAAGAGCTAACATGGCAAACTACGAAAAACTGGATCACTGGTCACTCAAGGCTCAAAAAGAAAGCTACCCCGCCCGTTCGGTGTACAAGCTGAAGGAGATGGACGAAAAGTTCGGCCTGCTCTGTCCCTCCTCTGGGCCGCTAAAAATCCTGGATCTGGGGGCTGCCCCTGGAAGCTGGAGCCTCTATGCCCTGCGGAAACTTGACAAACGATCACACCTGCCGGTGTGCAGCCTCCTTACCGCCGTTGACCTTTCCCCCCTTTCCCGGCAGTACGACAAGGGGTTATTTGATGCACAGAACTTCTGTTTTATCCAGGGTGATATTACTGCGGCGGAAATCCGGGAGGCCATTCACGCCCGGGGTCCCTACAATCTGGTGATTAGCGATGCTGCGCCGTCCACCACGGGGAACCGTTCCGTGGACACCCTCCGCTCCCTGGCCCTGGCGGAGGCGGTTCTGAACTATGCCGAAACGGCCATGGCAAGCGGCGGTAACCTCGTAGTAAAGGTGTTCCAGGGCGGGGATACCGCATCACTGCTCAAACGCATACGGGAACTGTTCAAAACCGGCAAAAGTTTCAAGCCCGAAGCCTGCCGCAGTGAATCATTTGAAACCTACTACCTGGGACTGGGGAGGAATACCCATGTTTGATAAAATAGAAGAACAGTTTATTCAGACAATGGAAAAGGTGATAAACCTATCCTGCAAACGGCTGCCGGACGATGTGTACGCACGGCTCGGGGAACTGCGTGAAAAAGAGGACAGCCCGCTGCAACGCAGTATCTACGACACCTACTTTGACAACCTGGAAAAGGCCATACGGTTTGACCGGCCCTGCTGCCAGGACACGGGGCTTCCTCACTTTTACCTCAAGGCCGGAACCGGATTCCCCTGCCTCGGCATGATCCCCCGGGCTCTGGCGGAAGCGGTGCGCAGGGCCACGGTCAGCGTCCCCCTGCGGCCCAACGCGGTGGACTACTTTGAAGAACGGAACACCGGTGACAATACCGGGGAGCGTATGCCCTGGATCAACTGGAACATCTGCAGCGATGGCAGCGATCTTGAAATCACTTCCTACTTTGCCGGCGCGGGCTGCTGTCTCCCCGGCAGAGCCCAGGTTTTCAAGCCCTCCGAGGGATATGCCGCCATTGTCCGTATGGTGTTTGACGCGGTTTCCGATCCGGGGCTCAATGCCTGCCCGCCGCTGATTATCGGCATAGGCCTGGGGCACAACATTGAAAACGCCGCGCTGCTTTCCAAAAAAGCCTACCTCCGTCCATTGGGCACAAAACATCATCACCCAAAGGGCGCACAGTTTGAAGCGGATATTCTTGAGGGGCTGAACAAGCTTGGCATCGGCGCACAGGGCCTGCCGGGAAATTCCGCGGTCATGGCGGTACATATCGAATCATCATCACGGCATACCGCCACCATTGCGGCGGCGGTAAATACCGCCTGTTACATTCACCGCCGCAGTGTTATTACTTTTCACCGGGACATGAGCTATGAAATTGCTACCCACAAGGGGGCGGTAATATGAAAAAGGACCTACTGTGTCCCCGGATTTTAACCACGCCTATTACCATTGATGATATTCGGGATCTGCGCGCCGGGGATGTGTTTTACCTTTCAGGCCGGGTCATAACCGGCAGGGATGACGTGCACCGCCGCATAGTCCGGGAGCAGATGGCCTCCCCGGTGGACTTCCGCGGCAATGCGCTGTTCCACGCGGGGCCCATAGTCCGGGAAGAGCAGAACACCATCATCTCGGTGGGGCCCACCACATCAATGCGCATGGAGGATCTCACGGCGGAGTTCATCGCCCGTACCGGGGTTCGGGTGATCATCGGGAAGGGCGGCATGGGGCCTAAAACCGCCGCAGTCTGTAAAGAGCATGGAGCTATCCACTGCGTTTTCCCCGGCGGCTGCGCGGTCACCGCCGCAACGCTGGTGGAGAAGATTGAGGCCGTCCACTGGCGGGAACTGGGGATGCCCGAATGTCTGTGGGTACTGCGGGTAAAGGAGTTCGGGCCCCTGATCGTTACGATTGATACCTTGGGGAACAACCTCTACGGGGAAAACAAGCGGCTTTACGCGGAACGAAAGGAAGCGGCCATGGCGCCTATTATTGAAAGCGTCAGGGACATTATGTGAGCAATTCCAAATTCAAAAAGGATAAAAACCACGAACCTCACGAACCTCACGAACAAAATACAAAAAACATCTAAATGTTCGTGTTTTTCGTGAGGTTCGTGGTTAAATTTCTTGTTTTTCTTTCAAAATTGGAATTCCTGACATTATGTGACCACCCCCTTTTTTTATTCATATAGAAATGGTATAATGGTGGCAGCGATATAGGTGACTAACGTGAAGATACTGAGTTGGAACGTAAACGGAATTCGGGCGGTGGAAAAGCGGGGCTTTGTAGATTGGGTTCGGCGGGAATCCCCGGATATGCTCTGCCTCCAGGAAACGAAGGCCCATCCCGGCCAGCTTTCCCCGGAGCTTAAGGGCCCTGCCGATAAGGAGGGGAACCCCTACTTTTCCTATTGGGCCAGCGCCCGGAAAAAGGGCTATTCCGGGGTAGCTATCTATAGTAAGAAAGAGCCCCGGGAACTAAGGCCTCTGGGCATTCCGGAATTCGATGATGAAGGAAGGGTGCTGCAGGCGGATTTTGGGGACTTTGTCCTGATCAGCGCTTATTTCCCCAATTCCCAGGATGCCGGCGCACGGCTGGGGTACAAGCTTGATTTCTGCGCCGCCATATTGGACTGCTGCAACAAGCTCGTCGCGGCGGGGCGCCATCTGGTACTCTGCGGGGATTACAATATCGCCCATACCCCCATCGATATTGCCCGGCCAAAGGAAAATGAGGGGAACGCCGGGTACCTTCCGGAGGAACGGGCCTGGATGGACACCTTTACTGCCGCGGGCTATGTAGACACTTTCCGGAGCCTGCATCCCGGCGAGCCCAACCATTACAGTTGGTGGTCATACCGGGGAGGCGCGCGGGAACGGAATGTTGGGTGGCGTATTGACTACCATTGTGTGGACCAGGCTTTTATGCCTGCGGTAACAAGTTCAATAATCAGGCCCGAAGTGCAGGGCTCGGATCATTGTCCGGTACAAATAGAGGTGAACGTAAAATGAAGATAAAATACAATTCTCCCACGGTGTTGACCTACGCGTTTCTCAGCGCCATTGTACTGCTCCTGACACAGTTGTTCTTTCATTCCATGACCCGGAACTGGTTCATGGTGCCCGGCAGGGGAACCTTTGATCCTTCACGGATACGGCACTGGATAAATCTCTTTACCCATATTATCGGCCATGCAAACTGGTCCCACCTGATTAACAACTTTGCTTTTATTCTACTCATCGGCCCCATGCTGGAACTTACCTACGGTTCCCTGAAACTGCTCCTCATGATCGGGATCACCGCACTGATAACGGGTGTGATGAATGTGTTTCTTTTTCGCACCGCCCTCCTCGGCGCTTCCGGCGTCGTGTTTATGATGATACTCCTGTCCTCCTTCACCAACTTTACCGAAGGGGAAATTCCCCTGACTTTTATTCTGATACTGGCCCTGTACCTGGGACGGGAATTGTTCAATTCTTTTAGCGAAAACAATGTTTCTGAATTTGCCCACATTGTCGGCGGTTTATGCGGCAGCCTCTTCGGGTATTTCAGGCCGTCCAAACGGGGCCCGGTGATGCGGGAACCGGTCCTGGAAGAATTGTAGTGCGTTTTTCGGGACTTGCAGTGTTACTGTTTACCGCGCCCGCCCTGTATGGTTTCAATGTTTCGATCACCGGAAAGGAAGCGGGCATTGAACTTACGCCGGAATATAGCCGGATTTATAATGGATGCCTGACCTTTGCAGGATCCGGTTCCCTTGAATTTAATGAACGCTATACCATCCGGGGCGGCTTTGCCTTCTGGAACGCCGTCGCGGACAGCGCCTATGAGTTTGATGCCGCGACAGGCCTTACCGTGAAACTGATCCGTAACCTGCCCCTGTACATATACGTTTCCTATATATTCAACACCCTGCCGGGTTATGAAACCAACAGCCACACTATTCTTCCCCTGGCCGCGTACCGGGGTAAGTATGCGGGGCTTGCCATGGGAACCAATCTTCGCTTTACTTCCTTTTTTAACGAACCGGCTATTTTTGAGCCGATCCTGGCGCTTGAAGCCTACGTCAATTTTTACCATACCGAAAAACTCAGAATCGGATTACGGGGCGCCAATTTCGATGATTTTACCGCCGGCAATTTCGGCGCCTATTACCTCAGCCTGAACGGCAGTATCACTATTACTGAAGCAATTTCCCTGAAAACCAGCGTGGACGTGCACCAGACCGGAAGCGTCGGGCTGAGCGCCGAATTTTACCGCATTGCCTGCAGGATGGGGGTTGTATGCACATGGTAGTGGCTAAACGGTATTCCGCACTGCTCGCCGCGTTGCTTATGCTCACAGCCTGCAATGTGGACCTCACCGGCCTTATCGCCTCCAAAGAATTGAATGCACGGCTTGAAAGTAAAAACGATTTTAGATTTATTACCGATGCCGGCAGGAACCTTCCCCTGGAAGAATCCTATTCGTTTATTGTACTGAGCGATGCCCACATTGAAGGGGGTAATGCCTTTGGGTTTGAAAAACTGAAGGATGTCCTTAATGGCGTATCGTTTGTGGTTATTACCGGGGATATTACCCAGAACGGCCGCCGGGAGGATTTACAGAAATTCATCGAAATAGCCGGCGCCTTTGGTGTCCCCTGTTACCCGGTTATCGGCAACCACGATATTTATTTTGATAATTTTTCTAATTGGAATGAATTGATCGGTTCTACCCGCTACCGCATTGACCACAGCAATACTACGCTGTTTATCCTGGATTCCGCCAACGCCTCCTTCGGCGCTTCCCAGCTTGATTGGCTCCGGGATGAGCTTAGGACGGCCAAAAACCATGTCTTTGTTTTTACCCACGCCAATTTGTTTGTACAAACACCGGGTGATATTGAGCAAGTCACCGACACCCGGGAACGGGCCAGGATCATGGCAATCCTAAAGGGCCGCGCCTGCGCCATGTTTATGGGCCATGTGCACCGGCGGATTATCCGGAAGGCCGGGGGTGTCGAATATATCACCCTGGAAGATTTTAAAGGGAATGACACCTACTGCCGTGTTTATGTTTCAGAAAAAGGCTTTCGGTATGAATTTGAAAAACTGTAGATAGGATAGGAGTAGTGTGTTACTTCGTAACACTTCCGATTAACGTGGCGGTAATACCGCCCTTTTATAGGAGTAATCATGGGTTCACTGGACAGTATCTTTAAAACCCTCGGCACGGCCCAGGCCGCATTGGCCCTGCAAACCCGCAGCCAAAAGGACTCGGCCCTTAAGGCGGTTATAAACGCTATTCTGAACAGCCGGGCAGCCATTCTCAAGGCCAACGCCGCAGATGTGGAACACGCCCGGGCAGGGGGTATGAAGGATGCCCTGGTAGATCGGCTCCTCCTGAACGATGCGCGGATCAACGATATTATAGAAGGGATTGATACGGTGATCCGCCAGGATGACCCGATAGGAAAGGTACAGGCGGGGTGGCTGCTGCCCAACGGCCTGCAGGTGGAACGGACCACGGTTCCCCTGGGGGTGGCGGCGATCATCTACGAATCCCGGCCCAACGTTACTGCGGATGCCTTTAGCCTCGCCTACAAAGCCGGGTGTGCCATCCTCCTCCGGGGTTCCTCTGCCGCACTGGAATCAAACCGGGCCCTTGTTAAGGCCATTAAGGAGGGGCTTGAGGCTGGCGGCGGCGTCAGCGATGCTGTTGCCCTGGCGGAATCCGGCAGCCGGGATGAGGTGGACGAGATACTTACCGCACGGGGGAAAATTGATGTGGTACTGCCCCGGGGCGGCAAAGACCTGATTCGCCGGGTGGTGGATAACGCGAAGGTTCCGGTGATCGAGACCGGACAGGGAAACTGCCACATTTACGTGGACAGCAGCGCGGACATTTCCAACGCGGTGGACATCATCGAAAACGCCAAGCTCCAGCGGCCCGGCGCCTGCAATGCCGTGGAGACCGTCCTGGTTCACCGGGACATTGCGGCCTTCCTTTTGCCCCTCCTGGCAGCGCGTCTGGCGGGCAAGGCAACACTCCGTTGCGATGAACGGGCCAAGTGTGCTATTGGAACGCCGCCTCCGGCGCTGATTCTGAAAGATGCGGTGGAGAAAGACTGGGAAACGGAATTTCTTGATTACATTCTGGCCGTCAAAATTGTGGACAGCCTGGAGGAGGCCGTCACGCATATTAACCGCTACGGGACAAAACATTCCGAGGCAATTCTCACTAACGATCACCGGGCGGCGGAAGTGTTTGAACGCCGGGTGGACGCCGCCTGCGTATATGTGAACGCATCCACCAGATTCACCGACGGCGGCCAGTTCGGCTTCGGGGCGGAACTGGGGATCAGTACCCAGAAGTTCCATGCCCGGGGGCCCATGGGGCTTGAAGCACTGACTACGATAAAGTATCGTATACACGGAACCGGCCAAACACGGCCGTAATGTAACAGGGACAATATGAACACGCAACCAAGTGACGAAGGAACATCGGACCAGAGGTCCGCGGTTCCCCTCTTGATACAAAAGCTCATCGCGG
>BNUR01000015.1 GCA_025997495.1 Spirochaetia bacterium | reverse complement strand
GGCGCTGAGCAAGTCACCCATAATCAACGAAAACTGGTCCCGGCTTATATCACTGGGGTAGGTGTTTCTCATATCTACATTATAACGGTTGATAGGGGACTTGCAAAGATATTAGACAGGCTCTTAAGTGTTTTACTGGGGCTTTTCGGAATTACAAACGTGTTTTCCATAGGAATTGGCGCACAATTTGGAATTAAAGCCAGTGATGATTTAGTCGTTGGGCCATCTTTGATATTATGGGCGCCGCATAGCTTTCGTTTAGGAGTTGATTGGAATATTGAACAAGACGCATTGGCGTTTGGCGTCACCTTAGATTATCCAACCCTGCTTGATTTTAAAATAATTGATGCAAAGATTGGTCAACTTCGATGGGGATTTGGCCCTGGTTTATTTGGAGATTTTTCAATCCCCAGGGAAAAAACATATTCTAAAGAAAAGCCCGGGAAATATACGGAAGAATACAATTTTAACCATACAGATTGGACTGTTGGGGTACGATTACCGGTATTGCTCTATTTTGAAATGAAACATATTCTTGTTTATTTTCAAGTAGCTCCGGCAGTTTCAATGGTATTTGATCCAAGTTTTGGGTTTGGTGGATTCAGAGGATCCTCCACTTCTCTTGGTTTTTTATTTTACCTGTAATTGGTTCATTAAAATCACCTGTCGGAGGAGTGCGTGATTTCAAAGCAGGTTTTTGGTAAAACGGTTACCCCTCCCCCAGCGCATAAAACTCCTCCCGCTCCCCGCTTTCATCATCCACCAGCACCCCCAGCCTTTTCAAGCCGTCGGCGGGAGGCCCCTCCAGCTTTTCCGCCACCCGGCCGCTTACCAGGATGCGGGTCTTATACCGGGAGCACAGGTTGGAGAAAAGCCGGGCGGAAACTACGGCCCGGCCCGAGGCGGAAACACCCGCGGCGGGGGACCAGGAGAAACAGCAGTCCCCGGTGTCAATAGCAAAATGCCAGAATGCGGCCTGGGGGGTGTTGCCGTCTTTATTGGTACTTACTGCCTCTAATACTAATTCTGCGGCCCGTACCGCCGGGGTATTGCCGCCGGGGCTTGTATCCGCCGGACCTATGTCCGCATCGTCGTAGGGGCGGAGGGCCTTCATCTTTTTCATAGCCTGCCGTTCATGGGGGGAGCCCAGGGCAAACATCGCCAGATTCCCCTCGAAGCCGGTCATTACCGCCCCGGCAGGGCTAAAGATACGGAAAACCTCTTCCCGAAAAGCCTTCGATGCCCTGGCGGCTTCCTGGGGGCTGCTCCGGTTCTCTATGCCGGAAAGGCTTCTGTCCCGTACCGCCACCATGGCAGCCTTCGTAATAAGACTTTCTGTGGGGCAGGGCCGCCCGGCGCGGATAAGGCGGCGCAGGTAGGCCGGGGCTATGCGGGAACCGTAGGCGGTGCGGAAACGGGCGGCGGCGCGGCGCTTGGCAAGCAGGGCAAAACCGAAGGAAAATAAAAGGCCCGCAATGGCGGCGCTGAGGGGGATCAGGGGATCCATCCAGATAGACCTCGCGACAAAGCTATAGGAAAAGGCGGCTCCCAAAACGGCGGTCAGGAACAAGCCCAGTCCCAGGGAAACCCAGGGGCCGGGGAAACTAATAAAGGCCAGAATGATGAACAAGCTCAGGAGGGACCAGCACAGGGTTTCCTTATCTTGGCCGGGGTGGATAACCCGTCCTGTCAGGAGGGTATTGGCCATAATGGCGGAGGCCTCAAGATCCGCGTCCGGCGCTCCCATGATGCAGAAAGAGCCGGACAATGCCTGTTCCAGATTTGCCCGCATGACCATAAGAGCGGCATAGTGATCCCGCAGGCTCCTGAAGGTCAGAATCAGATCGTTCCGTAACGCGGTGATCCGCCGTATGCCCTCCACATCCAAAGTCTCCGCCGCAATCACCTCCTCATAACCCCCTACCAGCTTCGCCTCCGAAGGACCGTTAAAAAAACTATCCAGGGACTGGAGGTACTTTACCCGGGCGCCAAGCCAGCGGATTTTTTTGTCAGGATCGGGATCCCGCAGCAGTTCCTCCCGCATATCCCGGGCGTATTCGTAGAGATAGCCCGGATAGTACTCCGGGTTGAGTTCCGCATAGATGCCCTGGGTTTCGGCGGCGGCCAGGAGCCGGTAGAGTTCCCGGTCAGCCTCCTCGTATTCCAGAAACGCGGCCAGGGGAATCCGCCGGAAATCCCCCTCCGTCACGGGAACAAGGAGCAATGCCGCGGACTCCTCCGCTGGATCTATTTCCAAGCGGTTTCTCAGGGCGGTATAAACGATATGTTCCAGGTTGCGGTCGCCGACACCTTGCGCTTCGGTGATGGGCGGGGCGATACGGCGGATTTTACCGTCCCAATCCGGCTGGGATTTGAAATAGAGCCCCTCCCCGGGGATCCACACCGAAGACCCTTGGCTCAAACCGAAAACCGCCGAGGCCCGTTCCAGAGGACTCCGGTCAGCTTTATCGGATGGGAGCAAAGCGGAAAGGAGCCGGTCCTTCCCCCGGATGGTGATGTTTACCAGTTCCCCCACATACCGTTCCGCATCGGCGGGCAGGATAAACCCCAGCCTGATAGCCTCAAACAGGTTCCTGATATTTCGTTCTACCAGGTTAAACTCCCCCTCAAACCTAATGCGAAGTTCCTCTCCCGGCACGGCAGGAAAGACTACAGGCCGGAGATCCGTCCCCCCGGAAGCGGGTCCGGACACCAGCGGGGCCTGGATGATCAGCGAGGCGGCGTTCATCTCCGCCAATGTCATCACCACCTGCGCCGCCACAGCAGGTTCTACCATCATATCGGCGGAAACGGACTCCCTGCGGACACCTGATCCGGTCTCAGGCTGGGGCAGCCGGGTTTCGATGAGCAGTACCTCCCCGGATACGGGGGCGCTCTCCATAAATGTGAGGAGATAATCGTAGTGGGGCCCCAGCCGCGGCCCCTTCAGGAACTCCCAAGCGAGGATCAGGACGGCGGCGCCAAGGAAAAAAGAGAGAATCAACCGGATAAGGGCTTTTTTTTTAGAAATATATGCTGCCATGTATACTCTATTGTCGAACTTCTACCGATAATAATAAGGACTTTCTATTACACTTGCATAAGCCCATGGAATGATTTAGAATAAGTGTATCTAAACCATAACATACATGGGGTTATAGATTTCGAGGAGGATACAATTGAATAGCAACAGAAAGCCCTTTGTGTACATGTGCTTGATCGTGCTGGCCCTGACGGTGGTTATGAGCGGATGTGCCAAGCCCCCCACGGCGGAGATGAACGCTGCCCAAGAGGCACTGACCCGGGCGCAAAACGATCCCGATGCGGTAGCCTACGGAAGCCCCTCACTTATCCGCGCCCGGGATGCCCTTGCGACTATGCAGAACCAGGCTGCGTTAAAAAAGTACGACCTGGCAAAGGCCGCCGCCCAGGATGTGATAAACGCTTCCGAAAAAGCAATAGCGGACGGTAAAACCGGGGCGGTGCGGGCCCGGGACGAAGCGACAAATCTGTTGAACGGCGTACAAACCCAGTTGGGGGACACCCAAAAGAACATCGAAAGCGCCCGGAGCAGGAATGTTCGGGTAGACTTTAATGCGATTAACGGGGACTTTAACAGTGCCAAAACCCAAGTAGATGATGCCCAAAAGGACCTTTCCAACGCCAATTACCAGGGCAGCATCCAAAAAAGCCAGTCCGCCCGGGCCATTCTGGGAAGCATAGACAACCGGCTCACCCAGACCAGCATTGCGACTTCCCGGAAGAAATAGAGAAGGATAAGGCGGAGATCGCGGAGGACGCAGAGAAGGATAAAATAGACCTCCTCTTTCTCCGCGGCCTCTGCGGTTTTTTTCTTCTTTCCGGCCTTTCATTCGCCCTTTTTCCCCCGCTATTGAATATTTCCTTTCCCCGAACTACAATGAATACAAACACAATTTCAAATGAGGAAGTACGATGTCAGAAAAGCACATGGTTATGATTGACGGTAACACCGCCGCGGGTCAGGTGGCCCACGCCTTAAGCGAAGTAATTGCGATTTATCCGATTACCCCCTCCAGCCCTATGGGTGAAGTAGCCGACGAGCTATCCGCCCAGGGCAAGAAGAATCTCTGGGGCACCGTTCCCCAGGTGGTGGAAATGCAAAGTGAAGCGGGAGCCGCGGGGGCCGTCCACGGGGCGCTGACCACCGGGGCGCTGTCCTCCACCTTCACCGCCTCCCAGGGGCTCCTTTTAATGATCCCCAATATGTACAAGATCGCCGGGGAACTTACCTCCACGGTGTTCCATATCGCCGCCCGGGCACTGGCCACCAGTTCCCTGTCAATTTTTGGTGACCACCAGGACGTAATGGCCTGCCGCCAGACCGGCTGGGCCATGCTCTCATCAAACAGCGTCCAGGAAGTGGCAGACCTTGCAGTTATTGCCCACGCATCAACCCTCCGCTCCCGTATCCCCTTCCTCCACTTCTTTGACGGGTTCCGCACCAGCCACGAACTCCAAAAGGTAGAGGAAGTCAGCTTCGACACCCTAAAGCAGATGATCGATGACGACCTGGTACGGGCCCACCGCCTGCGGGGACTGACCCCGGAGAAGCCCCAGGTCAGGGGTACAGCCCAGAACCCGGACACCTATTTCCAGGGCCGGGAGGGTGTCAACCAGTATTATACGAAAGTTCCTTCTATAGTACAGGCCGAGATGGACAAGTACGCCAAGATCTCAGGCCGCCAGTACCACATCTTTGACTACTTTGGCGCGGCGGATGCTGAACGGGTGATCATCATCATGGGAAGCGGCGCAGAAACCTGCGAAGAGACCGTGGAATATTTGAACAAGAAGGGCGAGAAGGTGGGTGTCCTCAAGGTACGGCTCTACCGGCCCTTTGACGCATCTGCCTTTGTAAAGGCCCTGCCCCCCACGGTCAAGGCAATCGCCGTCCTGGATCGTACCAAGGAGCCCGGCTCCCTAGGCGAGCCCCTCTATGAAGACGTACGCACCGCCATCGGCGAAATCCAGGCCGAGGGCAAGGCCCCTTTCAAGGATTACCCCCTGGTACTGGGCGGCCGCTATGGCCTGGGTTCCAAGGAATTCACCCCCGCCATGGTTAAGGGCGTTTTCGACAACCTGAGCGACAAGAAGACCCCCAAGTTCATTGTGGGCATCAACGACGACATCCTGGGCCAGAGCATCCCCTACGACGAATCCTTTATCCTTGCCGAAGAGGGCATGAACGAGGCCATGTTCTACGGCCTTGGTTCCGACGGTACGGTAGGAGCCAACAAGAACTCCATCAAGATTATCGGGGACGCCAAGCCGGAACTTTCCGCCCAGGCCTACTTCTCCTACGACTCCAAAAAGTCCGGTGGCTTCACTGTATCCCACCTGCGCTTCGGCAAAGGTTCGATCCGCCGCCCCTACCTGATCACCAAGGCCGACTTCCTTGCCTGCCACAAGTTCTCCTACATGGAGACCTTCGACCTCCTGGCGAACATCAAAGACGGGGGAACATTCCTCCTCAACAGCCCCTATAGCGCCGCCGAAGTGTGGGCGGAAATCCCCGTGGAGGCTCAGAAACGGATCATCGAAAAGAAGGTCAAGTTCTACGTGATCAACGCCGCTGAAATCGCCCGGAAAACCGGCATGGGGAACCGCATCAACACAGTCATGCAGGCAGCGTACTTTAAGCTGTCCGGGGTACTCCCCGAGGCCGACGCGGTCAAATATATGAAGAAATTCATCGAAAAAAGCTACGGAAAGAAGGGCGCCGATGTGGTTCAGAAGAACTACGCCACGGTGGACGCCTCCCTGGGTGCGGTCCAGGAAGTAAAGCACGGCGCAGCGGACAGCAAGCACCACATGAAGCAACCCTTCGCCACCTCCAAGGACACCTGGATCCGGGATGTTCTGGGCGCGGTTTCCATCCAGGAAGGGGACAAGCTCCCGGTGAGCAAGATCCCTGCGGACGGCACCTTCCCCACCGCCACTACCCAGTATGAAAAACGGGCCGTCGCCGAGCGGGTGCCCAGTTGGGATCCGGAACTCTGCGTCCAGTGCGGTACCTGTTCCGCCGTCTGCTCCCACGCCTGTATCCGTATGAAAAACCTTTCCGATGCGGAAGTCGGCAAGGCCCCCAAGGGCTTTAAGACCGCCGCTATCAAACCGAAACCGGTGGACGGCAAGAAGACGGCGTTGATCATTTCCGCCGAGGACTGTATGGAATGCGGGGTCTGCATCAACGCCTGCCCCGGCAAATCCAAGGACGACCCGAACAAGAAAGCCCTGAGCTGGGTTTCCTATGCGGACAACCCGGAATACCACGCCGAACAGGCTTCTGCGTGGAACTATTTCCTCAGCCTGCCGGAAGTCCCCACGGAGGAACTCAACCTGGGCGCCGTCAAGGGCCTGGCCTACAAGCGTCCCCTCTTCGAATTCTCCGGCGCGTGCGGCGGCTGCGGTGAGACCCCCTACGTAAAGTTGCTTTCCCAGCTCTACGGTGACCGGGCAGTTATCGCCAACGCCACGGGCTGTTCCTCCATCTACGGCGGGAACCTCCCCACCACCCCCTACGCGCAACGGGGCGACGGTCGGGGCCCTGCCTGGTCAAACAGCCTCTTTGAGGACGCCGCCGAATTCGGCCTGGGTATGCGGCTCACCAGCGACAAGCTTGCCGAGTTTGCCAGGGAAGTTGCGGCGATTGCCAAAGCAGAAGGCCTTCAAACCGGCCTTATCGACAAAATCCTGGCCAACCCCCAGAGCACGGACGCTGAAATTGATGACCAGCGCAAACTGGTGGATCAGTTAAAGGACGCCCTGAAAAGCGACAGTAAACCGGTAGCGAAACAGCTTGCCTCCCTGGCGGATCACTTTGTGAAACGGTCGGTGTGGATCCTCGGCGGTGACGGCTGGGGCTACGACATCGGTTACGGCGGCCTTGACCACGTCCTTGCCAGCAACCGGAACATCAACATCCTGTGTATGGACACCGAGGTGTATTCCAACACCGGCGGCCAGATGTCCAAGGCAACCCCGGTTGGGGCCATTGCCAAGTTTGCCGCCGCCGGTAAGGACATTACGAAAAAGGACCTGGGCGCCATGGCCATGAGCTACGGCTATGTGTACGTGGCCCGTATCTCCATGGGCGCAAACATCAGCCAGACCATCAAGGCCTTCCGTGAAGCGGAATCCTACCCCGGGGCCTCCCTGATCCTCGCCTACTCCCACTGCATCAACCACGGCATCGACATGAGCAAGGGCCTGGAACAGCAGAAAGCGGCGGTCACCTCCGGCCTCTGGCCCCTGTACCGCTACGACCCCCGGCTCAAAGCGGAGGGCAAAAACCCCTTCCAGCTTGATTCGAAGGAAGCCACCACCAGCCTGGAGGACTTTATGTACAAGGAAGTGCGGTTCAAGAGCCTCAAGGCCGCATCCCCGGATCGCGCCGACGCCTTGCTGGCTAAGGCAAAGGCCCAAGCCGACCGCATATGGAAGGAGTACAAGTACCTGGCGGACAGGCCCTTCTAAGAATAGTTAAGAGTTTGCAACAAGCCCGGGGTCGCGTAATGGCGGCTCCGGGCCTTTTTTGTATTAAGGCATCGCGGGGTTGTTGATCAAACCGCACGAAGTGCAACAAACTTCATGGGCTCGCCAAGGGAAATTTCCAATTGACGCATACCCCAAACCGCTCTATAGTGATAAAAGATGAGTATACTTACCCAGCAAAAAATAGCGAGCTACTATAACCTGTATAAGAGTATAGATGTCACCTTTACCAAGGAGATCATCCAGGTTACGGGCCTCCTTACCCAGCAGGTACTGATCAAATGCGTGGGGGATTTCTGGCCCTGCGTGGTTTATTCCTCCTCCTTTGAGGGGGCAAAAGTGGTGGCCAATCTCAAATCGGGCATCACGGGTAAGCTGCAGAAGGCGAATAACTCCGTAAGCCTTCGGCTCAGTTTCAAGCCCCTTGAATCCGATACCCCGGTGACCTTCTTTGTTTCCGCCCGGGTTGTGGGATATAACCCCTACGGCGGTTCCACGGATACCGCCCTCTTTAGCCTTCAGTTTACCCAGCGCCCCCCGGACGATTTAATCGAAATCATGGGGCGGGTGCTGGATGCCAATATCAATTCAAAAAAGCGGAAGTCGGAACGGGTCATCATCACCCCCGACGCCATACGAAAACTACGAATTCTCTCCAAGGACACCGCCGCCTTCATCGAGGGGGTGCCCCGGCGCTGCATCCTTCGGGACATTTCCTTTTCCGGGTCAAAGATTATCATGATGGGGGTGGCCAAATTCCTGGTAGACCGGGATACCGCCCTTCGCCTGGATTTCGACGACCCTCGGGAGAGTTTTCTGGTTCGGGGCAAGTTTGTCCGGGCTGAGGCGGTGGAAGGCCGGAAGGAACTGATAGCCCTGGCGATAGATTTCGACGAAGCGGCGGTTCCTATGGGCTACAAGGTACGGCTAAACGACTTTCTCAGCGCAGTACGGGCGGATAACCGGCCGGACAATACCCAGGGAGCGGCCCCACCCCCGGTGGCAGCATCAAAATAGATGGAAACGCCGCGGAACAATATCGTTTTTTTATCAGTCCCCGAGTCTCTCCGGGGGCAGTTTGAATCCATGTCCCACGGACACCATCACGATCACGAGGAAAATGACGAGGCGGATCAGGACTCCGGCTCGGGTTTTTCCATAGATCCTGCCATCCCTATCCCGGTGGAACTGCCCCCCGGTGAAAGCAAGCTGGATTTGGAGCAGCTTTCCTGGGAAATGATCCTTTCCGGTATGATTCGCGTTGTGGCGGATCCCTCCATAAGCGCTGAAGACGCCGACTACTACCGCCATTTTGTCCTGGCGGTAAAGCCGGATATCCTGGAGGAGTTTACCGAAGCGGCGATCCTCAAAGCCCGGAACGGCGACTACAACCTGGCGCTGGAAATCATCACCGCCCTCCGGGGGATCTTCCCCGCGTCACCTTTGGTATTGCTCAATACGGCGCTCTTCCTGGAAAACCGGGCCGCCGCCCTGGAGCAATCCGGCCGGGAGGAAGCGGCGGAGGCGGAATACGAGCCGGCCCACCAGGCATACCGGGAACTGCTGGCCCTCTACCCGGCCTTTCCGGATGGCCTTTTCAACGCAGGCTTCTTCTATATGAGGCGCCAAAATTTCCTCAAAGCCCGGGACTGCTTTTCCGCCTACCTGGCCCTGGATCCAACGCATCTTCCAAGGGATAGGCGGGACAAGGCCCATGAAATAGTCAAAGAAATTGAAAACCGGAACCTGGATGATGAACTCTTCCGGGAAGCCTACGACTTTATCCGTCTGGGGGAGGAACAGAAGGGGCTGGAAAAAATCCGTACTTTCCTGGAGCAGCATCCCCGGGTGTGGAACGCCTGGTTCATCCTGGGCTGGGGCCTCCGCCGCCTTTCCCGCTGGGAGGACGCCGCCGCCGCCTTCAAAGAGGCCCTGGAACTGGGGGGCGACAACAGCGACACCCGGAACGAACTGGCCATCTGTCTTATGGAACAGGGGCAGTTCAAGGACGCCCGGAAACACCTGGAGGCGGCTCTCCGGGAGGAGCCGGAAAATGTCAAAATTATCTCAAACCTGGGGGTACTGGCCCTGCGAAACGGGGAGGACGATGAAGCCGCCGGGTTTTTCCGTATCGTGCTGGAACTGGAGCCGGAAGACCCGGTGGCGCTGGAATACTTTGACAGCGCTAATTCCTTGTAGTATAAAGCCCTAAACTTCGCCTAAAGAAAAGTCCCCGATAATCTTAAACCGCTTCCCATCCCGAACCACCTCCAACTTTCGACCGGGAAAATACTCAGGCAGTTTCTTCTGTATCAGCATGGCGGCCATCACCATAAGGTATTCAAACTGTTCCGGCGTCACCCTGTCCAGGGTTGCTGCCTTGAGGGAGATGATGTAGCCCCGCCCCGTTTCGGAACCCATGCCGGGGGTAAAATCCGGGCCGATATTGAAGAGGCCGTCCATTTCAGGGTTAGCGGTTTCCCCCCGCTCCGGCCGGTTAGGATGCAGGGAAAAACTTTCGCCCCACTCGTCCTCCAGAAACGCATCCACCTCACGGAACAGGGCTTCCAGCGTTTTGGTAAACACGACCATCTTGGGGTGGGTATACATAGCCTACCTCATGATTCAGACTTTTTCTTCTTTTCCCATCAAATATCCATATCCCCATTGTTTCATTTCCTCAATCCTGCGCCGTGCCATCTCTTTAAGGATATCTGGCGGAAGTATATCCAGAAATTCCTGATAGGGCATCCTGATTTTTCCGTCATCACTTTCCGGTATATCGGAATAATCAATAGGATGTTTTTTCATTTCCGCGATTTCCCTATCAATCCGCAACCTCTCCTCCAGTGATAGATCTGACATTTTCATAGTACCTCTATAGACAATATCTTCCCCGGGTATCATATAAAAACCGCCCTAATCCGGCAGCGCCAGGGCCAGCACCTCATCGAACCGTTCCACCGGGTGAAAGGTGATGCCCTTTTTTACATGGTCGGGTATCTCGTCCAGGTCCCGTACATTTTGTTTGGGGATGATGATATGCCGGGCCTTGTTACGCTGGGCCGCGATGGTCTTTTCCTTAAGCCCCCCGATGGGCAGTACCTGTCCGGTCAGGCTCAGTTCCCCGGTCATCACCAGGTTATCGACAATGGTCTTGTTCCGCACCAGGGAAAGCAGGGCCGTAGCCATGGTAATCCCCGCAGAGGGGCCGTCCTTTGGGGTAGCGCCTTCGGGAATATGGAGGTGGATGTGGTTTTTCTCAAACCACTCGGTGGGAATGCCGTAACGTTCGGCCCCCATTTTGCGGGCCAGGTTCATGGCAATGGTGGCGGACTCCTTCATGGTGTCCCCCATCTTGCCGGTGAGGGTGAGCCCTTCCTTACCGGGTACGGAGATAGCCTCTATCACCAGGGTATCCCCCCCCATGCTGGTCCAGGCAAGCCCCACGGACATGCCGGGGCGGTCGGCCTTTTTCGTAAGTTCCTCGGGAAAAATGGGCTTGCCAAGGTGCGTTTCGATAAGCTTCTTGTCAATGGTAAACTTCTCAGAATTTTTGACAGCATCCTTTTCACCCTTTGCCAACGTCGTATCAGACGCATTAGCGGCCGTTTCGGCAACGCCTTTTTCACCCGTTGCGGACACCGGATTCCGGGCAGCTAAAGCAGCCTGAGCAGCTACGGCAACCGTATCCGCCGCTTCGGGAACACCTTTTTTACTCTTTGCCGGCCCCGGACTCCGGGCAGCTACCGCATCCTTGGCAGTCACCTTAGCGGCAGCGGCAGCATCTCCCTCACGCTTTTCGACAATTTCCTTTGCCAGTTTCCGGTGTATCTTGTCCAGGTTTTTCTCAAAATTCCGCACCCCCGCCTCACGGGCATAGCCGTTAGCGATGTAGAGCAGGGATTCCCGGTTGTAGGTAACCTGGCTCTTTTTCAGGCCGTTCTTTTCCAGGCTCTTGGGTACCAGGTACCGTTTGGCAATCTCCAGTTTTTCCGTGTCGATGTAGCCCGGCAGTTGGATGATTTCCATACGGTCGATCAGGGGCGCGGGGATGGTGTCCAGGGTGTTGGCGGTGACCACAAAGAAGATACGGGAAATGTCGAAGGGCAAGTCCAGGTAATGATCCCGGAAACTGTTGTTCTGCTCCGGGTCAAGCACTTCCAAGAGGGCGCTGGCGGGATCACCCTGGTAGCTGGCCCCCATCTTGTCGATCTCGTCGATCATGAATACCGGATCCTTGGCTTTAGTAATCTTTAGGCCCTGGATGATTTTCCCCGGCATGGCCCCAATGTAGGTGCGGCGATGCCCCTTGATTTCCGCCTCGTCCCGCATCCCCCCCACGGAAAACCGGAAAAACTGCTTCCCCAGGGCACGGGCGATGGAACGGCCCACGGAGGTTTTTCCCACCCCCGGCGGCCCCACCAGGCAGATAATGGAACCCACCGGCCCGCCCTTCCCCGAATTGCCCCGGCGGAGCTTACGAACCGCCAGGTATTCCACGATACGGCTCTTTACATCCTTGAGCCCGTAGTGATCCGCCTCCAGAATATCCCTGGCACGGCTCAGGTCAAGCTGTTCCGGCTCGGGATCCTTCCAGGGCAGGTTTACGATCACGTCCAGGTAGTTCCGGGTAACGATAAATTCGCTGGAATTGGGATCCATCAGGCTGAATTTCTCCAATTCCTGATCCACGGTCTCCTTAATTTCGCCTTCAAACTTGAATTCCTCGGCCTTATCCTTAAACCGCTGGTATTCGGAGCTCTTGGCATCGGTGGCCATCCCCAATTCGGTCTTAATTGCCTTCAATTCTTCCTTTAGGAAGTACTCCCGTTGGGATTTTTCGATCTTTTCGTTGATTTCCTTCTGGATCTTCTTCTGAATCCGTAATAATTCCTGCTCTTTTTTGATAAAAATCAGCACCTGCTCCATCCGCTTGCGGACATTGAGGATTTCCAGGATTTTTTGCTGCTCCGCCTTGTCAATATTGAGGATACTGGCGATAAAATCGGCGATCTTGCCGGGATGATCGATGTTAATCATGTTCAGCCGCATTTCTTCGGAAAAGAGGGGATTGTTTTCGGAGATCTGCTTCATTTCGCTGATCAGGGCCCGGGTCAGCGCCTTCACCTCGTTGGTATCGTCCTCCTCATCATCCATATAGATCACGGCGGCAACGATGGGGTTCGCCTCGTTCAGGGTCTTTTTGACCTTGAAGCGCTTGAGGGTGGAGATGAAGATGTTCACCCCGCCGTCGGGGAGGTTGATCTTCTTGACGATTTTGGCCGCCGTCCCCACTTTGTAGAGATCCTTGATACTGGGGGTATCGGTTTCGTTTTGCAGCATCACCAGGCCGATAAGGCCGTCGGAGGCAACCGCTTCATCGATAACCTTTACGTCAGCCGGATTGCCGATCATGATGGGCGTAAAAATCCCCGGGAAAATAGGGCGCCCCATAAGCGCCACCAATGCTAGTTTATTAGGAAGGAGTTGATCAATGGGCACCACACTTTGTTCAGACATGCCTTAAATATAAGGAGAAAATGGGGGAAAGGCAAGAAAAAGGGAGCCGCTTAACCGTCTTGCCCGGATCCCGGCTGCCGTAGTAGGATACGCCCATGGACAATTCCGGCCCCGCGTGGTCTCAAGTGGATCTCATCAGGGAAGCCTTCCACTACCAGAGCCGCTTTGAGGGTTCCACCATGGTTTTCAAAATCGACTATCCCGTCATCGAAGACCCGGGCTTTCCCTATCTGATGAAGGACTTAGCGCTCCTGGCCCGGACCGGCTTCCGAGTGGTGATTGTGCCGGGGGCCAAGGAATGGATAGACGCGGTGCTTCGGGAATACGGGATTGTGTCACGGTATTCAGGCAGCACCCGGATCACCACGGCTGCGGCGCTCCCCTTTGTGGAGATGGCGGCCTTCCATGTAGCCACACGGGTGATGACCGGACTGGCGGCGGGCAGTTCCGGCGGAAGCATGGGACCCACCGGATCCCTAAACCGGGTGGATGCGGTGATTGGCAATTTTGTCCGCGCACAGGGGCTTGGGGTGGAAAACGGCCTCGATATGGAGCATACCGGCGCGGTGGAACGTATCCTCACCGGTTCCATAGGCCGGATGTTGGAACTGGGGGTGGTCCCAATTCTCCCCTGCATCGGCTGGAGCCCCGCAGGCAAGCCCTACAATGTATCCAGCGACGAAATTGCCCTGGCCGCCTCTACTGCCCTGGGGGCAATCAAGCTCTTCATCGTTACCCTGGAAAGCGGGTTCAGGGCGCCGTCGGCCTACAAGCTGCCGGAAACGATACAGACCGGGGAAAACGGGCGCATCATCCGGCTCACCCCCCAGGAGGCGGAGGAGGTGCTGGAAATGAACCTCTGGGACAGCGGCGGAAATAAGCCCCTGGACGAACTGCGGCTGGCGCTCCGGGCTTCCCGGGCAGGGGTTGAACGGGTTCACATTATTGATGCGAAGGAAGAGGGGGCGGTGCTTCGGGAACTGTTCTCCAACCTCGGCGCCGGAACCATGGTCTACACCGATGATTATGAGGCCATACGCCCCTTGAAAAACCGGGATATTCCTGACATACTCCGGCTCATGGAACCTCTGATGCAGCAGGACGTCCTTTTACGAAGGGATCCCGAAGATATCCGGGAAAAGAAGGATGACTACGCGGTCTTCGAGATTGACGGCTCGGTTCATGCCTGCGCCGCCCTCCATGATTGGGGGGAAGGCCAGGGGGAGATCGCCGCGGTGGCAACTGATCCCGCCTACGCCGACATGGGCCTGGGACGGCGCATTGTCCGCTGCCTCATGGATCGGGCCAAAAAACAGGGTCTCCGCCGGGTCTTTGTGCTCACCACCCGTACCCAGGACTGGTTTGAACTGCTGGGATTCAAGGAGTGCCCCCTTGACAGCCTGCCAAAGAGGAAACAGGAACACTATGACCGGGAACGGAAAAGCAAGGCATACGCGCTGGAATTAGGGTAGGAGAGGGTTGAGGGTGTAGGGTTGGGGGTTACGGAAGATTTTTCCACCCATACCCTATACCCCACACCCCATTTTTCTATAAAGGAGAGGAACATGGATTTTGAAGCTGTACAGGTGGGAATCTTATCGATACTCCCGCCGGTGATCGCAATTTCTTTGGCGCTTATCACCAAGGAAGTCATCTTTTCCCTGCTCTTGGGGATCATGTCGGGGACATTGATCTACAGTGTTGCCGCAGGACTTGGTGTGCTGGGGGCATTTAACGTTACCACCGACCTGATGATCGCTAAAGTCGGGGCTAACTCGTCGATGGTGATCTTTCTTGCCATGCTCGGCGCCCTGGTGGCGCTGATCACCCGGGCGGGGGGCTCAAAAGCATATGGCGGCTGGGCCGGGCGGAAGCTGAAAACCCAGCGGAGCGCCAGCCTTGCCACCGCATTCCTGGGGGTCATCATCTTTATTGACGACTACTTCAATTGCCTTACCGTGGGCACCGTGATGAAGCCCGTCACCGACCAGCACCGGGTATCCCGGGAAAAGCTAGCCTACCTCATCGATGCCACCGCCGCGCCGATCTGTATCATCGCCCCCATTTCTTCCTGGGCGGCATCGGTCATTTCCTATTACCCAACCTCAACCGGCATTACCGGGATGCAGGCCTTTGTCAGCTCCATCCCGATGAACCTCTACGCAGTGTTGACTCTCTTCATGATCATTTGGCTGAACCTGCGCAAAAACGGCGACTACGGCCCCATGGCGGCGGCCCAGCAGCGGGCGGCCGAAACTTCCGGCTCCATGGTTCAAGCCGGTTCCTCCGACGACGAGCTTACCAAGATCGAAGTATCGGACAAGGGCAAGGTCGCAGACCTCATTATCCCTGTGGTGTTTCTGGTGATCTTTTCGATCCTCGCCATGCTTTTCTACGGTGGGTATTGGGACGGTACAAACAAAGGACTTGCCGCAGCCTTCGGTGACACCGATGCGGGGGCGGCCCTTTCCCTGGGCGGTTTCGCCTCCCTCTTTGTGGCCTTCTTTATCTTCGTCCCCCGCCGCCTGATGAAGTTTACCGAGTTCTTCGCCGCGATCACCACAGGGATTAAAGCCATGGTGCCGGCTATCATCATCCTGTCCCTTGCCTGGACCATCAGCGGCGTCTGCCGTGACCTCCTGGGAACGGGGCCCTATGTTGCGGGGGTGGTGGAACAGTCAAGCCTCCCCACCGCGCTCATTCCGGCCATCATGTTTATCATCGCCGCGTTTCTTTCCTTCGCCACCGGCACTTCCTGGGGAACCTTCGGCATCCTCATCCCCATCACCATTGCGGTCTGCGACATCGTAGCCCCCTGGCTTTCGGTCACCTCCCTTTCCGCAGTACTTGCGGGATCGGTGTTCGGGGATCACTGCTCCCCCATTTCCGACACAACGATACTGTCATCAACCGGTGCGGGGTGTAACCACATCGACCACGTTTCGACCCAGATTCCCTACGCGCTTACCGTGGCGGTGGCCTGCTTTGTCGGGTATATCATCGCGGGATTTACGTCCCAGTTGGGATACGGCGTAAGTGTGGGGATTACCCTGCCAATTTCGTTTGCGCTGCTGATTGTGTTACTGCTGGTACTGCCAAAGGCACTGCCGGGGAAACGGGCGGGGGCATAAGGAATGTTAGGGAGGAGCCGCCTGTTTTGGCTCCCCCTAATTTTATCACAAGGGGAAAAGCAGCACGCTCCTCAATAAAAAAGGGCGTAACCGAAGTCCGCCCTTTTGCTTTTTAGCTCCCGCTCGTGGTAGGGTACACCGCTTTTTCAGCTCCCACTCATGGTAGGGTACACCGCTTCCTGCCTTTCAGCATTACATTAAATATAGCATAATCCGCAGAAAAGTCAAGGGCACCACGGGGCCACCACCGCTCCGATTTCTTCAAAACAAGAAGAATTTAACCACGAATGACTTTAGTCCTCGGTGGTTTTTAATCTATGCGGATTTATAACTGCGAAAAATTGGTTATTTTTACTTCGCCGTCAGGAAAATGCGCCGTGATTTCAAGCTCCCCGCCCATAGCTTTAATGTGGCTCCGCAATGTTGATATATACATATCGGTACGCCGCTCCATTTTTGCGATTGCCGGCTGCTGTATGCCTAATGCCTCGGCCAGCATTTCCTGCGACAAACCCCGCGCTTGACGTAACTCGTTGAGGGGCATTTCGGCCAGAGCTTTTTTAACCTGTTCTTGAACGCGCAGCCTGGACTCCAAAGGCATCTTTTCCCGTAATTCTGAAAATTTCTTTGCCATGATCATTTACCCCCGTATCTCCTTCAAATATTGATCATATATTCTGTCAGCAAGCGGAACAAACTCTTCATAAAAACGGTTGTTACCGGTTTTGTTGCCGCCGATAAGCAAAATTGCCGCCCGTCCGGGATCAAAAGCATAAAAGGTTCTCAAAGGATCCCCGCCGCATTGGCTTCGTAACTCGCGCATTTTGCTATGTTTAGAAGTCTGAATAGAACTACTATATGGGTATGGTAGAGACGGCCCCATGTCTTCAAGCAACCCTACTGAGAAATCCACTGCTTCCTGCTCTTCCGAACTGAGCGTATCCCACCAAGCTTCAAATTCATCAGTATATTCAACTTCCCACATAGTCATATGCTATTCCATGCGCGGAATAATGTCAAGTATTATTTTGGAATACTACCGCTCCGACTTCTTCTCAAACCGGGAAAACACCATGGTAAAGGTAGCCCGCCCCTGGCTGACCGACCGGAGGGACGTCATAAACCCGAACATCTTTGCCATGGGCGCAAGTGCCCGCACTTCATCACCGGAAAGCTTGGAATCCATGCTCAGAACCTGTCCGCCTCTTTGGGTCACGAGGCTCATCACATCACCTACAAATTCCTTGGGGGATATCAGGTCAACCGCCATGATCGGTTCCAGCAGTATCGGTGTGCCCTGGCGGCAGGCTTCGTAGACGCCGTGGTTGGCGCAGGCTTCGTAGGCAAACTCCGTGCCGGTCAGTTCCGAATATTCCAGGCCCGTCAAAGTGACCCCCACGTCTATGCAGGGATAGCCCAAGACGATGCCGGAAGAGAATGCGCCCTTTACTCCCCGTTCAATGGCTTCAAAGATGGCGTCCGGTACCTCCCGCGATTTGGCCGCCGCATTTGTGTAGCGATTTCCCGTGCCTCCAGGGAGGGGCTCAACCTTAAAGCGCAGTACCGCTGCGTTTTCTTTGCCCGCCATGATTTTTGAAAAATGTTCCTCATGCTCCACCGCATTGGTAATTGATTCCCGGTAGGTCACCTGGGGGTTGCCCACCTTGGCGTCCAGCTTGTATTCCTTGGTGATCCGGGTCTTCAGCACGTCCAGGTGGAGTTCCCCCATGCCGGAAATGATGAGCTGCCCCGTTTCCGGGTTGTCCTTCGTGGTAAAGGTGGGGTCTTCTTTGGCAAGCAGGTCAAGGATTTCCCGAAGCTTATCCATCTCCGACATGGTCCGGGGTTCAATGGATACCGAAATAACCGGCTCGGGAAAGTCCATCTTTTCCAGCACCACCGGCCAGCCTTCGCTCCCGATGGTGTCCCCGGTCTGGGCCAGCTTCATCCCGATGATCACCCCGATGTCCCCGGCAGCTAACTCGTCTATGGGCTCGGACTTGTTGGAGTGCATCCGCAATATGCGGTTGGCCCGTTCCCGTTTCTTCTTCCCCACATTGAAGACCGCCGTGCCGGGTTTGAGAATGCCGGAATACATGCGCATATAACAGAGGCTCCCCGCCTCCCGGTCGTTCTGTATCTTAAACACTAATCCTAATGGCAGGCCTTTGGGATCGCAGGGCACCGCCACATCCTCTTCTTTTTTCAAGTGATGCCCCGCTGCGGGGGCCACCTCATCCGGCGCGGGAAGGTAGTCCACCACGGCGTCGATCACCGGCTGCACGCCGATGTTGCGCCGGGAAGCGCCGGCAAACATGGGCAGCAGGGACCGGTTCAGTACCGCCCGCCGCAGTTCCCTGCGGATAAGTTCCGGCGCAATGTCCTCCCCTGCCAGGTACTTATCAGTAATGGTATCGGAAACCGCCGAAAGGGCGTCAATAAGTTTATCCCGAAAGGATGCGGCAAGAGCCTGCCGCTCCGGGGCAATAGGGGACGGGAGAATCGTCTCCCCGTCGTTGGCGGCTTCCCAGCGGAGTTCACGCATCTCAATCAGGTCGATGATCCCCTCAAAGGTGTTTTCCTTACCGATGGGCAGTTGGAGGGCCACGGTCTGAGCCCCCAACTTTGCCCGGACATCCTCCAGCACCTGGAAAAAGTCCGCCCCTACCCTATCCATTTTGTTTACATAGCCGATGCAGGGCACCTTGTAATGCTCCGCCTGACGCCATACGGTCTCGGTCTGGGGCTCCACCCCCCGGACGGCGTCGAAGATCGCCACCGCCCCGTCGAGTACCCGCAGGGAGCGTTCCACTTCGGCGGTAAAGTCCACATGCCCCGGGGTGTCGATGATGTTTATCTGGAATTGCGTTTCATTCCGTTTCCAATAGGTGGTGGTGGCGGCGCTCTGAATAGTGATGCCCCGTTCCTGCTCCTGCTCCATCCAGTCCATGATGGCCTCGCCATCGTCCACCTCGCCTATCTTGTGGCTTTTTCCGGTATAGTAGAGGATACGTTCGGTGGTGGTGGTTTTTCCGGCGTCGATATGGGCCATGATGCCGATATTACGCATAGCTTTAAGCATGGAGGTATTATAGCCTAAAAATAGTACTAGGGCAATTCCTGAAACTCTGCTAAACTGTGTACTATAGAGATGATCCTGATTGCCGCTTTTTTTTTATCCTACCTCTGTTACGGACCAATTACGCCCTATATTGCCCTTATGGCCCGGGGACTGGGGTATAGCCCTTCCACCGTTGGGATACTTCTGGGGGTATTTGAGGGGGCCGGTATTGCCGGGCCGTTTCTGTTTGGCTATTTTGCGGATAAATGGGGGCGATACAAACCGGGCTTGATCATGGTGTTTTTGCTCGTGGCCGTTTCCGCCCTTCCCCTGGCGCTGTCCCGTCATCCCCTCATCAGCGCCTTCCTCATCGCCATGTTGGGCATGGGTATCCGCTCCTTCGCGCCTCTTCTGGACGCAGTGGCCACCATCAGCCTGGGAAACAGGGGCAATTACGGGAAGGTCAGGGCCTTCGGATCGATTTCATATATCCTTATGGTTCTTTTTTTACAATACACCCCAATTTTGCCCCCCAAAAACTCCCTCAACATCGGTATCTGGGTAACGCTGACGGCTTGCCTGGCAATGTTTACCATGATTAGTATCCCTGCGGTGTATACCGGAAACGGCCGACCCCGCACGGCAGCCACGGCTACAAATACCCCGGATGGCAAAGGCCGAAAAATCGGAAGCCCGCTCTTGGTCATGGGTCTTCTGGTCATTGCCTTTAACCGTTTGGCCATGGCGCCGATAAACGGATTTATCTCGCTGTATGTGCTGGAAGAGATGCACTGGGATGCGGTGGGCCTCGTGGCGGCCTTGTCGGCAGTTGCGGAAGTCCCCTTCATGTTCATCTCCGCCCGGCTCATCCGCCGCTTCGGCGCATTCCCCCTGGTTGCTTTTTCCAGCGTCATGCTGGGGCTGCGGCTGGGCTTATACGGCCTGTTCCCTTTCCGGGGGGCGGTCATCACCGGGCAGTTGCTCCATTCCTTCTGCTACGGCATTTTCCATCCTGCGGCGGTGGCCCTTATCTCAAGCTGTGTCCCCCCGGAACGCCGCGCCCTGGGGATGTCCCTGTACCTTTCCCTGGGCACCGGCCTCCCTACCCTGCTGGGGAATATCGCCGGGGGGATTATCATAGAGCATTGGGGATATCGGGTTTTGTTCACTTCGTTTATCAGCTTTGCGGCGCTGTCGGTGGGGCTATATTTGTTTACGCGGTTTCATAGGCGGAGGCGGGATGGAGCGGAGGGGACAGGGGGCTACATACGGTGACCGGCCACCCATCTTATGCGTTTTCTTCCGTCAGATAATTTCTTCCAGCTCCAATGCCGCTATAAGACACCGGTTGAGGATTTGCAGTTTTTGCACCGAAAGTTTCCCTATGTAATTGGTTAACAGGGATTTCGGGATACTCATGAGGGCATCACAGATGATGGCGCTCTCATGCTTTAATCCTTCTTCAATGCCGACTGCAAGCTGAGTTAGACTACCCTCAAAATTGGTGTACACTGGGGCGCAAACCACTGACGAAAATGCGGTGGTAATAAGGCTTTGACGGCTGACAATAGCAAAGACCCGATAATTCTTAGGATCGCTTTTATCGCCTTGATGTACCCGGTATAATTCACCCCGTTTCAAAAAATATCCACTTGATAACGCAGCACGTCCGCTGTCTCGGCGTTTAGACGTTCCGCATTGGCATTAATATACGCCGCGTCAGCTTCATCCCTTACCCGTTTTTCTTCGGCGGTGATACGATAGGGATTTTCCACCGGCCGCTCTCCAACATCTTCTGAAAACGAGATGGTGACCGTTGTATTCTTTGCCAGTTTTACCGACTCCACCGGGGTAAATACTCGTCCATCATAATATGCCTTTACTGCGGTCATACCGGCTCCTTTCCCATACCCCTAGTCTACCACAAACCCGTCTTTCCCGCCATACCCTCGCCCCCTTTGCAGCAGTTTTACATTTAGCACTATATATGGGAAAAAGGGTCTAAAAACGGCTCCAAAATCCACATTTAGTGCTAAAAGTAAAACTGCTACCCCCATATTGTCTGTGGTAGTCTATACCGTTTCAATGGTGTATAGTATGTTTCTATGTCCGATACCGGCGTTTTTAACCGCCTTGCCGCCGCGCTGCCCATGGATGACCGGAAGAATCTTCTGGAAAAGCTCAGGCTCCAGGCGGATAGCGCTAATCAGCCCCTGTATGATGACGGCGATAGTCCGGGCTCCGGGGACAATGCCGCGGATCTCAAAAAAAAATATGCGGCCCTGCCCTGGTATTCCCGCCTTTTTTTCTGGTTCTCCGGCCTCTTCCGGGGGAAAACGCCCCTTCAAATGTACCTGAACCAGCAACTGGCCCGGTTGGGGCGGCTTATCGCGGAACAATCCCCGGGCATCTACGACCATGAACATGACCTGCTGCTAGGAGCCTTTTACCAGAGGGTCAGCGGTCTGAAGGAATCCGCCCGTTTTTTCTACGATGCCCTGGACATGAGCGTGAACCGGGACAAGGGGGCCTTCTATGTCTTCCTCGCCTCCCTGGAGATTGAGGACATCCACCGCCGCCTGCTGAACGAAACGGATCCCGAAAAATTAGCGGAGCGGCATCCCGGCGCCGACGACGCGGCGTTGCGGCAAATGGCCCTTGAGGCCATGGATGAAGGAATCGCATCCATCGGGGACGACCGGCGGTCGGTGATGTACCACAACGCCCGGATCTTACACTGCCTGAAGGAACTTTCAGCATTCCTGTTTGACCGGCTTCTGGTTTCCTTTTCAAACCGGAACGCCCGGAAGGAGCTGGCCTGCTCCGCCCACCTGGTAAACAATTACCTCCGGAACCTGAACAACATCCTCTATGCGCTGAAGGATGCTCCCCCCATGACCCTGCTGGAGTCCCTCTTTATTTTCATTCTACAAGATAAAGCGGGAACGCCGGAGTTTAACATGGAAAATGAAATGAAGGCGCTCCTCGCCCAGGCGCAGCAAGCCCTGGCAGTGATCCGTACCTTCAATAAAACAGTTCCCTTGAACAAAATACTTCGCTGTGCGGAAAAGGATATGAGCATCCTCCCCAATCCGGTGAGCGGCGGCGAGGACTGGTTTAGTCTGTACAAGGAATACTGGAAATATGCCGTAGAGAAACAATTCAACGATTTTATCCGTAAGCGCCGCCTCCGGGAACTGATGAAGGATTTCCAGGATTTTTTTAAAACCGAGGTACTCGCCGGTGTACCGGAATTGGAAGCGCCGGTACCCGGGTGGCCGGCAGCCGAGACACCGGCCTCTGCAAAGCTTCCCCTCAAAGGGGCATTCTGTTTTGCCTTCCTGCGGGCCTTCCATTCCACCATGTTTCTCCGGGAGTTGGAGCCGGCTCTCCGCCCCCTCCTGATTGCCGGAAAGTTTGCAAAAAGAGAAACGGATGAATTTACCGGGGCCTACCAGGAGCTTTCCGGGATTAACGAAAGTATCAGAGCCCTTGAGGGGGACTTTTCAACCGAAGGGGAACTGGGAAAACGGTATGCCGCCGCGCAGACGGACATGTCCTCCCTTTCGGTGAAGCGGTATAAACTCCAGCTTGTGGAAAACGAAGCCGCGGAGGAGGAGGCGAAAATCATCAACCGGATCAGGGATTCTCTGATCCGCATGGTAAGGATACTGGGGGGCATACTTCCCGAATTCCCCGGCGTCAATATTCCTATTAAAACACTAACCAGGGCTCTGGAACTCATGGATAAAATTGCCATCATGGAAGACGGGCGATGACACAAACCAATGTTCGCCGGACTCTAGTCCGCCTCTACCCCTTTACCCTTTCCTTTGACCTCTCCCCTTCCTATCCAAGGCAGCCCTGGGCTGCCAAGCTTCCCCTGATGTTAAACGGCAAAGCAATAACGGAGATTGGCTGTGTCATTTCTTCCCGTACCGCGGGAAATATGGTACATTCCGATAAAGGGGAAACCCGATCCCGATTCTTCCGTTCCCTGGGCCTTGAGCCGGAGCAGGTACGGAGTTGTACCCAGGTCCATTCACGGGATGTGCTGGCGGCGGAGGGCCGCAGCCCGGAACGCCCCGAGGCGGACGGCATGGTAAGCCGGGACCGGGACATTGCCCTGGCGGTAACCGTAGCGGACTGCCTCCCGGTGTTTCTCTACGATACGGTTTCAGGCGCCGGAGCCCTCCTCCATTCAGGCTGGAAGGGTACCGGGATAGTCCGGAATGCCCTGTCCCTCATGGCGGAGCGCTGGAAAACCCGTCCGGAAACGGTGGCAGCCCTGCTGGGACCCTGTATTCACCCTTGCTGTTATCAGGTGGACGAGGAACGGGCAGCATTGTTCGAAGCGGAGTTCGGCGGGGCGGACGGGGAAAACCCGGACGAGTATGTCTTGGGGCCGGTGGTAAAGCGGAATGGAAAACCTGCCCTGGACTTACAGGCCGCCAATGCCCGGCTTTTAGCCAATGCGGGGGTACGGAACATCGCGTATTGCGAGAACTGCACCTTTACCGATGAACGGCTGGGGTCTTTCCGGCGGGAAGGCCCCACCGCGTACACACGGATGATCGCCGTGATGGGATATTTTTAATACGGAGGTTCGGAGGGATCAACCGGCCTGCGGGATCATTTGATCCGAAGGATTTGCTATGGATGCCATAAGAGACGGGCGGGAACAAGTCCCCGCTTGGAAAGCCCGGATAGCCAGGGCTCTGGAACACCTGCTTGCCGAAACCGGTACACCAGGGGGGCCGATTGATCCTGCCCAGGTAATTGCCGAAACACCCCCCAAGCCGGAACTGGGCGACCTGGGCTTCCCCATGTTCAGTTTTGCGAAACTATTACGGAAAGGCCCCCCCCAGATCGCCCAGTTGGTCGCCGCCGCCTTAAACGCCGACAGTAACGCTGCTGATAGTAATACTACCGTCAAGGCTGCCGGAACCTTTGCCGCGGAAGGCCCCTACCTGAATGTGCGCCTGGATCGCCCCTCGGTGACCGCCGCCGTCCTCTCCCACATGGCGGACGGGAACGCCTCGGTGGGCCACCCCGGAACCCTGACCGGCTCCCGTATCATGGTGGAATTTTCCAGCCCCAACACCAACAAGCCCCTCCACCTGGGCCACCTCCGGAACGACATCCTGGGGGAAAGCATCTCCCGAATCCTCGCGGCCTGCGGGGCAACAGTGCGTAAGGTCTGCATCATCAACGACCGGGGCATCCACATCTGCAAGTCCATGCTGGCCTACAAGGAACAGGGCGGGGGTAAAACCCCGGAATCAGAACACGTCAAAAGCGATCACTTTGTGGGGGACTACTACGTCAAATACCACCAAATGTCCCAAACCGACAGCGGGGCGGAGGCGCGGGCCCAGGAGATGCTCCGCAAGTGGGAAACCGGGGACACGGAGACCGTGGAACTCTGGCAAAGGATGAAGGACTGGACAGTGGAGGGCATGAAAGAAACCTATGAACGTACCGGCATATCCTTTGATCAGTATTACTACGAAAGCCAAACCTACCTCTTGGGGAAGGATGAGGTCTACAAGGGCCTTGAGAAGGGGATTTTCTACCGGGAGCCGGACGGCGCAGTTGCGGTAGATCTAAGCGCGGAAAAGCTGGACAAAAAAATCCTCCTCCGCAAGGACGGCACTTCGATATACATCACCCAGGATTTCGGCACCGCCATCTTCCGGCACAATGACTGGCCCTTTGACCGCATGGTCTACGTGGTTGGTTCCGAGCAGCAGTATCACTTCCAGGTTCTCTTTGCCATCCTGAAAAAGCTTGGCTACCAATGGGCGGATAACCTTTACCACCTTTCCTACGGCATGGTAAACCTCCCTGAGGGAAAAATGAAAAGCCGTGAAGGTACCGTAGTGGATGCCGACGACCTCATCGACAGTTTGAAGGATCTGGCGCTGGAAGAAATCCGCAGCAAGGATCGGGAAGAGGCGGTGGGTGATTCCGCGGAGGTTGCGCGAGCGGCGGAAAAGATCGCCCTGGGGGCCCTCCACTACTACCTTTTACAGGTGACCCCCGCAAAGGACATGCTCTTTGACCCCAAGGAATCCCTGTCCTTTAACGGCAACACCGGCCCCTACCTTCAATACATGGGCGCACGTATTTCGTCCATACTTCGCAAAGCTAACAGCAATACTAACGGCAAGGCCGAGGGATCCGTCAAACCGGAACTGCTCACCAAGGATGCCGAATGGGAACTGGTCAAAACCATCTCAGCCTATCCTGCTGCGGTTGCGGACGCCGCCGCCCGCATGGATCCCTCCATTCTGGCGGCCTACCTCTACGAACTGTCCAAAGGTTTCAGCCGCTTTTACCACGACTGCCCCATCCTGGGCGCCGACAACCCCGACCTGGCAGCAGGCCGCTTGGCTCTGTCCAAGGCCGTTTTGCGGGTATTGCGGGACGCGCTGGGCCTTATCGGGATACCGTTTTTGGAAACCATGTAGGGAATGAGCTTGATTATACTCCTTTAAGAACGAAAGTATCAATAAAGAATAGGATCCGCGAATGTCCGCGAATGTTCGCGAATAAATCAAATACCCGGAGCGTATTATTCGCGTTAATTAGCGTTTATTCGCGGATGAATTCTTATAATTTCATCCCCAAAGCAGTATAATGAAATCAGGAGGGGTTATAAGGGAAAAGGCTATACAGGGCTTGTATGGAACGGAGGGTATTAAGTGAAAAAAGCCCTCTCTACGGAAGGCTTAGTTCCCGGATGGAAGTTTTGCCCTTTGACTATAGGGATAGCGCGCGCTTCTTCCCCCGCTACAGCCTTGAAGATAAGGTCACCGCCTACGGCATCATGGGGGGCATTCCGCAGTATCTCATCCACATAAATAGTGTTCGTTCTCTCCGTGATAATATCGTTACGGGTATTTTATTCAGGCCGTCGGCCCTATACGAAGAACCCCGGCTTCCCCTCGATAAATTCGAGCCTGCCGACAAACATGACGGCCTCCTGAAGGCTGGTAGGTAGACACGAACTAAATTGTGTGTTCCGGCGAAAGAATAAATAACCACTGATCGCTCTCCCTACTTCCAGTTAGCGTGCAAGCCAGCAGTAACCGAGGTGGGACAACCCGCAAAGGTATTTAAATCAACAGTTGGTGTCGGCGGCGTTGTTGTCGTGTTGCCATAGAACCCCATTGACAGGGCGTTTTTAGCAGAGCCGGTTAACTTTGAACAGTTGAGAAATGTCCTAAACATGAAGTCACTATTATTTTGCTGCCCCAGACTAAATATGTTCGGGCCTATCAGGTTCTCTATGTTTGTGATTAAGGCAGAACAGCCAGAGAACATTTCGTGAAAGATATGGCTGGTTCCGTTTGGAACAGCGGGAAGTTGGAACCCCGCGGGTAGCGAGGTAAGACGGTTACAGCCTTCGAACATTCTCTGAAAGATACGGCTGGTTCCGTTTGGAACAGCGGGAAGTTGGAACCCGGCGGGCAGTGAGGTAAGATGGATACAGTACAGGAACATTTGGCCAAAGATACCTTCGGTCCCGTTGGGAACGGCGGGAAGTTGGAACCCGGCGGGCAGCGAGGTAAGACCGGCACAGTAAGCGAACATACGGTTAAAGATAGAGTCGGTCCCGTTGGGAACGGCGGGAAGTTGGAACCCGGCGGGCAGCGAGGTAAGATCGTCACAGTTATAGAACATTTCGAAAAAGATAGAGTCGGTCCCGTTGGGAACGGCGGGAAGTTGGAACCCCGCGGGTAGCGAGGCAAGATAGAAACAGTTCCCGAACATCCGCACAAAGATAGCGCTGGTCCCATTTGGAACGGCGGGGAGTTGGAACCCGGTGGGCAGCGAGGTAAGACCGGTACAGCCATAGAACATGGAGGTAAAGATATTGCTAGTCCCATTGTCAACATTGGGGAGTAAATCAGGCGATACCTCATTAAGATTGGTACATGCGTAAAAACAGAAGTTCCAGGCATTGGGAAAGTCGGCAACGCTGGTATTCTCATTAATATGCCCTAGGGCTTTTAATAGCTTCTGTTTGTTGGCCGCTGCATTGGCACCGATTGTTGTGCTGCCAAACCCAAAGGCCGCATGGCCGGTATTGCTGTTGGCGGTGATTTCAATAGTATATTGCGGGTTCGCGGTGTAGGTATGGCTAATCCCCATATCGGCTGCCCCGGTTCCGGTTTTGCTCTCGGTGCCGCCATCCCCCCAATCAATGGTCCAGTTGTAGTCCCAGGCGTTATTGGTGGGAAGGGTGAAAGAACCGGAACTCCCGTCAATTACCAGCCTGAGCGAGGGGCTGGGGCCGCTGATAACCCACTGTGCATACACGGTGATGTCCGCCGTCACCGGTGTCGTCTCGTCAAACGCAGTTCCGCTGCCGTTGACCGCTGTGTTCCAGCCGCTGAAGGTGTAGCCGGTTCTACCGGGTTGTATTGGCAGCGGGTTTACCGTGTTACCTGCCGCTACTCCTGCGGTGTCCGGATTTGCCTCGGTACTACCGCTGTCACTGTTGTTCTTGTCAAATGTTACCGTATAGGTGTTAATTGTCCATTGCGCATATACGGTAATGTCCGCCGTCACCGGTGTCGTCTCGTCAAACGCAGTTCCGCTGCCGTTGGCCGCTGTGTTCCAACCGCTGAAGGCGTAGCCGGTTCTGGCGGGTTGTGTCGGCAGCGGGTTTACCGTGTTACCTGCTGCTACTCCTGCGGTGTCCGGGTTTGCCCCGGTACTACCGCTGTCACTATTGTTCTTGTTGAACGTTACCGTGCAGGTGTTAATTGTCCACTGCGCATATACGGTAATGTCCGCCGTTACCGGTGTCGTCTCGTCAAACACAGTTCCGCTGCCGTTGGCCGCTGTGTTCCAGCCGCTGAAGGTGTAGCCGGTTCTACCGGGTTGTGTCGGCAGCGGGTTTACCGTGTTACCTGCCGTTACTCCTGCGGTGTCCGGATTTGCCTCGGTACTACCGCTGTCACTGTTGTTCTTGTTGAACGTTACCGTGCAGGTGTTAATTGTCCATTGCGCATATACGGTAATGTCCGCCGTCACCGGTGTCGTCTCGTCAAACGCAGTTCCGCTGCCATTGGCCGCTGTGTTCCAGCCGCTGAAGGTGTAGCCGGTTCTACCGGGTTGTGTTGGCAGCGGGTTTACCGTGTTACCTGCCGCTACTCCTGCGGTGTCCGGATTTGCCTCGGTACTACCGCTGTCACTGT
>BNUR01000014.1 GCA_025997495.1 Spirochaetia bacterium | reverse complement strand
ACCGGTACAGCACGGCGCAAAAAATATCATACATATCAATAGTGCGTGGATGCGTTCTTTTCGTGGCGCTGAGCAAGTCACCCATAATCAACGAAAACTGGTCCCGGCTTATATCACTGGGGTAGGTGTTTCTCATATCTACATTATAACGGTTGATAGGGGACTTGCAAAGATATTAGACAGGCTCTTAGAACATGGGTAAAAAAGGCTGAATTTTGGACATGTCTTGACAATGTGGGTAAAAAATGAGAAAATTTGGACATTATGGCAGAACAATGGCCTCTTTTACCGCCGGATCTTCAAAAAATTGAAACCCCTGTAGTACTGCGCAAGGAAGCGCAGGCCCGGCAGGCCCTTGCGGAACTAAAGGGCTTTGCCGCCGTTATTCCCAATCAACGATGAGCTGATGGGGATACTGAAACGGTAGGGGCGGAACCTACGCCGTTTTCCTATACACCCCAAGGTAATCAAAAAAGGAAATCAGGGCGACCACCACGGAAATACCGAGGAAACCCCAGGCAATATAACGGATAATATCGAAATAGGGCCCTTCGATCCCCAGGCGCTGAACGCTGGAGGCAAGAAGGGAGGTTATCCCGGTAAACATATAGCCGAATGCCTTGACCTTCCCCCCCTTCCGGGCGCCCATGGCAACGCCCTTTTTCAGCATCAGGTTCCGCAGAAAGAGGATGCCGAATTCACGGTAGAGGATAATCAGAAAGGGGAGTACCGGGAGGATACCGTCCGCCACAAAGCAGAGGAAAAAGGTGAGCCACACCAGGGTGTCCGCAAAGGGATCAAAAAGTTTGCCGAAATCGCTCACTTCCTTCCGGCTCCGGGCGACCTTGCCGTCGATGAGGTCGGTGATTTCGGTGATGAAAAAGAGCGCCCAGAGAACCGGGACGATCCAGTGACCGCCGATTGGCAGAATATAGGCAATAAAAAAACAGGGCGCAAAAACGAGGCGCAGCGCGGTCACTTTATCTGCTAAGGTCATGAAAGGAGTATGGAGTCTGGCCGGGGGATTGTCAACATAATTTCGGTTGACAAGCTATCCTGCCGGGTGTAGACTGAACGCATAAAATAACCCAATAGGGAGGCCGTAAATGGCAAAAGTCGAGTTAAAGAACATCTGTAAGGTGTATGAAGGGAATGTCCGCGCCGTGGACAATGCCAACATCACCGTCGAGGACAAGGAATTTGTCGTATTCGTAGGGCCGTCGGGGTGCGGGAAGTCCACCACCCTCAGGATGATCGCCGGTTTGGAGGATATTTCCGAAGGGGAACTCCTGATTGACGGGGAGCAGATGAACGATGTCCCCCCCAAGGACCGGAATATCGCCATGGTGTTCCAGAATTACGCACTGTATCCCCATATGTCGGTATATGAAAACATGGCCTTCGGGCTGCGGATCCGGAAGCTGGATAAGGCGGAAATTGACCGCCGGGTTCACGAGGCCGCCAAGATCCTGGATATCGAAAAGTTCCTGGAACGGAAGCCCAAGGCGCTTTCCGGGGGCCAACGCCAACGGGTGGCCGTGGGCCGGGCCATTGTCCGTAACCCCAAGGTTTTCCTTTTTGACGAGCCCCTTTCCAACCTGGACGCCAAACTCCGGGTGCAGATGCGGGTCGAGTTGTCTGACCTCCACCACCGGCTGGACGCCACCATGATCTACGTTACCCACGACCAGGTTGAAGCCATGACCATGGCCAGTAAAATCGTGGTTATGAAGGACGGCCGGGTTCAGCAAATCGGCTCCCCCCTGTACCTCTACAACCACCCGATCAACAAATTTGTGGCCGGATTCATCGGCTCCCCCCCCATGAACTTCCTCACCGTAAAGGTGGCCGAAAAGGGCGGTTCCATCGTCCTGGAAGAGGGCTCTTTCGAACTGAAACCCGCGGCGGAACATGCCCCCTACCTCAAAAACTACGTGGGGAAGGAAGTGTACTTCGGTATCCGCCCGGAAAACTTGAACTATACCGAATCCCCGGTTGAAGGAAACAACATCCCGGTCAAGGTTGAGGTAGTTGAGCCCCTGGGCGCGGACATACACCTCTGGCTCAAGACCGCAACCCAGCCCTTGGTGGCCCGGACTGAACCGCAGCATTCCTTTACCATCGGGCAGTCGATAAACCTGATTCCCGATCTGGAAAAAGCCCGGTATTTTGACAAGGAAACGGAACTTTCCATTTTGAAAGAACTGGATGATAAGGCGAAATAAGACAAAAGAAGCCGCAATAACCGCAGGGACGATTCTTCGTTCCCTGCAGTTTTTTATTCCCCCTGCCGCCTGCTAGACGAACCCCCGAAACATATACATAATAAAAAGAACTTTTGAAAACACAAGCGAGGAATCTATGATACGAGGCGGAGATATCGTCAAAGGGAGCTGCCTGCTCCAGAAGGGCCAGCCCTTTCTGGTGGTGGATAGGGAATTTCACACCCCCGGCAAGGGAACCGCCATTGCGCGGGTTAAGATGAAGAGTATCAAGGACGGCTCCGTGCTGACCATGACCATCCCCACCCAGCAGGAGGTTGAGGACGCCACGGTGAATATCCATACCTGCCAGTTTCAGTACGCGGATCAGGACAATTTCCACTTCATGGATAACGAGCACTTTGACCAGTTTGAGGTGCCCATAAGCAGCATGGAGGACAAAAAATACTATCTCAAGGAAGGGGGTACCTACGACCTTACTATCTGGGAAGGTAACGTGATTGACATCAAGATCCCCTACAAGGTGGTCTTTACGGTAGCGGAATCGGAAAATTACGTTAAGGGCGATACCGTTTCCGGCGCCACCAAGCCCATAACCACCGAAACCGGCCTGACCGTCCGGGTGCCCCTGTTTATCAAGCAGGGTGAAAAAATCCTGGTAAACACTGAAACCAATGAATACGTGGAGCGGGTCAATAGTTAACAACGGTAGTGCAAGCAATACCGCTGCCGGCTGCGTTGCCGCCTACGGAACCAAACAGGTTGTGTTCAGGTTCCGGGGTATTAATTTTACCTTTGCCCTATCCCAGGGCCTTTTCAGTTCCGCCGATATAGATACCGGTTCCCGGTTTCTGCTCAAAATACTGTCCCAACAATGGGACTCCTGCCTCCGTGGGGGAACCGATGGTTCCCGTTGTCCCCTGCCCCAAACCGTGCTTGACGCGGGCTGCGGGGTCGGCGTCCTGGGAATCTGCGCGGCAAAGGCACTAGCAGCCATGCCGGGGCTGGTGATACGGGCTCAGGACCGGGATGAACTGGCCCGGGCTTTTACGGAATACAATGCCGGGCGGAATGGGGTGCCGGTAGACCTGCGGTCTAATGACCTGCGGTCCGGCGCCGTTTTGAGTGCCCATACAGAGCCCCTGCTTGCCGGGCCTCCCGAAGCCTGGGATTTGATCCTGTCTAACATACCCGCCAAAACCGGGAAGCCAGTGCTGCTGGACTTTATCCCCCGTTCCGCGAGCCTCCTCCGCAAAGGCGGTTCCGTCATGGTGGTGGTAGTTGCCCCCCTGGCAGATTTGTTCCGCTCCCGGATTAAGGAACTGGCGATACCCCTGCTGCTTGATGAAAGCAGCAAGGAACATACGGTTCTGGTATACGGGAGGAAGGAAACGGCGCCGGAAAAGACGCGCGGCGCCCTTGGGGATGATTTTCTGCAACAATGGCCCTGTTATTTACGATGCTCCGGGGACTTTGAACTGGAGGGGGCCGGCTATCACCTTGACTCGTTTCATGGGGTGGCAGGCTTTGACAATCCCGGCGAGGCGGTGCGGGCGGCGGCACATCTTATCAGCAAACTGGGGCCGGGGATTTTTGCCGGAAGTACGGGTAAACCGGTACTGGTTCACGAGCCGGATCAGGGGCACTTTCCGGTGTGGCTCCGCCGGTACCTGGAAAACGCCGGCCAGGGGGATCCCGGACAAATGGTACTATCGGGCAGGAACATCCTGGCCCTCTTTGCGGCCTGGCATAACCTGGGGGGAGCGGCACAGGTGGTTCCGGCGGTGGATATAGCGCTTGACAGGGATGCGTTGCTGGCGGTTTCCGGCAAACCCTACGGCGCAGTATTTCTGTTCCCCGATATGGTGACCAGCCGTATCACGGCTTTTTGGGAAGGGCTTAAGGCGCTGTTAAGGGAGCCGGGGGGAATCGCCGTTATCTCCCTCCCCTCCTCCGCGGCGGAACGGTTTGACCGGGAAAAACCCCGGGGCTTTGTGCGGTTGGGGGATCATAAACGGCATGGATTCCGGGCGCTGGGGTATAAAGTTGATCCGCATTGAGGGGTTCGTCATTCTGTCAAGTTGAGTTCGCTGCGGCGTTTCTCCGCGGCGGCCCGTAATTCACGGATGCGCTCAACAGAATCTGCCGGGCCGTTTCCCCCGGAAGGGGCGGCGGCGCTCCCTTCGTCCACGTTGCCTTCAAGGGCGCGGATCTGCTTTTCCGCTTCCGCCAGGAGCCGCTTGTATTCTTCCAGGGCTTCCAGGTATTCGGCATAGCTCGTGCTCATCGTGCCCAGAAGTTCCTGGGCAACCCCCTCTTGTTCGATCAGGGCTAAACGATAGGCGGCGGCTTCGTGTTTTTCACTCCGGGGATAGGCGGTGACTACCAGGGTAAATTGTTCCGCCGCCTGCTCCCGCTGCCCCAGGGCGTACAGGCACTCGCCGATCCAATAGGCAAGCACCGTTTTTTCGATCCGGGTGGTGGGGTTCACCTGCCGGTCAAGTACATCACTATAGAATTTGAAAAGGGGGAGGGCCTCTCTGGGGCGCTCCAAATAATAGAGGGCGCGGCCCTTGTAAAAGGTAATTTCGTCCATCCGCATCCCCGGGGGGGCAACCCGCTGTAGTTCGTTTATGTCCCGGAGGGCTGCCTCATATTCGCCCATGGCAAATTCCGTCAGGGCTAACCAGTATAGGGATGCCGACATCTGGCCGGAATCACCGGCTTCCCGCTGGGATAGCCGTAGTTCTACCATCGCCTCACGCCATTGGCCAACCCGGTAGAACTTGACCCCCTGATCCAGCCTGGCCTGATGCGTTTGCGCAAACCCGCACTGAATCCCCGCCGTACCGGCAAAAAACCAGAGAAGGAAGAATAAAAACCAGGCGCATTGCGCCCCGCATCTTTTCATATAAACATCCCTCTGGAAAATAATAGCATATAATGGGAAACGGTGCTAGCAGTTTGATAAAAAACCGGCCTTCAGGGAAGGGGCCTCGCCTTCCGCTTGATAAAGCCGACCTTATACCCAACAGAGAGGGTAAGAAACATCCGTCTATAGGACTTAATTTGGTCATCCTTTACGGCGGCGCTTCCCAGGTCAGTGGAATAGCGGAGATCAAACAGTACCGCCCCCGGCCCTGCCTTTACCGCAAGGTCTATGCCCCCAAGAACCCCAAGGGGCGGCGGGGTCGTTGTTCCCAAAAGCACAAAGTTTGTGTAGCCTCCCCCATAGACCCCCAGGGTGGTTACCATGCTTGTATTAAAAAAATATTTAAGCATAAAGGGAACGCTCAGAACGGAGGTGGAATGAATGAGGGGTGTTGTTACCCGCGGGTATTCCGCCCTATCCAGGGCATAATTTATCCCAAACCCCAAGGCAAGAACATTAAAGAGATGCAGCTCCGCTTCTGCCCCCGCATCTACGGTGAATATTGATACCGTAGGTATGTCATCTGCATCCGCCAGATAATAGCGGTTTGATATACCGGCCCGGGCATTCAGAAACAGCCATTTATATTTCCAATCATCAACAAGCGGAAAACCTCCGGTTGAGGATGCGGGAGAGGATCCCCCGGTTGAGGATGTTGGCAGGGGATCCCCGGTTGAGGATATTGGCAGGGGATCCCCGGTAGAGGATGTTGGCAGGGGATCTCCGGTTGAGATGACCGGCAGGGAGCCTTCAGTTGCGGGTGCAGGAGAGGATCCCCCGGTTGAGGATGTTGGCAGGGAGCCTTCAGCTACGGGTGCACGGGGAACATCCTCTGCCGCCGTTTTCGGGGCGGCGCGTTCTGCGGCCGGCGGCCTTTGTTTTAAAGGCTGCTTGTTAAGCATTTCGCGCAGAACAGTGGGAAACCTGGCATAGGCTTCGTCCGGGTGAATAAACACTAAATCTGTGATGTCAATCGCTACTTTATTCGTATTAAGAAGGGCAAGCCCCAAAATGCGGAGGATACCTCCCTTTACGGAACAGCGTACCAGATAATCGGCGTCAGAAATGGTTTCGGCTACAGAAAATCCTGCAGTGCGAATTCCCTCCTTCAGTTTTTGCTGAATAAAAAATCGCTCTTCCGGTGTTCCAGCCAGGGTATCCATGGCAAATAAAAAGGTATCCGCCCTGGTCTGGGAAAATGCCGGGATGGCGGAGAAGACTAGCAGGAAGGTGAGGATGGTTTGCTTCACGGGGCATCCGTTTCCTCTTCCCATCCAATATTGATACTACCGCCAGAACCAGCGCCGAAAATTTCATCTTCTTCTTCCTGGGATAATACGGTAATCGAATAATGATCGGACAAAATACGCCCCGGCGCCTCCGAATATACTACATCAACACGCTTAATGCCGGGTTCAAAAAATTTATGATCATTATCAATTACCGGCTCGCCGGATATAAAAAGGTTTACATTATCAATCGGAATCTTCGAAAGTCCGCCGCCGCTATATAAAAGCACATCAAGATCTTCGTATTTGTCATAAAAGGCGTTGATGCCGTACAGCCATTTAGATGGTTTCGCCTGAAGCAGTTTTTCTTCGGGCAGGAAGGATGAGGAAACAGCGCCGCAGGAAGTAAACCCCAGGGCGCTTATTAACAGGACGATGATAAACCGCACGGAAGTTCCTTAGGGACCGGGGGTTATAGTAAGAGTATCAAGCGACTGACGTACCGCAAGGAGTATGCTGCCGCCGCTGCTCTTCGTGGAACCGGTTCCGGTTTCAAGAGCATAATTATTAACGCCATTTTTGATATGCCAAGTCACTGTCCCTGCACCGGTTACGGCAAAGGCTTTGACGGGAATATCAATCGCCAGTTTAGCCACACCGGAAGCAGGGGAGGGGGGTACAACAAAGTTAAAGGTGAGTGTGCCGGTTCCAGCGGTATAGACTGGAGTATTGGTAGTAACATCGGCAAGCCCGGAAACTTCCTCGTATTTAATTAATTCCGTTGCCGGAAAGGATACAATTGTCGGAGGATTTGACGGTAGTTCAACTATTTCAGGGATTATGCCGGTATCAAATTCACCGGAATACGTACCGGTTCCATCAATTTTAAAATAATCAAGCCCCAAAGCGGCGGAAGAGGTAGCAATAATAGGGGAGGTGCCGTCATTCAGCTCAAGATCAGTGGCGTTTACGTTTAAGGCTGCTATAGCAATGGTTATTCCGCTACTAATTTCGGCGGCGCCAATCACTTTGGAGAGAGTATTATTAAAGGCCAAGAGGATCCCTTCATTACCCGGCAGTTTGGAACCGGCAAGCAAAACAATATCGTACGTTCCCTCCGGGATTTTGATCTTAAGAGGTTGATCCCCCGTGGCTTTAGCAGTATAGAATTCGGTGGGTGACCCAGCGGGTGTCCCAAAGACTACCTCGTAAAAGTCAACATTGTTTTTTGCGATGGCTGTATTTATCGCCCGGCTGCCGGATCCTTCATTGGTCTTAACGGCAAGGGTGTATAGCCGCCGCCCCTGCTCATCGTACTCCGCCCCCGCTTCCCCGGCAGGGGAAAACCCGTTACAGGCGGCACATAAGACAGCCGCCGCTAAGGCGGCCCCAACCAAAAACTTCAAACTGCTTTTATTCGTCATATATGCTCCTTTCCCATAGATCATAACGCACGAGGGGCCGGTTGTCCATACTTCTGTAATAAATTTCGGAAAAAAGCCCTGGGGTGACGGGGAGGTAACACCGGTTCAGCGTACCCTGCAGATGGCACGACCGCAAGAAAAGTCCTCAAACATAAGCTCTAAAGACTTCTGGGTAAACGTCCGGTATTTCAAATTGTAGAATAGCAGGTTGGCAAATTCACCGATTACCGCTTTGGTCGAAGGATTTTCGGATGCCTTAGTGTATTCAAAACCGGTATCGCGTAATATCTTGGGAATAAACAACAAAATAGCAACTTTTTCGTTGATTGCAAAGTTGTCCGACCTGGGAGTCTGTCGGACTTTCACGGACAAAGCCCGGCACACTCGGCATTATTTTCTAAAAGAGGGGCGGTTTGGGGTAAATCGGCAGAAACAGGACTAATCTCTCCCGTCTTTTTAGGCGTAAGCAGCTGAAAGGCGGTGTAAACGCTTGAAATTGTAGGCCAATTTCACTATGTCCCATTCGATACTTGCTTTTGCAAGCCCGCGAAGTGAGAATTGCCTGAAGCCTATCACCTGTTTTATGATGCCAAACACCGATTCCACCGTTTCTTTTCGCTTTTTATAGGCGGCCTTGCTTTCGGGCGTTTGTAAACGATAACTCATCTCCGCAGAAAAAGGGGCGTTCTCCGGCGGCTTTTGGGATTCAGGTTTCTTTTCAAGATCCGCTACCGTGGGATGATGCGCTTGTCGTTTGGGGGGGCTATATACCGTCGGCCCTTCCTGGGTCTCTTTTCCGTTTTCATCAACACCTCTTTGCTCTATCTCTTCAATCGCCTTCTGATTATGATACCCGGCATCGGCACAGACCTCTCGTATTTCCCGAACCTCCTCGGGCACACTGTTCACCGTCGGAACCAATTCGTTTTTATCATTCCCATCGTAACTCTTTTCTATCGATTCTTTTGCTTCCCGTAACTTTGCAAGCCGCTCTTCAGCGAGGTCAATGGCTTTGAGCGCCCCTCCTCCGTCCGTGCTGGTCTGGCCTGGGGGCTCCATCCTTGCCCAGTTTGCGCACCTGCCGCCCGTTGACATTGCCATCTTTTAAGCCTAATATATCACCTATCAAAATACTAGGAAAAAGAGCTGCATGAATACGGCGTTTATTATCAGGTTTACCCCCCTGTATTTCACTGCCATGGGGTTGGTGTTGCGGCTCTGCTTCTGGGGGGTGCTCTTTTCCCTCATCATCGGGTTGTTTTGCGCTATAGTGCGGTACTATAAGATTCCCGTCCTGAACCAAATCGCCGGTTTCTATATTGAGCTTTCCCGGAATACCCCCCTCATCATCCAGCTTTTTTTCCTGTATTTCGGGCTGCCCCGGATAGGGATTACGCTGGATTCCCTGACCTGCGCCATAAGCGGGCTGTCTTTCCTGGGGGGGAGTTATATGGCGGAGGCCTTCCGGGGTGGCCTTGAGGCTATCGGGAAGATTCAGATTGAGTCCGGGCTTTCTATCGGGCTCTCACGGGTACAGCTTATCCGGCATATCATTTTGCCCCAGGCGCTGGCGGTTTCCATGCCCGCCCTGGGGGCCAACGTGCTGTTTTTATTGAAGGAAACCAGCGTGGTCAGTATCGTGGCCCTGGAGGATTTGATGTCCCTGGCGAAGGATCTGATCGGTATGTACTATAAAACTAATGAATCCCTGCTGATGCTGGTGATTGGCTATTTGATTTTATTGCTCCCCCTTTCGGTGGTATTCCGGTTCATAGAAAAGAGGCTTAGATATGCGGGATTTGGGAATTAGGGTACTTGTCGAGGGGATCAATGCCCAGCGCCTGCTCCAGGGCTTGCTGGTCAGCGCCCGGGTGGCCCTGTTTTCGGTGGTCTTCTCCATGTTCCTTGGGGTGATTCTTGGGATCATCATGACCGGTAAAAACCGGGTGATACGTTTCCTCTGCCGACTGTACCTGGAGGCCCTGCGGATTGTGCCGGTACTGGTGTGGCTCTTTCTCGTTTACTTCGGCCTCTCCCGGAATTTACACATCAACCTGAGCGGCGAGGCGGCTTCCATTCTGGTATTCACCCTCTGGGGCACCGCCGAAATGGGAGACATGGTCCGGGGGGCGGTAACGAGCCTCCACAAGCACCAGTATGAGAGCGGCCACGCCCTGGGGCTCACCGAGATTCAGCTTTACCGCTATGTGATCGTTCCCCAGGCCGTAAGGCGGCTGGTTCCCGGGGCGATCAACCTGACCACCCGGATGATTAAGACCACGTCCCTCATCATCTTTATCGGGGTGGTGGATGTCCTCAAGACGGGACAGGAAATTATCGAGGCCAATTATTTGAAGAGCCCCTCGGCATCCCTTTGGGTCTACGGAGCCATATTTTTCCTCTATTTTTTCCTCTGTATGCCCATATCCCATTTATCCAAACGGCTGGAACAAAGGTGGCAATCCTAAATGACGCTTAGCGAAGAAACTCTATTACACATATCCCACCTCACCAAGGACTATGATGGAGTCCCGGCTTTGAAGGATGTCAACCTGAACATCCGCAAAGGGGAGGTGGTGGTGGTCCTGGGGCCGTCGGGCTGCGGGAAAAGCACCCTCCTCCGCTGCCTCAACGGGCTGGAGCACATCCAGGGCGGTGAAATCCGGCTGGACGGCCGGAGCCTGACGGCGGGCAAGACCGACTGGCGGCTGGTACGGCAGAAAATCGGCATGGTATTCCAGAGCTACGAGCTCTTCCCCCACATGACGGCCCTGGACAACATCCTTCTGGGGCCTTTGCGGGTACAGAAGCGCCCACGGGCGGAGGCAAACGCGGCGGCGGAAACCCTGCTAAAACGGGTGGGGCTCTACGAAAAACGGAACAGCTTCCCCCGGCAGCTTTCCGGGGGCCAGAAACAGCGGATCGCCATCATCCGGGCGCTGATGATGAACCCGGAGATCATGCTCTTTGACGAGGTGACCGCCGCCCTGGATCCGGAGATGGTCCGGGAGGTGCTGGATGTGATGCTGTCCCTGGCCGGCAGCGGAATGACCATGGTGATAGTCACCCACGAGATGCAGTTTGCCCGGGCCGCCGCGGACCGGGTTATCTTTATCGATGAAGGGGAAATTGTGGAAGAGGCCCTGCCGGAGGAGTTCTTTACCAAGCCCCACACGGAGCGGGCGCAAAAGTTCCTTAACATCTTCCAGTTTGAGGGCCACAAGCCCCCGCCGGCGTACTATTTGTAAAAAAGCGTCAAAACCTTTGGCAAAAGGGCTTGCATTCATTTTAATAACTTAGTAATATGAGTGACTTAATAAGCGTTCTTTAGGAGGAATGTAATGAAAAAGCTAACCTTACTGGTGCTTGCTTTTGCAGTAGCGGTTTCCGCTTTCGCCGGCGGGAAGAAAGAATCCGGCGATAGTCTTGCGCAGATCAAGGCGAACGGGAAGATCCGGATCGGGGTGTTTACCGACAAAGCGCCCTTCGGCTTCGTGGATGCCCAGGGCGTGTACCAGGGCTACGATGTGTACTTTGCCCACCGCATCGCCAAGGATCTTTTGGGGGACGAAAACGCGATAACCTTTGTGCCCGTGGAACCCGCCAGCCGGGTGGAGTTTCTGGAATCCGACAAGGTGGACATCATCCTGGCCAACTTTACCGTAACCCCCGCCCGGGCCGAAGCGGTTGATTTCGCCCTGCCCTACATGAAGGTGGCCCTGGGGATCGTTTCCCCGGATAGCGCTCCCATCACGGACATTTCCCAATTAGAAGGAAAGGAACTGATCATCATCAAGGGAACCACCGCGGAAACCTATTTTGCGGAAAACCACCCCAAGATTATCCAGCAGAAATACGACCAGATTTCGGCGGCCTTTAATGCCCTGAAAGACGGCCGCGGCGCTGCCCTGTCCCAGGACAACACCCTGCTCTTTGCCTGGGCCATCGAGAATCCGGGCTTTACCGCGACCATCGGATCCATCGGCAGCCTGGACACCATTGCCCCGGCGGTACGGAAGGGCAACAAGGTTCTGCTGGACTGGCTCAACAACGAGATCAAGGCCACGGTGGAGGACGACTTCTTCCACAAGGATTACCAGGCAACCCTGGCGCCGGTGTATGGCACTACGGTTGATCCCGAGTCGGTTGTGGTAGAACGGGGAATTGTAAAATAACGCCCCGTCATTAGCGATACTAAAAATCTGATGGATAGTCCCGGTGTATGCCGGGGCTTTTTTTATACGGACCCGTCGATTGGGCAGTAGGGCAGGTCGAAGCTCAGGGCGCCGGGGTATTTGATCCCCGCGCCGGTGTTCAGTAGTACTGCACTTTCATGTGCCTTTAGCCAGTCACCGGCCCGCAGCTTTTTCAGGGCGGCAAAAACGGCGGCCCCCTCGGGGCAGATGAAGCAGCCCTCGGTACGGGCAAGTTCCAGCACCGCTTCCAGGATTTCGGTATCCTCCACGGCTATGGCGCAGCCGCCGGTTTCATAGAGACTTTCCAGAACCAGGGAATCCCCCAGGGCCTTGGGCACATTGATACCAAAGGCAACGGTTTGGGAATTAGGGAAGAACTGGCTTTCCGCCGCTTTTTTCTGAAAGGCCTCCACGATAGGGGCGCAGCCCGCAGCCTGCACGGCAACCAGCCGGGGGAGTTTTTCCCCGATCCAGCCCAGTTCCCGCATTTCCTTGAGGGCCTTATATATGCCGATAAGCCCCACCCCGCCCCCTGCGGGATAGGCGATCACGTCCGGAACCTTCCAGCCAAGCTGTTCCACAATTTCGTAACCCATGGTCTTCTTCCCTTCGATACGGTAGGGTTCCTTGAGGGTACTGGCGTCATACCAGAGGTGGGCGGGGATAGACCGGGCAAGAATCTTGCCGCAGTCGCTGATGAGACCCTTCACCAGATGTACCTCTGCGCCTGCCGCCACTATTTCGTTCCGGGTAATAAGCGGCGCGTCCTCGGGCATAAGGATGTGGGCGGCAATCCCCGCCCTGGCCGCGTAGACCGACCAAGCCGCGCCGGCGTTCCCGTTGGTGGGCATAGCCACATGGCGTACCCCCAGTTCCTTAGCCTTGGATATACCTACCGCCGCCCCCCGTGCCTTGAAGGTGCCCGTAGGGATGATCCCCTCGTCCTTGAGATAAAGCGTACCAAAGCCGTATTGGGCGCCGAGGCGGTCCAGGGTATGGAGGGGAGTCCAGCCTTCCCCCAGGGTCACGATATTTGATGTATCCAGAACCGGCAGCAACTCGGCATACCGCCAAAGACTGGCCGGCCGACTTTTGATAGCGAGAGGGTTTACCTGCTTTCCCGCCCCGGCCAGGTCGTACTCGACCAGGAGGGGTGAACCGCATTCGCAGAGATGCCGGATTTCCCGGTGATCATAACGCTTTTGACATTTGGGGCATACAAGGGCGCTTATAAAACTTTTCATGCTATGGTTATATAGCTCCTACCGGCGCCGGAAGCGGGGATTATAGGACGCCGGCGACCTTGAGAAAATAGAGTGACGCAAAAACCAGCGTCGAGAATATAAAACAAACCAAGGCAAAATCCTTGTACTTTTCCCGAATTACCATAATAGCCTCCAAAGCTGTTATTTTAGGGCAGTGAGTACCGCAGCTATACCACTGAGCAATACCCCGATGGCCGTCAATATCCCCGAGAGGATCATAATAAGCTCAAGCGACGTGGGTCCTTTGCCCTGCCGTCCCCGGCTATCTTCCCCCGGTTCCCGTATCTCTTTTTTTCTGCGAGCCATTATTTACATTGTATATCCACCGAACCCAGCAGTCAAGGATGGATTAAGTCCCCTAATGTGGGAATACGCGTCATGCTAAAAATAGCCCCTAGGAGAATCGAACTCCTATTTAAAGATTGAGAATCTTTTGTCCTAACCGCTAGACGAAGGGGCCTTCAAGGAAATTTATATCTTAATTATTATTGAAAAAATCGATTGTTTGTCAAGTCCGTTGGACTTGGTTCTAAATAACGATTTGACAGATCCATCAACGAGGTTTATACTGGTACCCAGCACGGGTTTCGTATGGAGACCCGTAGGATTTTTTTTGGAGGATTCAAAATGAAGAAAATTGCATTGGTTTTGGTTGTATTAATAGCAGCCTCAACACTGGTATTTGCCGGCGGCGGACAGCAAGGCGGCGCGGCGGGCGGGAAAACCCAGGTTGCCCTGCTTATGAGGAATATGGACGAGCAGTTCCTAAAGGATTATTCTGAGAATATCAGGAAATTAGCGGCGGCTAAAGGGGTGGACCTGAATGTACAGGACGCCCGGAGCGACGGGGCTACCCAGCTTACCCAGCTTCAGACCCTGCTCAACCAGGGGTATAAGTACTTTGTGATTATCCCCTGTGTGTCCGAGCTTTCTGAGCAGATGAACAAGGATATCACGGCAAAGGGCGGCGCCGCGGCCTATTCCAACATCCAGCCCACTGTGGATTCCCTCAAGGTGGGGAAGACCTTCTTCTACGCATCATCCCCGGAATTCGTGGCCGGACGCTATCAGGGCGAACTCATTGCGGACTATTTCGACAAATATCCGGATAAGGCTCCGGGCAAAACGGTCAATATGCTCCTCATTCTGGGTCAGTTGGGCCATCCCGCCCAGATCAACCGGGAAGCGGGCCTCCTGGCGGAACTCAAGACCCGGGGATACACGGTGAACGTGGTAGCCCGGGACACCGCCAACTGGACCCCCGACCAATCCCAGCAGAAAATGGACGCCTGGATCGGCGCCTACCGGGGCCGGTTTAACGTAGTGGCCGCCCAGAACGACGGCATGGCCCTGGGTGCGGTGGAATCCCTCATCCAGAACGGCTTTACCAAGACCGATGCCAGCGACGGCACCATCCTTACCGTGCCGGTACTGGGCATTGACGCCACCGGGGAAGCCCTCAATTCCATGAAGGAAAACAAGCTCTACGCTACGGTGCTGCAGGATGCGGTTGGCCAGTCGGCGGCGGCCTTTGATGTGGTCTATCAGGTAGCTACCGGCGCTTACAAAGCGGGCAACGCCGCCGGCGGAACCCCCGCCGCCACCGCCACCATTGATGAAACCCCGGCCAACGACGCCGCCATCATTGGGCAGTGCTACCTGGTGCCCTTTGTACCGGTAGACAAGGCTTCGGATTATTACAAGGCGAACGCTCCTAAGTAAGCAGAAGGCAAAGTAGAGAAGAAATAACCACAAAGGACCGAAGGTCCTCGGACACAAAGTCACACAAAGTAAGAGGAAGGTGAACTGTTGATTCTTACTTTGTGTCCTTTGTGGTAAAAACTCTTCGTATTAGTTTAGTTAATGAGATGGAGCAATCATGGCAGAGTCAGCATACGTGCTTGAAATGCTGGGAATCGTTAAACAGTTTCCGGGGGTTCTGGCCCTGGACAAGGTGGATTTTCAGGTAAAGCCCGGAACAGTCCACGCCCTGATGGGGGAAAACGGCGCCGGAAAATCAACCCTGATGAAGTGCCTCTTCGGCATGTACCGGCTGGATGGGGGGAAGATAATCCTTAAAGGAAACGAGTGCCGCTTTAACAGCGCTGCCGACGCCATGGACGCCGGGGTTTCCATGATCCATCAGGAGTTATCCAATGTGCCTGAACGCTCTGTGGCGCAGAATATCTGGCTGGGAAGGGAACCCCTCAACGGCCTGCACTTAATCGATCACCAGAAAATGATTCGGGATACCCGGGAACTGCTCAAGGGGCTCAATTTTGATTTTGATCCCGCCGCAAAGATGAGCAGTCTTTCTATCAGCCAACAGCAGGGCTGCGAGATCGCCAAGGCGGTTTCCTACAAGGCCTCCATCGTGGTGATGGACGAGCCCACCAGCTCCCTTACCGAGAATGAAGTGGCCCACCTCTTTGAGATTATCCGGAACCTCCGCTCTCAAGGGGTGGCTATCATATATATTTCCCACAAGATGGAAGAGATCTTTCAAATTGCCGATACCGTTACGGTGATGCGGGATGGCAAAGGAATTGGCACCTATCCGGTTTCTGAAATTGATAACAACCGCCTGATTACCCTCATGGTAGGTAGGGATCTTACCAACCGCTTCCCCCCGGTGGAATCCGTCATTGGGGGGGTGTGTCTTGAGGTGAAGAATCTTAGCGCCGCAAATCCCCGGTCCTTTAAGAACATCAGCTTCAAGCTGCACAAGGGGGAGATCCTGGGGCTTGGGGGACTGGTGGGAGCCCAGCGTACCGAATTAGTGGAAGCCATCTTCGGAGTCCGGGCCGTTGCGGACGGGGAAATCCTGGTAAACAGGGAGCCCATAAAGAAGATTACCCCCAAGGCGGCTATTGAGGCGGGACTCGGGATGATAACCGAAGACCGGCGCAGTTCCGGTATTTTTCCCCTGCTGGATATTACCGTTAATACTACTGTCGCGTCCCTGGGGAACTATAAAACGAGGATAGGCCTTTTGGATCATAAAAAACTGCGCATCCTGGCCGCCACCCAGAACGAACAGCTTAGAACCAAGACCCCCACCATGGGGACTCTGATCCAAAATCTTTCCGGGGGGAATCAGCAGAAGGTGATACTCAGCCGGTGGCTCATGACCCTGCCGGAGATACTCATCATGGATGAGCCCACCCGGGGCATTGATGTGGGGGCCAAGTACGAAATCTACACCATCATGGCGGATCTGGTAAAACAGGGGAAGGCTATCATTATGGTGTCCAGTGAGATGCCGGAACTTATCGGCATGAGTCACCGGGTAATGGTACTGTGCGCGGGCCGGCATACGGGGACTCTGGATAAACAGGATGCAAGTCAGGAAGTTATCATGCGCTATGCTACACAATTTGCGTAACATGTAAGGGAAGGGAATATGAACAAGTTCAACGTAAAACAGTTTGTCAGTAAATACACAACCTTTGTTACCTTTGTGGCGCTGGTTTTTATTCTGGCAATTCTTACCAAAGGGCAGGCCCTGACATGGCCTTCAATCAAGACCCTCATCATTGCCGAAGCGGTGCGGGCCTTCGCGTCCCTGGGGGTGGGGATGATCATTATCACCAAGGGGATAGACCTTTCCATCGGCTATGTGGTCTGCCTTACCGCTTCGGTGGCGGCCTCCTTTGCCCAGATTCCCACCTACCAATCGGCCCTGTATTTCGGCCATGCCTTCCCGCTGATTGTTCCCATTGTGGCGGGGATTCTGGCGGGGGGCCTCTTTGGCGCGTTCAACGGGGTGCTGGTGGCCTACGGAAAACTGCCGCCCTTTATCGCCACCCTGGGGACCATGTCTATCGCCCGTGGTATCCAGCTTATCTACACAAAAGCTGCCATCGTCGGTTCGCTAACGCCCCAGTTTAAGGCCCTGGCCCAGACATCCATCTTTTCATTCCCCGCCCTGGGCCTCTATGTGATACTCATTACCGTTATTGTGTGGGTGCTGCTCAGGCATACCCGGCAGGGGACGAACTTCTACGCCATCGGGGGCAATGCCCAAGCGGCACGGGTTTCTGGTATCAATGTTGAGCGGGATCTACTCTGCGTGTACCTTTACGCGGGGCTCCTTTACGGTATGGCGGGGGTACTCCAGGCGGGCCGTCTCGGCCTGGCCAACGCGCTTACGGCAAACGGCATGGAACTGGACGCCATTGCGGCGGTTACCGTAGGGGGCGTGTCCCAGAACGGCGGCGTCGGCACCGTGGGGGGAATGATCATCGGGGTGTTCACCATGGGGCTCATCAACTACGGGATGAGTTTCCTGTCCATTGATTCCTATTACCAATTGCTGGTAAAGGGCAGTATCATTATTGTGGCTGTGTTCTTTGATATGAAGAAATACGCTAAGCGTGCGTAGTGTTTGCAATGTGCATAAGCAATACAGCAATTCTCATTTTACATCAAGAATAAGAAGATCAACCACGAAAAAGACAGGAAACACACGAAAAAAAGAATTGCACATTAATGTTTCTTTTTCGTGTGTTTCGTATTTTTCGTGGTTTTTTCTTCAAAGTGAGAATTGCTGTAATGTTTCTTTACAGACTGATAAAAGAAATATACTTTATGTATATTAAGAATTTTAGCTAAACAGCTCCAATTTATGGAGATTACTACAGCATAGAGCAAAGCATGGAGGCAATCATGGAAAACACAATGAAGGGGGCCTATCTCCCCGGAAACAGTACGGTAGTTTTGAAGGACATCCCCATTCCCAAACCGGGACACGGGCAGGTACTGGTAAAGATGAAGGCCTGCACCATTTGCGGCAGCGATATCCGCGCCATTTACCGCGAACATGTGGGCAAGGGGCCCGAAGGCTACCAAAACGTTATCGCCGGGCACGAACCCTGCGGACAGGTGGTGGAAGAAGGCCCGGGCGTCCGACGTTTCAAAAAAGGTTCCCGGGTCATCGTGTACCACATCTCCGGCTGCGGGGTCTGCCACGATTGCCGCATGGGCTACATGATCTCCTGCTCCTCCCCCCTCCGGGCGGCCTATGGCTGGCAAAGAGACGGCGGCATGGCGGAATACATTCTCTGCGATGAAAAAGACCTGGTGGAACTTCCAGACTCCCTCACCTACGCCGACGGCGCCCAGGTGGCCTGCGGTTTCGGCACGGTCTACGAGGCCATCCAGAAGGTCGGGGTCAGCGGTAACGATTCTGTGCTGGTGGTCGGCCTCGGCCCGGTGGGCCTTGCAACACTGATGCTGTGCCGTGCATTGGGCGCGCAGAAACTCTACGGCATTGAGAACAACCCGGTGCGGATAGAGCTGGCAAAAAAACTCAATTTGGCGGATAAGGTACTGACCCCTTCGGACAGTAATGTTGCTGAAATTAAAGAGCTGACCGGCGGCAAAGGGGTGGAGCGGGCCTTTGACGCCTCCGCCAGTGACGCAGGCCGGGCCACCGCCATACGGGCCGCCCGACAATGGGGCAAGATAGCGTTTGTGGGCGAAGGCGGAACGGTGAACTTTAACCCCAGCCCGGATCTTATCACCCTGGCGAGCATACTCCGGATCCCTGTGTGTATGCACAATGTGGAAGAGGACCGTATCTACCGGCCCAGCTACTGGACCGCCTTTGGCATGGATAAGGAAGGTTCCGACTACCGGGCCTGCGCGGCATTGGGACCCCTTTACAAGTAAGACCCATTAATAACAAGGCGGCCGGTATCCCTGGCCGCCTTGTTTTTCCTATAATTTCAAGTGTTTTCTTAGCCCGCAGTAATCTTCCCGTCCAAATCCCAGAGATCCTCCCAGCCCTTGGCTCCCTCCCACAGGAACACCTGCCCCTTTATCAGGCGGCAGTTTTTGTCCGCCCCGACAATGGCGGCCATCTCGGCGGCCGTTAGGGGGTCCTCGATGACACAGCGCAGATTTGCAAGGTAGTTCTTTTCGTGAACCGATAGGGGAATGGGGACCTGGCCTCTTTGGGCCGCCCACTTCAGGCAGACCAGCGCGGGGTGTATCCCGTGGGCCTTGGCGGCGGCGGCGACCTCGGAGATTTCCGTGTCCACCACATCTCCGGGGGACTTGTCCCGGTCGGGCCGGTTGGGGGAACCTAGGGGGCAGAAACCGATCACCAGGATCTTCCGGTCCACACAGTATTGGTACAGTTCCGGCTGTTGAAAAGCGGGGTGCATTTCCATCTCGATCATCGCCGGCTGTATCCGGCAGAGGGGGAGCACCGCCTCAAGTTTCGGGATAGTCATGTTGGACATGCCGATATACCGGGCAAGCCCCATGTCAACGATCCGTTCCATCTGCTGCCATGCGCCCATGAAACGTTCCACCGAAAAGGGCTTCGAGTCGGGGTTACGGGCGTCACCGTCACAGCCCGGGGCGTGGTAATTGGGGAAGGGCCAGTGGATCATGAAGGGGCCTTCCTCCCCTGAGACCCTCGGGGCAAACCAGGTGGAGGGCCAGGTGGGATTGGTCCGGACATCCATCTTGTCGTGAACATGCTCCGGAATGGTCACCGTAAAACCCTCGGCAATCTGTAATACCGGGCCCACGCCCTTGACCAGGTTGAGCCGGATCATGGTTACGGGCATACCCCCTTCGCTGATTATATCCACGGAATAACCGCCGCCCCGGAAATAACCCAGGTCGCCGTAACGCCAGCTTACCGCATCAAGGCAGGCGCCGGCTTCTTCGGGACTGATCTCCCAGAAGGGCTTCCAGGCGGCCTTCCCGTCCTTTCGCTGCTTGCCGGTGACGTCGATGGCAACGGAACCGGAGTTTATCAGGTGGATAAGGCCCTTAGCCGCCCCGCCCTCGGGTTTCCAGCCGGTGACCCGCTCAATAGCCGCAGGGCTCCAGTAGGTCCGCACATCCGCGAAGGCCTGGGCGGCACCTGAGAGGAGATAACCGAAGAGCATGGATACCCCGTTAAGACCGTCGTTTTCGGTAGCTACGATATAGGGGGAGCGGATGCCGTTCCAGTCAAAGGACGAATTGAGGATAGCCTCCATAAAGTCCCCGTTGGGGAAGTGGTCGGTCCACTGGCGCTGACCCTGGAAACCCGCCAGGATGGCGTTATGCCCCAGGACTTCCTCGTCCAGCTTCTTCCGGCGCAGATCCGGGTTCCCCACCATGAGGTCCCGGACGATGATAGCCATCTTTACGCAGGTCTTCCAGGTTTCGTCCTTCTGCTTCCGGCTGTGCTGTTCCTCAGCGGGATTACTGTCCGGCCCTTCCTTGCAGTTTTCCAGAGTCCAGGCCAGGGCCTTCCGGTATTCCGCTTCGGAGTAGATCTTTTCATCAAAGCGCCGCACCAGTTCGGACATATCCACATATTCGTTCCGCATCCCCAGGTATTCCTGGAAGAAGTCGGCGTTGCTGATGGAGCCTGCGATGCCCATGGACACCGAGCCGATGGACAGGTAGCTCTTTCCCCGCATCCAGGCGGCGGCCAGGGCAGATTTTGCAAAGCGGAGGATCTTATCCTTCACATCATCGGGGATTGTGGCGGCATCCGCAAAGTCCATCACGTCCCTGCCGTAGATACCAAAGGCGGGGAGGCCCTTCTGGTTGTGGGCGGCCAGAACCGCCGCCAGATAGACCGCGCCGGGCCGGTCGGTGCCATTGAAGCCCCAGACCGCTTTGATCGTAGCGGGATCCATATCCATAGTTTCCGAGCCGTAGCACCAGCAGGGGCTTACGGTCAGGGTGACCTGCACATTTTCCCGGGAAAACTTATCCGCGCAGGCGGCGGCCTCGGCCACGCCCCCGATGGTGGAATCGGCAATAACGCACTGGATGGGCTGCCCGTTGGGGTGCCTCAAGTTGTCGGTGATAAGCTTAGCCGCCGCTTTTGCCAAGTCCATGGTTACTATTTCGAGGGATTCCCGCACCCCCCTTCTCCGGCCGTCTATGGTCGGCCGTATACCGATTTTCGGCAATGCGCCCCGGTACCGGTTTTCCGGCGGATTCATTTTGAGACTGGATATATCAGCCATCCTTTTCCTCCTGTACTAATTAGGAATAGTTTACCATTTTTTATCTAAGGGGATAACCCCTTTTTTCAGGATAATGTTCCCGTATTTCGCGGTTTCCCCGGTCATGACCACCGCATAAGCTTTTTTGGTCCGTTCATAGAAGGCAAAACGTTCAATCCGTTCAACCGGAGGCGTACCGGGCCAGCGCCGATTAACGACCGCCATGTAGGATGCTTCCACCGCCGGGTCCAGAGTATCCCCGGGGGTAACCTGCATCATCATCACCGGATGGGGGACGGCGTAGTCCAGGTTTATCAGGGCCAGGATACCATCCAGCAGGGCGGGAATCCTGATACCGTCCGCCCGGATCACCCGGGAATTGCAGGAATCGCCGGGGAAAAAGGCGTCCGCCAGGATCAGTTCGTCCCCGTGGCCCATACGGAACAGGGCGTCCAAAAGTTCCGGGCTGATTACCGGATCAATACCAATAAGCATACTAAACTCCTCCATACAATGATTGGGGCAGAGGGGGGATTTGTCAAGAATATGGAGTTAGCGGAGCCAGTTTCAAAATAGAAATTAATTAACCACGAACGACACGAACCACACCAAAAAGATCATTTAGTTCGTGTGGTTCGTGTCGTTCGTGGTTGATCTTCTTATTTTGAAACTGGCTCAGCGGCAACGGTATATTTTTTCCGGTATATTTTTTCCTTGGCATTTCCACAAACCTATGGTATACTGCCTTCATGGCAACTCCTAAACAAGAACTTCGTAAAGTCCTCCGAAAACAGCTTGCGGCCCTTGCGCCTGCGGTATATCAGGAGGAAGGAATCCGTGCGGCTGAATTTCTGGCCGCCTTTCCGGCATGGCGAAACGCCAAAACAGTATTGCTCTTTCTTGACGCCCCCGGTGAAATTGACACGGCGCCCCTCTTGAACCTGGCCTTTAAACAGGGCAAAAAGGTCTTCCTTCCTATATGTGAGGGGGAGATAGCCCGGTTTTTCCAAATCAAGTCCGCCGACGGCCCCTGGAAAACCGGCGCCTTCGACATCCGGGAACCCCTGATCGAAGGACCGGTTCTACCCGAAGAATTCCCCAATGAGGCCGGGGATTCTGTAAAGCCCGGTGAGAGTCCGGCCCTTATGGTGGTGCCCGGTATGGCCTTTGACCGGCAGGGCAACCGGATGGGCCACGGCAAGGGCTACTACGACCGCTTCTTCGCCAAGCTGGACGAGCTGAAGGTACCCTACGTCCGGGTGGCGCTCTGTCTGGAGCAACAGGTGATTGCCGAGGTGCCCACCGAACCCTGGGATAAACCGATGGATGCGATCTGTACCGGCTCCGGCCTTTTTGTTATCTTATAAATAACATAAGGTGGACTAAATGGGACGGATAAAGAGTGCGCTGGAATTGGCCCTGGAAAGGACTGAATCTGTAAAGAGCGATAAGGGCAGCATCGATCAGTTTGAGGCAAAGCAGCGGGGGAAAAAGCTGGCTAACGCTTTTCTGGAGAATCCCAGGGATGGGCTGGAAGGGGAATTGAAAAAGGCCTCAAAAGAAGATCTGGGCGCTTTGAAACAGGGCATATTCGACGTACTCATTGCCCAGATTACCCTGCCGGTTACAAAGGATGACGAAAAGCGTATCGAGGCCGCCGGAAAGGGCCTTGCGGCAGTAATAGCCGGCCCCCATTTCGGGATGCTCTACAAGCAATTCCTCCAGGCTGTTTCCCAATACTTAGGCGAAATGGCCCAGTACGGTGAGGCTATCCATCGGCAGTATGCCCCCAAGTTGCGCCAAAAAGAAGAAGAATTAGCCCGGCGCTACGGCAGGGCGGTGAAGATTGACCCCCTCCAGGATCCGGAATTTGTGGCTTTTTACAACCAGAACATAAACGCTCTCAAAGGGAACTACCAGGCATTGGTTGATCAGGTTCGGGAGCAGGCAACGGGGATGTTTGAACAGCGGTAATTGTTACCCCGCGATCCTCGTTCGCGGCCCGGACAACGCCAGGGGATAGGGGGCGATGTAGATAAGCTTCGTCCCCCAAAAGCCCAGCCGTATAAAAAGCCCCTCGTCCCCGCCGCCGGTATTTTCCATCCCCGCAAAGACATAATTCCCCAGGGACCAGAAGATGGGCTTCCCTTCAATCCACTCAAAACCTTGAACGATATGGGGATGGGAGCCGATGATGATATCCGCCCCGGCAATGATCAAGCCTGTGTATAAGGCCCGGGTTCGGGCATCCGGCGCGGTAGTCCACTCGTTACCCCCATGGAAAAACACCATATCCAGGGCCTCCGCAGAAAACCGTGTTTTTAGCCTGTCCGCCCCGCCCCTCCCGGCGTGAAGTATCCCCGGCGTATGTTCCCCCGCCGCTATACCCAGGCCGTCCCACCCGCTCGCTTCACGGGGAAAGGATGCTATGCCGAAGGCGTGAACCGGCGGCACTCCAGTCTTGGTAAACACAAAGGGCGCTGCGGCGGCCTCCAGATCTCGGCCTGCGCCGAGTATGCCGATATCGGCGGCTTCCAGGTGGCGGAGGGTATCCAGGAAGGCATCAGGGCCGAAATCGTAGATGTGGTTATTGGCCAGGAGCGCCGCGTCAATTCCGGCGTCCCGCAGAATCCCCGCCATTACCGGGGGGAAACGGAAGTTGAAGGTCTTCTCCACCCGGCTCCCCCGGTGGCTCAGCGCCCCCTCCAGGTTCACAATGGCAAGATCCGCCGCGGTAAGCAGCCCGGCTGTCTCCCCGAAAATTCCCGTTGGCCCTTCCCGAAGAAGTATTTCGGCGGCTCCCCGGCCCAGCATCAGGTCACCGGCGGCGGCAAGCCAGAATAGTTCCGGCCTGGGTTCCAGCAGCGGATTCGGGGCCGCACCCAGCCGTTCCCGCACACGCCCCAGAGCCTCCAGTTTCGCTTGGGTTTTCCGGTCTCCCCCTGCGTCATCTGTGACAAATCGCAGCGTGGTTTCCCAAACAAGGGGGTATCCCGCATCCCCCACAGATAGGCCGTCCACCGGGAGGGCTATCCCTGGGGCGGCTAATTCACGCAGGGGTATCAGTGTTTCCTCCCCCGCCAGGCAGGCCGCAAGGGAAGTATCCCGCCTGCCTTCCACGAACCTAATGCCCGGTGCGTCAGCCCTGGGAACCAGATAGGTTCGGGCCACCGTAAAACTTTCATCACCGGAATCTTCGGCTTCAAAGCCCCAGCAGGAATAGAGTTCCAATAGCAAATCAGGGGTATCCGTGTCAATCGGAAGCCGGGCGCCTGCCTCCAGAAAGCCCCACACGAAGGAAGACGTCGTTTTAAGCTCCGTTTCCTGGAATGATGCTTCCAAAAGGCCCTCTTCCGGAAAATCACGACAAACAAGCCCTACAGTTATGGGCTTTGCCCGCTGGCAGGACACAAAAGCGAGGAGAATCGGTATTAAAAGAACGGAAAGCTTCCAGGACAGGTGCGTTTTCGCTTAGCTCTTAGACCTTTTTGGTGATAAAGTCACTTTTAAGGCAACGGGCGCAGATCTTCAGGGTGACCGTAGTACCCTGGATCTCGGTCTTTAGCTTGAGCAAATTTGGCTTCCAGGTGCGGCGGGTGTGATTTTTCGCATGGCTCACCTTGTTGCCGGTAATGGTGTGTTTTCCACAAATATCGCAGGTACGGGACATAATAAACCTTCCTTGAAGATATGAGTGTACCGGGAAATAAAAATAATGTAAAGGGGCTATTTTGCTGCTCAAGACTTAGGAGACTTTTCCGATACTAGTGGTGAGGAGTCTCGTATGGTGCAGAGAAAATCGTTATCCCTTGTGATTGCCCTTTTGGTTTTTTGCGCCGGACATCTGTGGGCAGGAGATACTGCGACCTTTGTTGATCTGGGCTTTTCCCCGGACGAGAAGGTATATGTGTTTGCCCAGCATGGGGTGGAAGCGCTTACCCTCAGGCCCTGGGCGGATTTAGCGGTGGTCGATGTGTCCAGGAACGATTTTATACCCGGGGGCAGAGTTTCCTTTACCCATTCTCAACCGGTTGGTCCGGGTCAGGACGGTTCCGGCGCACTCTACCGGATTCTTTCCCAGAACACCACCTTGACAGCCCGGTATGGAATCAATTTCCTTCAACAGGGGCAGCCTCTCTATATTTCCCCGGAAAGGGCAGAGCAAGCCCCCATCGAGTTCCGGGATTTCCAAACCGGCGCAACCTACCGGGCCTCCCTGACACAGCAATCCGAAGGCAGCGGAAACAATCTACTATCATCCTTTCATATCATTCTTGAAAAAACCGGCCCGGGTATAGCCAAACAGTCCTATATCGTGGGTAGTCCCCAATTACGGCGGCGCCTTATCACATCCTATGATATCCGGAAAGTGATACGTACCCCCCAGGACGGCGCGCTTATCTTCGTAATTGAGACACGGAAACCCAATGACAGGGGTTTTGACATCCGCTATATGGTGGAAACCATAAAACTGGACTGAACTTCTTTTCCCGCTATAACGACTAAAGCAAAAAATCCCCCTGATGCATAATCCGGGCGGAGGCATTTATGTCAAAGATAAAGAAGTTGCTTTTTTGGAGCCCCGTTTTAATGATTCTGGGGTTCGCCGCCTGTTCCACCGAACAGTCACTACAGAAGATTCTGGGGGTCAGCATGGAAGCCCCGGTATTCCTGGGGGTCAAGGCCCTTTCCACCCATACTATCCGGTTTGATTTCTCCAAACCCGTCACGGTATCGTCCCTCAATTTTGATCCACCCTTGAAGACTGAATCCATTACCGGTGAAACATCGCCGGGTGGAGCGGCGATAATGGTGAATCTGGCGGAAGCCATGAACGCAGGTGAACGGTTCGTGGCGGATCTGCTGGTGAAGGATGAACAGGAGAATACCCTGGGGGTGCTGATTCCCTTCCATTCCCGAAACGAGCGGGTGCCGAGGCTCCTCATCACAGAACTGCGCACGGAATACGCCAAACCCAAGGTGGAATTCGTGGAGATTAAAATCCAGAGCGCGGGAAACCTGGGAGCGATCCGGCTCTTTATCGCCGGGACGAGTATGACGGAGCCGGTTTTCGAGTTCCCGTCGGTGGAAGTGGCCGCCGGGGAGTACCTGGTGCTGCACCTGCGTACCCTGGATCCCGCCAGCGTGAACGAAACAGGAAGCGATTTGGGGCTTTCCCCGGGAACGGAGGCCTTTCCGGATACCCGGGACTTCTGGGTTCCCGAATCGCTTAAACGGCTGCGGAAAACCGATGCGGTTCTGCTGATGGATCAGGACGACACGGTACTGGACGGGATACTGCTCAGCGAAAACCCCGGCAATACCTGGGCAAAGGAAGACCTCCACCAAGCGGCGGAACTGCTGGCCGCCCGGAAGGCATGGGTAAGTCCCCAGGAAGCGGTCATCACCAAGGGAACCACCGCCACCAGGACCATCTGCCGGGACGAAGCGGCGGCCGATACGAACAGCGCCGCTGACTGGTACATCACCGCCACCAGCCAGGCCAGTCCGGGAAAACCGAACAGCAACAAGCGGTATGAGCCGAAATAGAAATTCACCTTCTTCCCCTCCTAGCTAACCCCCTATTTTGTAGGGGGAAGAGGGGGTAAGTGTTGTATTTTTAACAATTCGTTTGCTTGTAAAAGTAAATAATCCTGGTATGTTTGGTTTAACTCATTGAAAATCTCTGTTAATAATTCAAGTTTAACATCGGGGATAGGTTCTATAAACATTTTCCCCTTACCCGTTTCAAGCCATTCTTTGTTTGCCCTGTATTTATTAACAATTAAAGCAATATGACGGGCATTTACCCGCCTTTCGTTTAATTCAATAGCGGCATATAAACTTTGACTAATATAAATACCCTTCGCAAAATCTCTCTGATTTATTTTTAATGCTTGTCTAATTTCTTTTATTCTTTCATTGACTGATTTTCCCATACAAACCTTAAAATCTACCCCTGCCCTATAATACCATACCCCTCCTTTTCCCTACAAGATTATAAAGTGGATTTTTATAGGATTTTTGTAATAATTTCTTGACAAGAATACATTTAGGGTATAATATGACCTCAATGAGGTCTGGTGGTAAAGGGATAAAATGAAGGGGAAAACAGATAAACTTGACGATTTAAGTAAAGTTTTTTTTGAATTGACGGATGATAGGCGGGATACGCTTATATTGACGGCAAAAAAACTTTTGAAATTACAAAAGTCAAATAATAACCCTAACCTTTTACCGATTGAAGAAAAGAAAAGAGCGGATTGATTTATGGGAATTAGCGGGATGTATGTCCTGTTATCTTTTAGGAGGTTTGTATGAAGAAGTTTTTTGTTTTGTCGGTTTTGATGGTGGTATTCTCCACTATATTTATGGGGTGCAATTTATTTAACAAAGAAGACGATCCAGACCCACCACCGCCTGATCCGACTTATTATGTTGTTAGTAAAGAACATTACTGGTCTGATGCGGAACTTGCTTCCATTAATACTTATGTTACTGAACACCCCGCATTAAGTAGCGGAACCGCATCTACTGCCGAAGTAAATGCGGCATCGGTATTTCTTGCTGGCATAAGTGGTGCGGGCAGTGTTATTTATACTGCCGCATCGCAAACGCAGTTTAATAATTTACTTGCTGCTTTTCCGCCGAGCGATAGAACGACATATTCCGCCCAGATGAATAAATCGGGCAATTGTATTATAGTTGCGGCGGACGGATGGATTTATGTAGCAAAGAATTAAACTTTATTTTCAACTTCCATTAGTTGGTCCAGTAGTATGTCCCTTTGAAGTGCTAAAAGTTCGATATTCACGGCTTTTTACCCCTTTTCTGGTCTATTCGTCAAGGTCCATAACCTTGACGAATAGGGAAAAGGTATAAAAAAAGTATATTTTAGCCGATTTTCTATGCTTTCTTGACTGACTTACCCCTACATATAGCATATAAAATTACGCATAACGCTATATGTAGGGCTTAGTCTGGGAAGTGAAGGATTTTTCTTTTCCATACCCTCAACCCTATACCCCTTTTTTCCTTCGTGGTTGTTTAACTCTTATAGAAAATCTTTGAAAAACTTGATAATCCCCTGCTTGGGCACGGCGCCGGATCGTTGATCCTTAACCGTGCCATCCTTGTAGAGAACCAGGGTTGGAACGGTCATCACGTTATGCTGTTCCGCCAGATCCGGCTGCTCGTCGGCATTGACTTTGACAATCTTCAGACGGCCTTCGTATTCGGCGGAGATGTCCTCCAGCATGGGGGCCATCATCTTACAGGGGCCGCACCAGACGGCCCAAAAATCAACCAATACCGGGATCGGGGACTGTACGACCTCGGCGTCAAAATTTTCCTTGGTTATCGCTGCTTCAATGCTCATGAATAACTCCTCTGTAAGTGCAGTGGATACCGCACAGTTTAATCGAAGCGAAACTTCGTTTGTTACTAATAAGGTAAATTTACTCAATTTGCCGGGAATTTACAACACGAAATGATACAAGAAGATCAACCACGAAAAAGACAGGAAACACACGAAATTTCATTGTATTTTTCGTGGTTTTTCTTCAAAATAAGAATTTCTACGTGTACCGCTTGTTTTTTCCCGGGTTTCCCGGCAGGATTTTCATATGGATGTTTATACAGAAGCTTACCCGGTGGGGTTTACCGCAATAGATGAATCCGGGTGTTTGACCATGGCGGCGGCCTTTGACTATTTTCAGGAGGCGGCCATACGGCACGCGGAGGCTTTGGGGGTCGGCAGAGAATCTATGGCGGAAACCGGACAGGGCTGGGTACTGTCCCGAATGTCTGTACTCATGGAACGGCGGCCCCGGCAGGAAGAGCGGGTCACCGTTAGAACATGGCCCCGGGGCTGGGAAAAACTGTTTGCCATCCGGGATTTTGATATGCGGGACGCCACGGATATCCCCATTGTGCGGGCCAGAAGCTGCTGGCTTATTGTGGATATAGAAAAGCGGCGGCCCCTGCGGCCCCAGGCAACTATGGAAAAGCTGCCCCTGAATCCAGGCCGGGATAGTCTGCCCGGCGGCGGGAACGGCCTGGATACCTGGCCGCCGGAATTAGCCGTTGCGGCAAAGCAAGCTGAGTCACGAAGAGCGGCCTATTCGGACATAGACTTCAACGGGCACATGAACAATGCCCGGTATGTGGAGTGGATTCAGGACATAAGTGACCGGGATGCTCTGACCGGGGCAAAAACCATGCGGCTGGATATCAACTACCTGAGCGAAGTCAAATCGGGGGAAGTCATAGACCTGTGGACTGCCCCGCTCCCTTCCGGCGGAAAGGCTGCGTTCAGGGAGAACGGTGCGTTCAAGGAGAACGGCGCGTTCAAGGAGAACGGCGCGTTCAAGGAGAACGGCGCGTTCAAGGAGAACGGCGCGTTCAAGGAGAACGGCGCGTTCAAGGAGAACGGCGCGTTCAAGGAGAACGGCGCGTTCAAGGAGAACGGCG
>BNUR01000013.1 GCA_025997495.1 Spirochaetia bacterium | reverse complement strand
CCAGGATGAAATATTTCTAAGTTCCGTTGCCAATGTTTTTATCTATCTGATAATCCAGGTTCCGGTTATGCTATTCATGGCCCTGATCCTGGCATCAATTCTGAACAATGAAAAACTTAAATACAAGGGTCTTTTCAGAACCCTGGTATTTTTACCCTGTGCCACCGCCCTGGTTTCTTCGGCGATGATCTTTAAAACTTTTTTTTCTGTGGATGGCATCGTCAACTTTATATTGCTGCATGCCGGAATTATTTCTTCCCCCATAAGCTTTCTCACGGATCCCTTCTGGGCTAAGGCGGTCATTATCCTGGTGATAACCTGGCGCTGGACCGGTTACAATACTATTTTTTATCTTGCGGGGCTCCAGAACATAGACACATCGGTCTACGAAGCCGCCCGCATTGACGGCGCATCCGCGGCGCAGCAGTTTTTCAAGATAACCCTGCCCCTCCTGCGGCCGGTGATCCTCCTGACAACGATCATGTCAACAAACGGAACCATCCAGCTTTTCGACGAGGTAAAAAACCTCACCGGGGGCGGCCCCGGAAATGCGACCATAACCATATCGCAGTATATCTATAACCTGTCATTCCTGTACAATCCCCAGTTCGGCTATGCCGCGGCGGTTTCGTATACCATCCTGATCATGGTAGCGCTTCTGTCATTCATTCAGATGAAAGTAGGAGACAAAGAATGAAGAAAAAAATTCCTGTAAAAAATATCGGTATGTATACCTTTTTAGTCCTGGTCTGTTTTTTTTCCGTTATCCCTTTTTTCTGGATGATATGCGCCGCCTCAAACAGAAGCATTGATATTATTAAGGGCCGGATGTTTTTTGGAACCTATCTGTTTGAAAACATAAAAAACCTTGCGGCATCCGTATCCTTGGGTCAGGCCTTCTGGAATTCCCTGCGGAATAGCATAATTGGAACCGCCGCCAGTTTGTTTATTTGTTCTATGGCGGGCTACGGCTTCCAGATGTACCGGAGCAAAAATAAGGATAGGCTCATATCGGTTCTGCTCCTATCCATGATGGTCCCCTTTGCTTCAATAATGGTTCCCCTGTTTAAGATATTCAGCCAAGCGCATCTGCTTGATACGACCCTTGGTTTCATCCTGCCGTCAATATCAACCGCCTTCCTCATCTTCTTCTTCCGTCAGAGCAGCGTGTCCTTCCCCTATGAAATTGTGCAGGCCGCCCGGGTGGACGGGATGGGCGAATTCGGCATATACCTCCGGATTTATCTGCCGGTGATGAGCCCCACCTTTGTTGCCGCCGGAATCGTCACCTTCATGAACTGCTGGAACAACTACCTCTGGCCGCTCATCATCATGCAGCGCCAGGAAAGCCAGACCCTGCCTCTGATGATCACTTCTCTAACCTCGGGGTACACCACCGATTACGGCATACTGATGCTGGCGGTAACTATCTGTACCCTGCCAACGGTGAGTATCTTCTTCGCCCTGCAAAAGCATTTTGTAGCGGGCATACTGGGGTCGGTAAAGTAAACTCGTAAAATAAAATAGTTGCTTTTGTACCGGACCCGGTGTATACTGGGAGAACATGAATAAGCGAAGGCTGTTCCATAGGCTATTACCCGCACTAATGGTGTCGCTGCCCCTGGTAAGCGCCCTCCTTGTATTCACCCTGAAATATAGTGTTCCCGGCATAACGCTTCCCGCTATCGTTATCATAGACGAAGCTGAAAACCGCTTACTTTTTTTCTTAAATTTTTATGTTCCCTTTATGATGTGCTGCGCCGCCATATACACCGGTATTTTTTCCAGCGGTTTTTTTACCCGGGGTATTTGTATGCTCCTGGGTTTTATTGCGGCGGTTCTCTGCGTGTATATTCTGGATGATGCGGCGGTCATCAAGCCCCTTATTTATATCGCCTATATGATTGTGGTGACCCTGACTTTTCCCCTTCCGCGGAGCGCGATAATGGCGCTTGTCACCATAGTTTTTTTTCTGTTTTTCGAATGTCATCCTTCCTTTATGGGAAACGGCCCCGGCGACTTCGTCTTTCAGGTTCCTGCTTTTTTTGAAATTTTTTCCATGGCTTCCCTCTATGCTCTGGTATCTGCGGGTTTTATATTGCTCCATTTTTTTATGGACCGGTATATATTTGATCAGCAAACCATTGAGCATCTTGATTCTGTGGGGAAAAAGATGCTCCTCTTTAATCACCGGCTTCAGGAACTGGTAAAACAGCGGGGGGAAGAAATGGTGAAGGAGGAACGGCTCCGGTTTACCCGTGAGCTGCATGATAGCTGCGGCTATGCCTTTACCAATATTATTATGGTAAGCAACGCGGCGGTGAGCTGCGGGCAGATGGAAGCCGCCGGGGCACAGGAAACTTTTCAGCGCATCAGAAAGCTGGCTTCAACCGGCCTGAATGAAACCAGGGAAGCCCTGCATTTTATCCGCAAAATACAGGAACCCTATGCCGGGAGCATTGACAGTGTGTATCAGCTAAAAAAAATATTTGAAGAAGTTACGGGTATCCGGGTGGAAATTGAATGGGGAAACATGCGGAACGAATACGGCCCCACGGTCAATAAGGTTATTACCCGAATCATTCAGGAGGCCTTTACGAATTCAATACGTCACGGGAATGCCTCCTCTATTTTTATCCAGTTTTGGGAATTGAACCAAAAGCTGACCATGACCGTAACGGATAACGGGATTGGCGCATCGGTTATTGTAAAGGGCATAGGGCTTGCGGGCATGGAGGAACGGCTCGGCGGCGTGGGGGGAGAACTTGCGGTAAGCCTGCCCCCGGAAGGCGGATTCCGTCTTGGCATAAGCATACCGGTAATCTGTATTACTATATAAAGGAAACATGATGAAGATATTATTGGCGGATGATCAAAAGCTCATTACCGAAAGCCTGGGTACCTTTTTATCCAACTATGCTGATGACATGACGGTGATAGGCGTGGCCCGGAACGGCAAGGAAGCGGTTGCCATGTCCGCTGAACATCACCCGGACATTATTTTAATGGACGTGCTCATGCCCGGGATGGATGGTGTGGAGGCAGTAAAAATTATAAAGGAAAAATATCCCGATATAAAAGTAATCATGCTTTCAACCTACGCGGAGGATGAATATGTGCGGGCAGCCCTGGTGGGCGGCGCTTCGGGCTACCTCTTAAAAGATATTTCCCCCACCGAACTTATTACGGCGATTCGTGCGTTGAATAACAACGTGATACAAATCTCGCCGGAACTCGTACGAAACATGGTTCAGCAGAAATACAACGGTGAAGAAAAAACGGTCATAACTGAAAAAGAGCTGCCCTGGCTGAAAACCCTGACCAAACGGGAACGGGAAATATTTACCCTGCTGGCCACGGGGTACGACAATGAACAGATCGCAGAAAAACTATTCCTGGCCTTACAAACGGTGAAGAACCACGTGAGCGTTATTTACTCAAAGCTGGGGGTTAAAGACCGGTTTGAGATTATCCGGCTGGCGAATCAGAATTGAGAATACGGTAACATCACCCGAACTTGCTCTTAATCATGGCAAAATAGTTTTCCGCTTCCTCAGGGTTTTCCACCGCCTTGTCCGGCTCGTGGTATTCGATGAGATGGGGGGGGATCTCCGCTAGAAAAGGTGAGGGGGCGCACTCCACGGTATTCTGCAAACGGCGGCGGCGGAGGCAGCTGGTGATAAAAAGCTTGTCCCGGGCGCGGGTGATGGCCACGTAAAACAGGCGGCGCTCTTCTTCAAGGGCTCCGGCGTGCAGGTCGCCCTCTCCCGGACCTACGGTGTCCGCATCCTCCATGCTGCGTTCGTGGGGGATGATGCCCTCTTCTGCGCCGGCGATAAAGACCACGGGGAACTCCAGGCCTTTTGATGCATGGATGGTCATGAGGTTTACCTTGCCTTTGCCCGCCTCATCGTCCCCGTCATCCCGGGTAATTAAACTGATGCGGTTGAGGTATGCGTAGAGGGTGGGGTCAAAGTTGTCAGGATCCTTCTCCCAGGTTTCCATGGACTGGATGAGGCTTTCGATGTTGAGAAATTTCCATTTCGCCATCTTGTCATTTTTACTGTACTCTGTTACCAGGTAGGACCAGTAATCTATGCTGTCCACCAGTGCCCGTGTTTTTGCTGATAAGCCTCGTTTTCCGAGCATTTCTTCCCGATAGGTTTCGATCAGAACCATAAACTCGTCGATTTCGCCCCTGCCCTTTGCGGCTTCCTGAAACAGGGTGTCCGGAGTATAGCGGAGTTTTTCCATGGCGTCCCACAAGGTGGAGTGATTCTTTTTTGCTATTTCCATCAGCGCAGCAATACTGTTTTTACCGATGCCCCGCCGGGGGGTGTTAATGATTCTGAGGAGGTTCACGTCGTCGCTGGTGTTGGCAATAAGCCTGAGATAGGAGAGGACGTCCTTAACTTCCTTGCGTCCAAAGAAACTGGTGCCGCCGGAAACCCGGTAGGGGATGTTCTCCGCTAGGAAGGATTCTTCTATGCTGCGGGTCATGGAATTGGTTCTGAGCAGCACCCCGAAATCATCGTATTTAAGCTTATCCTGGATCATGATTTTTTTTATGGTGGCGGCAATGAAGTCCGCTTCTTCACTTTCGTTCCGGGGATGGAAGAGTTCCACCGGTTTGCCGCCCTTGTTGCCCGACCAGAGATTCTTTTCCTTCCGGTTCGTGTTATTGCTGATGACGCCGTTGGCGGCTTCCAGTATGGTACTGGTGGAACGGTAGTTTTGCTCCAGCTTGATCTCCGTTACGCCGGGAAAGTCCTTTTCAAAGTTGACGATGTTTTCGTAACTGGCGCCGCGCCAGGAATAGATTGACTGATCGTCATCACCGACCACACAAACGTTACTCCGTTCTCCTTGAACGCGATCCGCGAGGAGCCGCATGAGCCGGTACTGGGTAAAGCTGGTGTCCTGAAACTCGTCCACCATGATGTACCGGTAGCGGCTGCGGTATTGGGTCAGGGCCTCGGGATGCTGCTCGAAAAGTTCCATGGGGAGGGTGAGGAGATCGTCAAAGTCCAGCGCATTGTAGGTCTTCAGACTGTGCTGGTATTCTTTGTACACCGGCTCGTAGGCGTCGTTGGCGCCATCGCCCCAGGTGAAGCGGCCTATCTTGATGTTGGAAAAAAGCTGGCCCAGGGCGTAGAGATCCACCCCCTCGGTTGAAAGGCGGCATTCACGGAGGCTTTCTTTTATCGCAGAAGTTCTGTCGGTCTCGTCGTAGATAGAAAAATTTTTCCGGTATCCAAGCCGTTCTATTTCTTCCCGCAGTATTCGTACCCCAAAGGCATGGAAGGTACTGACGGTAAGGTTTTGCAGTTTCTTCCCCGTGAGTTCCTTGACCCGTACTTCCATCTCCCTGGCGGCCTTGTTTGTAAAGGTGAGGGCCAGGATTGCCGACTGGGGGATCCCCGTTTCCAGCATGTGGGCGATGCGGTAGGTGATGACCCGTGTCTTTCCGGATCCCGCGCCGGCGATGATGAGTACCGGCCCTTCTATGGTTTTGACGGCCCGGATTTGCTGGTCGTTCAGGTCTGCTTCAAAGTTGAGTTTTGCCACGGAGGAAGTTTAGCAGAAAGAAGGGGGAATAGTAAGCCCGGTCTGGTGCGGCGCCATTGACAAATTTGCTATTCTATGGAGATAATGATGAGAAAACAAAGGCAAATAGGAGTGTGGTATGATTATTGACTGGTTCCTTCGTTTGATAAAAGGCGCATTAATTGGAACGGGATTCATATTGCCCGGCGTTTCAGGCGGAGCCCTGGCTGCGGTATTTGGGCTCTATGAAAGGATAATTGAATTTATCGCCCATATTACCCGAAATTTTATAAAAAATATACTTTTTTTTATACCCGTAGGAATTGGGGCGCTTCTTGGAATGTTTTTGCTGTCCCATCCATTGGCTTTTTTTCTTGAGAATTACGAAGCGCAGGTATTATGGGGATTTATCGGATGTATTATCGGCACCGTACCTAAATTGTGGAAAGACGCCGGAAAAATAGGACGGGAAAAGAAACATATCATACTGATGGGCATTTCCTTTTTTGTTGGATTTGTTTTTTTATTATGCGCTGAATTATATTTTGGCGCAAATGTTCCACAAAATATAGGAACCTGGGGCATGGCGGGAATACTAATCGCGCTCGGTGTACTAGTTCCGGGAATGAGTCCGTCAAACTTTTTGGTATACCTTGGGATGTACAAGCCCATGGTAGAAGCATTCAAAACATTTGACCTTTCCGTACTGCTGCCCATAGCAATCGGCGGCGCGCTCTGTATTTTTTCATTATCAAAGGCCGTATATGCTCTTTTTTCAAAGGCCTATACCGGATTTTTTCATGTCATATTGGGTATTGTGCTGGCCTCAACCGTTATGATAGTACCCGGAACGCCATGGTCAGAAGTTGTGTACAACTATGTACAGCCCGGTACGCTTGTTTGTGTCCTTACCCTGGCAACCGGCGCGATGCTGGGCTGGGGGATGTGTATATTAGAAGAAAAATACAAAAAGTAAGGGGCTGTTGCTAAAGTGTTTTAGCCTGCGCCGTCATAGCTCTTATTGTCCGTCCAAAAACTTTGCGATAGCTCGTCCGGCCTTTCCCCGGTGGCTGATATGGTTTTTTTCTTTATCCGGTAGTTCCGCTACGGTGCAGCCGAATTCGGGGAGGTAGAGGATGGGGTCGTAGCCAAAGCCGCCTGAACCTCGTCCTTCCCGAATGATTTCCCCTTCCAGGGTTTCCTGAACCAGGAAGAAACGGTCTTCGCTAAAGAGAAGTACCATGGCGCAGACAAACCGGGCGCTGCGCAGGGGATTATCACCCAATTCCTTTAGGAGCAGTAAGTTGCGGTTCGGGTCGCTGAGTTTTGTGTTGTTGCCGGATTCAGAGCCGTATCGGGCGGAATAGATGCCGGGGCGGCCGTCCAGGGCGTCCACGCAAAGCCCGGAGTCATCGGCAATAACCGGAGCGGCGGAACTGTGCGGGTACGTTCCGTTTCCGCTTGCAGTGGTCAGTCGCCGGAGTTCCCGGGCTTTTATCAGGGCGTTTTCCGCGAAGCTTGTTCCCGTTTCTTCCGGGTCAAAGGCGGCGCCCTCATCGGCGGGGATACGGATGGTGTGGCCGGGAAGTATGGCGGCAAGTTCCGCACGTTTGTGGGCATTGCCGGTGGCAAACCAAATCGTCATGGGGGTATACTAACATGGGATATGTTCGCATGGATAGGGTGGTTAGGAAAGATGGATAAACAGAGTGTGTTGAAAGAATACTTCGGGTACGATAGTTTCCGGCCGGGTCAGGAGGCGCTTATCGATGCGATCCTGGCGGGCCGGGATGTGATGGCGGTGATGCCCACCGGGGCGGGGAAGTCCCTCTGCTATCAGATTCCGGCGATTCTCCTTGACGGGCTTACGGTGGTAATCTCTCCCCTGATTTCCCTGATGAAGGATCAGGTGAGCAGTCTGCGGGAAGCGGGGGTAGGGGCGGCATACCTCAACAGTTCCCTGGAGGGCGCTGAATATGGGGAAGTGCTGCGGGGTCTTGCCCTCCGAACATACCGGATTCTCTACATCGCCCCGGAACGGCTTTTGCGGGAGGATCTTTTGGAGCAGATTGGGGATACGCCCATACCCCTGGTGGTGGTGGATGAGGCCCACTGCGTTTCCCAATGGGGCCACGATTTTCGTCCCAGCTATCGCCGGATTGCTGAATTTATCCGGGGCCTTCCATCGCGCCCCTGTGTTGCGGCTTGTACCGCTACCGCCACAGCAAAGGTTAAGGAGGATATTCAGAGCCTTCTTGCTTTGGAAGATCCCCTTTCGCCGGTTACGAGTTTTGACCGGCAGAATCTCTACTTTGGGATCGAAAAGCCTAAACGGAAATCCGAAGCGCTGTTAGCGTTTATTGAAAAACATCCGCAGCAAAGCGGTATTGTTTACTGTTCCACCAGAAAAAATGTGGAGGAAGTCTGGGAACTTCTGGGCAGTTATCGGTTAGCGGTAACCAGGTATCATGCCGGCCTGGACGACAGTGAGCGTCATGAAAACCAGGATGATTTTATCTACGACAGGAAAACTATCATGGTGGCCACCAATGCTTTTGGTATGGGGATCAATAAGTCTAATGTGTCTTTTGTGATCCATTACAATATGCCAAAAAATATTGAAAGCTATTACCAGGAAGTCGGCAGAGCCGGCCGTGACGGTGAGCCTGCGGAGTGCATTCTTTTTTACAGCGGCCAGGACGTGCGGATCAACACCTACCTGATTAACAACCAAAACGACGATGAGGATGAGCGGGACGAGGAACAGGTGGCGCATAATCTGGAACTGCTCAGGCAGATGACCTTCTATGCCACCGGATCCGACTGCCTCCGTTCCCGGCTTCTCGCTTATTTTGGTGAGCAGAGTCCAAACTATTGCGGCAACTGTTCTAACTGCAAGACCGTTTTCGAGTCCATTGATGGTACCCTGGAGGCGCAGAAGATCATTTCCTGTGTCTACCGGTTAAAAGAGCGGGGGCGGAGTTTTGGGAAAATGATGATCATTGATATTCTGCGGGGCAGTAAAACTAATAAGATCACTTCCCAGGGTCTTGATACCCTGAGCACCTACGGGATCATGGCGGATGCCACTACCCACCGCATTCGCAGTATCATGGACTATCTTATCAGCCAGGGCTACCTTAGGGTGGGGACCGGGGACTATCCTGTGGTGGAACTTACACCCCGGTTCCGGGAAATAACGGTGGAGAAAAAAACCTTAACAATAATGCTGCCAAAGGTAGATCCGCAAAAGGATAGTGGGGAAGGTTCGGTAGATAGATTTTTGGAGGGGCGCCAGAGGCCCGGTAGTTTTGTGGTTACCAAGACCTTCGAAAAAACAAAATCCGCCGGCACCCCTGTAGATACAAGCCCGGTGGATGAAATTTTATTAACAAAGCTGAAGGATCTGCGCCGGGAGCTTGCCCAGGCCGGTAAGGTTCCTGCGTACATCGTGTTTTCCGACGCAAGCCTCCGGGATATGTGCCGCAAGCAACCGGCCACCAAGGCAGCCTTCCTGGAGGTGTCCGGGGTGGGAGAGGTGAAGATGGAAAAGTACGGGGACGCTTTTACTAAGCTGATAGGGGAGTACCGTGGGAAGGAAGAATAAGAAGGAAGAATAAGAAGAGGAGGATAAACCACAAAGGACACGAAGGACACAAAGGTGAAGAAAAGAGAAGAAAGAGAAGAAAGAGGGGGAGGGGGGCTTGTGACCTTTTCTCTTCCCTTCGTGTTCCTTTGTGTCCTTTGTGCTAAAATATCTTCCTTCTGTTTAGCTTTTCTCCAGCTTTAACGTAATAGTCGGCTGGTCACAAATTTCCGCAGGCCCGTAGTACTGAATGGCGCCGGGGTAAACAAAGCTGGTCTTCACTGCCCAGCTTTCCCGTTCCGCGGCAAAGGTCTTGAAGGGTTTGCCCTCCAGCTCCACCAAAGCTTTTTTGATCACCGGTTTGTCGGAGCCGTGGCGTCTTTCCATGTTCATCATCATGGTCAGGGGGACGCCGCCTGCGACCCATTTGTCCGCGGGGGCTGTCAGGTTTTTTACACTGGACAGGTAGCCTGAAAGGCCCGAGGCTATGAGTACGAAGGCGCTGAAACCCAGGCTGTAACAGTAGTCGGCGTCGAAATTAGAGGGGAAGGCACAGCGGCCTTCGTAACCGAAAAAGTGGCCCAGGGCGCTGAAACTGCCCTTGTAGGTTCCCGCTTTTTTAAGATCCTTCAGCTTCGCAGCGGTCATGCCCATGAGCAGTTTTTCTGTTTCTATCCGGGAAACCTGAACATTGCCGTGGGGGTCACGATCCATGAGGAGTTCCTTGGCGATTTCCGCAGGGAGGCTGGTGAACAGGTATGCTGAGGGGTCTGAAAGCTGGGTTACCAGCCAGTCAACCTGGGCATGAAAGTTTTCCAGTTCGGAAAATTCCTTTTCCTTATTCGCCATAACATCGTTCAGTTCCTCAATAAGTTTTTTCATCTCCGGGATGAACTCGACCAGGCCCTCGGGGATAAGCGCCACTCCGAAGTTTTCTTTGTTTTCCGCCCGCTTCACCACGGCGTCCACGATCTGATCCACCACCTGGCCCAGGGAAAGTTTTTTGGCCTCCACTTCTTCGGAAATGAAACAGATGTTGGGCTGGGTTTGGAGGGCGCACTCCAGGGTAATGTGGCTGGCGGAACGGCCCATGAGCTTGATAAAGTGCCAGTACTTTTTTGCACTGTTGGCGTCCCGTTCTATGTTGCCGATGAGTTCACTGTAGGTCTTTACCGCCGTATCAAAGCCGAAGGAAATTTCGATATGTTCATTTTTCAGATCCCCGTCTATGGTCTTGGGGCAGCCGATAACCTGTATCGTTGAACCCTTAGAGAGAAAGTATTCCGCAAGAAGCGCAGCGTTGGTGTTGGAGTCGTCCCCGCCGATGATCACCACCGCATCAAGTCCCAGCTTTGCGGCGGTTTCCAGGGAAGCGGCAAACTGTTCCGGGGTTTCGATCTTTGTCCGGCCTGAACCGATCATGTCAAAGCCCCCGGTATTGCGGTAGGCGTCCATCATGGCATCACTTATTTCCACACTCTTGTTATCAATAAGGCCGCTGGGGCCGCCCTTTAAACCGATAAGTTTTGATTCAGGGTTGCCCTTCTTAAGGCCGTCGTAGAGGCCGGCGATAACATTATGGCCCCCCGGCGCCTGGCCGCCTGAGAGGATCACCCCCACGGAAAGTTTACGGCCTATGGTTTCGTTCTTGCCCGGCACAAAGGTTGCCAGGGGCTGCCCATAGCTCTTCGTAAAAAGGGCTTTTAGCGCGGCCTGATCCGCTATAGATTCGGTGGGCTTACCCAGTTGAACTGCTATGCCGGTGACCGGCTGGGATAAAATGCCGGGAAGTTTTGGTTTGTAGGTATAACGAACTTTTTGCAGCGCCGATAATTCCATTTTGTACTCCTTGGAAAAACATATGAATAGTAAACGATGAAAGCAGTATATCGAAAAAATGGGGGGCTGATCAAGGTTTGAACTCCCTTTCTCAGCAATTCGCATTTTGAAGAAAAAAATCACGAAAAATACGAAACACACGGAAAAAATACAATGAAATTTCGTGTGTTTCCTGTCTTTTTCGTGGTTGATCTTCTTATTTTTGATGTAAAATGAGAATTGCTGTACCTTTCTCATTTCCGACTGACAGGCCCCCACACTGCCGTATTAGGCATATCCTCTTCCGTCCCCGGTTCTATCCTATGGTAGTCCCCATAAACGTTTCCCCCTTAAGAATTTTTTTTAGGTTTGCAAGGTCCCGTCCTGCCGCGCAGATAACCCGCAGGCCAAGTTCCGCGGCCCGGCGGCTGGCAATGGGGTCAAAGGGCACGTTTTTGCCGGGGGTCCATTCATCCCCTACCAGGGCGCGGAAATCCGGCCAGGAGATGGCGTCAAGGGGCTTTGCCTGGGGATCTTTTTTGGGGTCCGCCGTGTAGACCCGTTCGATGTTGGAGAGGTTGATCACCCTGTCCGCCTGAAACTTTTCCGCCAGCAGTACCGCATCGTTGTCCGAGGAAAAGCCCGGTTTCCAGCCCGCCGCTACCAGAACCTTCCCGGTCATAGCCGGAGCCTTGGTGGGGTCGGTCACCACCTCCTGGGAACACCACTCAGCCATAAGAGCCCGCACCAGTTGGGCGTTGAGCCTGGTGGCCATTACCCCGATCCAGTCCGCCTCGCTATCATTGCCGTTGCCGCCGCTAATGTTCCGGTAGGCATTCTGGTAAACCCGGGCGGGACCGCCGCCGCCAACCACGAAGATGAAACGCCGTTCCGCGTCCGCCCCAAGGAATTCCCGGATCAGGGAGACAAAGTTTTTTAAAAAGGGTTCATCCACAGAATCGGGGGCCACTATGGAACCACCCAGGGAAATGACGGTTATCATGTCTATATGCTCCTATTGATAGTAGACTCCGGTAATTGTAATGTCACTCCAAAAAGATGAATAGGACTCGAGGCCTCCTACGGCTTCTTCCCAGAGGTTTTGCAGGGCGTAGTCCCGTTCCCGGATCGCTACATGGCCCCTTGGGTCCATCTGGGAGAGGCTGGTAAAGCCGCGGGAGAAGATTATTCGCTGGTTATCCAGGTTGCCGAAATAGTAACCTGAATTATCTGCCCGGGATATGAAGGCCGGCGGGGCTGCCCCTGCTCCCAGGGCGGGGTCTACCGGCGTCCAGCCAAAGCCGTCTACCCAGAATTCTGCCCAGTAATGGCGGCTTGCGGTGCGGTTCCGGTCAAGCAGAACCCCGGAAACGGGTATGGCGGGGATACCTGCGGCACGGGCCATGGCGCAGAAGAGCAGCGCCGCCGTATAGGGGTCGGCCTGTTTTGCTTCCAGGGCTTCCAGAGGGCCTCCCGGTAGCTGCTTCCACTGAATGCCCCCTTCGGCCAGGAGATAATTGTAGATACGCCGGGCTTTGGTAAAGGGGTTCTGCTCCCTCCCCACAATGGCGGCGCTCCGTTCCTTTATCCGGGGATCATCCGAGGGGATCCGGGGGGATGGGGCGGTGTACTCCGCGGCAATTGGCGATGAGCCGGTTCTGCTTCCGGCAGTAACGGAATAGGCGCCGATGGTGGTTTCCACCGCATACACCTCTACCATATACGATAGGGTGACCTCCGGATTGGCGCCGCTTGACAAATTCTGCATTTGAAAGAGGGTGGTTCCCCGGTAATTTTCGATAAAGGGCTCCACACTGCGGGACAGGGGTTGGACATCCCGTTGGGAAGCGGATTTCACCGGCCGGGGGATCCACAGATAGAGGCGGTTCGGGGGTTCCGCTTCCGCTGCCCGGATATCCACCGAGTAGGAAATGGCGTAACGGCGTTTATCCGTGTAGGTCTTGGCTCCCGGTTTCCCGGTGATGTCGAAAAACACCGGGCGGGCGCTTCCCTGGCTGGTACGTACCGTGAGGTTCCCCGCTATAGCCCCGTCGGGAATCCGCACCCGGATTTCCCGCTCGCTCCAAAGTTCGTAGCCGAATTCGGTTTCCGAAACCTCCACTGAGGCCTCCGGCGCATCCCAGGCAAAAAACACCCCGCTCCCTTCACGTGATGCGCCGAAACCGCTTCCGGTGATGGTTACTACAGAACCTATTTGCCCGGAGGGGGGCTCTACCGAAAGGATGCGGGGGCCTATGCCGGTGTATTCCCCCTGGGTCTGGGGCATGGTTTCCCGGTTGGAAAAGAGGGCGGCATTGCTTTTTTTATTGTCCCGGTGTACCGCAACCAGGCCGGAATCGCCGAATTCGGGGATCCGTACCTGGATCCGGGTATCGGTCCATTCCAGGTAGGATGAGGTGATCGGGGTGATACCGGAGATGGTGACGTAGGATTCATCCCGGGTATCCCCGAAATGTTCACCCGAAATAGTAAGGATTTCCCCCATGATTCCTATCCGGGGATTGATGGCATGTATCCGGGGCTGCCGGTTTTCGCATGAAAAAAGAAGGAACAGGAGGGGGGCCGCAAAAAAGAACCGTCTCATCCCGGCGATACGCCATCAGGCTCTGTCCCGGTGTTTTCCGTATAGGGGAGCAGTTCCAATTGGATTTCTATCCGGGCTCTATCCGCGGAACCGACCTTTCCCAGGGGGAAGAAATATACCTGCTCGCCGAATTCCATGGGGATGGACTGGAGGGTTGTCTGGTACTGTACCCCTTCGTTGGGCACATTTATCCAGATTTGGCCCTGGGCAACCAGGATGCTTCGCCCGTTTTCTTGCCGGTAGGGGGTGAACTGGACGTAAACCACCACATTTTCCCCGATAAGCTTGAGGCTTACGGGCCTCCCCATGATGGTCACCTTTGAATTGTTGGAATTCCAGATTTCCTCATCGTCCTGCTCCACGATCCGGGCCACGATGTTCAACACCACCGCCCGTTCCCGCAGACCGGGCATGAGGCCGGGCATGAGGCCGTCCAGGGGACCGGGTGTTCCCGGTATTTCCTGGCCGGAAACTACCGCTCCGGCGGCCAGGAATAGCAGACCGCCGAAAATGGCGCTTGCTTTGCGGGCGCCTGCGAAGTGGTGAAACAAGCGCAAACAGGGACGCCGGTTCATGGGGATCCTTGGAACTGGGGTTCCGTTGACTTTAACTTTAGACCACCGGCTCCGCTGTAGTCCGCCGCCCTGATAATGGCCGGTTCACCGGAACTCATAAAACTTCTGCTTTCCGGCAGGCGGATAATCATGATGTCCGGGGAATCGTCGTTCCCCCAATATTGTAAAAGTGCATTGAAGTCTGAATCGGGGGACATGGTTTGCATACCCAGGGCAGCCAGGGCTGAATCCACCGGGGAGACGGTCCGTCCGCCTCTGGTAAAGAAAATGCCGAAGGCGAGGATCATCATGGCGGCGGCGGCAATGGCTACGGGCAGGGGAACCGGGATAGAACGGTTCCAGACCCGGCTCCGTTTGGGGGCCGGGATTTTCCAGGCCGGAGCCGCCGGGTTGCTGATCCGCTGCCAGACCTGCTCCTTTAGGAGGGGAAGCCCGGGGGAGGGGCCGTCAACCAGGGTTCCGGACAGGAGCCGGAATTGTTCCAGGCGGTCTCTACAGGAGGGACACGCCGCTAAATGGGCTTCCAGTTTCTCCCGCCAGGGGGAGGGAAGCTCCCCGTCATAATAGAGGGAAAGCATTTGGGGATCAGGGCACATATGAATCATCCTTGCGGAAGCGCTCTTCCGCGTTTAAAAGCGCCGCCAAGCGTTCCCGGGCTCTGAATACCCGAACCTTGACATTGCCTTCGCTGATGCCAAGGACTTGGCCGATTTTCTTATAATTAAGTTCACCGTACTCGCGTAAAATTAACACCATCCGTAAATTTCTGGGCAATTTTTTTAGGGCCTCCTGAACTTCTTCCCGGGATTCCTTTTTTAGCAGTTCGGTTTCACCGGTTTCTACCTTCCTTGTATCTTCCCGAAAGGCCCTTTGAAAGACCTTCCGTTCCCTGTCCTTCCGTTTCGCGTAATTCAGGGACGCGTTGGTTGCCACCCTGATAAGCCAGTATTTGGCCTCCTCAGGGTTGGGGAAGGCCATTTTTTTTTCGACCAGACGGAAAAAAGCGTCCTGGCACAGATCCTCCGCAGCCTCCTCGCTGCCGGTGATACGGTACACCACCCGAAACAACACCGGGAACACGGCATCATACAGCCGGCGGAATTCCGCTTCACCCATTTCTGAAAACAATGTATCCCCTCGGTTGTTACACGTTGTATCGGTAAATCATATCCGGCGCCAGGTGACGCCCTTGGGGCTGTCTTCCAGCAGAATTCCCCGTTCCTTCAGGGTGTTCCGTATACGATCCGCCGTTGCAAAATCCTTTGCCTTCTTTGCCTCCGTCCGTTCCGCAATCAGCGCCTCAATTTCGGCCCTTTCCTCCGGAGTTCCCCGGTTTTCCTCCCGCTGTGCCTCCGCGGCAAGGTTCAGGCCCAAAATATGATCCATGACAAAAGCCGCCGCCAGTGCGTCCGCACTTTCTATCGTTTGATCCCGGAGCAGGCCCCAAAGTTCCGCCAAAGCCCGGGGCGTGTTGAGATCCTCGTCCATAGCTTTGTTAAAGGCCTCAAGGTAGCCGGCGGCTTTTCCCGTAAGATTTACCGTATCACCGGGAAGCGCCCCGGCCTTCTCCGCCAGCGCCCGTATGCGATCCCCCAGGGATTTCCGGGCGTTCCGGGCGCCGTCCAGGGCCTCGTAGGAAAACTGTACCTGGCTGCGGTAATGGGCGCCCAGGAGGAAGTACCGGTAATCCAGGGCATGGTACCCGGCGTCTATAAGGGTTTGCAGGGTGAGGAAGGTTCCGGCGGATTTAGACATCTTCCCCTTATCCTGGATGAGGAACTCATTGTGAACCCAATACTTTACCCAGGGATGCTTCCCGGTGGCGGCCTCGCTCTGGGCGATTTCGTTGGAGTGGTGGATGCTTATGTGGTCTATACCGCCGGCGTGGATATCAAACTGGTCCCCCAGATATTTGATGCTCATGGCGGAACATTCAATGTGCCAGCCCGGATAGCCCCGGCCCCAGGGACTATCCCACACCAGGGCCTGGTTTTCAAATTTGCTCTTGGTAAACCACAGCACAAAGTCGTAGGGGTTCCGCTTGTTTTCATCCGCCTCGGTCCGGCGGACCTCAGGCCCTGAGACCTTGCGTTCATCAAGGTTTAACAAGGCCAGTTCCCCGTAGGCGGGAAACTTGGTGATGTCAAAATAGAGGTTCCCCCCGGACTGGTAGGTAAAGCCGTTGGCTTCAATGCGCTTAATAAGGGCGATCATTTCCCCCACATGCTCAGTGGCCTTACAGACCACGGTAGGGCGCAGGATATTCATACGCCGAGTATCGTTAAAGAAGGCTTTCGTGTAAAAGTCCGCGATTTCCAGGACGCTCTTGCCTCGTTCCTCCGCGGACTTGACCATCTTGTCATCCCCGTCGTCGTTGTCCCCGGAAAGGTGGCCCACATCGGTGATGTTCATTACATGGGTTACCTTGTAGCCGCGTTCCCGAAGGGTCCGTACCAGGATGTCGTGGGTAACATAGGCACGGAGGTTCCCGATATGGGCGTAGTTGTACACCGTGGGGCCGCAGCCGTAAAAGCCGACCTCCTTCGCGTTAACCGGCTCAAAAACCTGCAATTTCCGTCCAAGGGTGTTGTAGAGGGTAAGCGCCATGAAGGCAGTATATCAGAACTGCCAGCCTAAGTTCAATGCCGGGCGGAACCCCGATAGTAAGCTTTGCATCGGCAGGATATAACTCCCACCGGCTTCGATAAAGAAGGAGCCCAGGAGATGCCATTGGAAGAAGATCCCCGCATTCAGGGATACATCAAAATTCGGTATGGTTATCTCCGGCCCCAGGAGGAAGCAAAAGGACATGGTACGGATCGGCAGCCATATCTGATAGAGTAGGTTCAACTGAGCCCCCACTTCCTGTTGCTTTTCAAAATTCCAGAATGCGCCCAATTCCGCCCCGAAATACCCCCATTTCCGCTTTAGGGGGAGTACGGCTGCCTTGGCGGCAATGGTGGCGGGAGCGTAGGGAATGGTTACCAGGGGGGCGTATCCCATTGAAAGTTTAAAGTCGGGCCGCCGGGCACGGGCCGCGGCTTTCCTTTCTTTCTCTTTCCGGAGGGCATCCTCTTTTTCCCGGTGTTTCCTCTCCTCCGACTCCCCCTGCAACTCCTCCAGCATCTGCTGGCGCTGCTCCTTATTCTTGGGGACCTCCACCTGCTGCTCCGGCTGTTGCTGCTGCCGTTGCCTCTCCTCCTGGTTTATCCGGTTCAGCGTATCCTGCTGCCGGAGTTCTTCCTGTTTCCGGAGTTCCCCCTGCTGCTGCAGATCCTTCTGCCGTTGCCGTTCCGCCTGTCTCTCCTGATCCTGTCTCCGGAGTTCCATCTGCTGCCGGAGGTTTGCTTGCCGCTGTTCCTCCTCCCGCTGCTTACGCTCCGTTTGCTTTTGGAGTTCCGCTTGCTGCCGGAGTTCTTCCTTCTTCTGCTGCTCCTGCTGTTTGCGTTCCTGTGCCAGATATTCCTGCTGCCGGCGCTCCTCTTCCTGCCGGAGTTTCTCCTGCTTCCGGAGTTCTGTTTCCTGCTGCCGCTCCAGCCGTTGGCGTTCCTGCTGCTGCTGCCGGGTCTCCTGTACCTGGGATTCCTGTTTCCTCCGCAGTTCCTGCTGGCGCTCTTCCTCCTGCAGGCGTTCCTGGATCTGATATTCCTGTTTGGTCCGCTCCGCTTGCTTTTTGCGTTCCTCCAGCTTCGTGCGTTCCGCTTGCTTCTGCTGTTCCTCTTGCTTCTGCTGCTCCTGCCTCAGGCGTTCCTGCTCCTGCTGCCGCTCCTCCTGCTGCCGCTGCCGTTCCTCCTGCTGTTTTTGGCGTTCCTCCTGTTGCCGGAGTTTCTCTTGCCGCTGCTGCTCCTGCTGCTGCCGCCGCTGCTGTTCCTCCTGCCGCTGCTGTTCTTCTTGCCGCTGCATCGCCTCCTGCCGCTCACGTTCCTGCTGCCGACGTTCCATTTGCCATTGGCGCTCCGCTTGGCGTTGCCGTTCCTCCTGGAGTTGGCGCTCCGTCTGCCCCTGGGATTCCGTCCGTACCGGGGGCTGTGCCTGCGCCGGGGGTTGTGCCTGTGCCGGAGAGACTACCGACACCGGGGAGGTTGCCCGTGCCGAGGGATCTATCCGCGCCGGGGGTTGTGTCAGCGCCGGAGAGGCCGCCCGTACCGGGGGAGGAGGGGGTTCACCGGGGACGGCGGCTGCTATTGTTTCGGGGGTTTGCGGGTGAACCGTAAGGGTTCCCAGGGCGTCTTCCAGTCCCCCGGGGTTTCTGATATATACCTCGTAGGAACCGGGGGTAAGCTGCTGTTCATTGAAGGTAATCCGGGCGGTGTTTCCCTCAATCTCTACGGCTTGGGGGCGTATCCCCCGGCCGGATTCGCCCAGGGGACGAAGCGCGGCATCCGCATCGGCGGCGATGTCCTGTCCGGTTACGGTAATTTGCCAGGGGGACCCGGCAGCCGGATACAAGTTTTGGGGAGTAAAGCTCTGTATTGCCGGTTGGAGGGCGCTTAACACGGTAAAATTAACCCAGTCCGTGGTATATTCAAGCCGGCCAAGGAGATTGTATACCCCTAACTGGTACCGGTACCGGCCGGGGGATAAGGAAACGTTCAGGAAATTGTCTTCCGTCGATTTCTGTACTACCCCTGTATACCCCCTGTCCCGTTCCGCTTCAACGATTACCTCATAGCGGAGTACCGCGTCATCCTGATCCCAGGACAGGCGTTGGATAAACCGTTGGCCGTTCCCGGTTCGTTCAATAAAAAAGTCCCCCTCGTTGTACTCCGATGCCGCCGGCGCCGGTTCCTGTGCGAAGGCCCCAAGAAACAGGCGAACGCAAAGCAGTGCCGATATAAGGCAGCCCTTTTTTTTATTGACCATAGACTTTGCCCGGATCCTTTACCGGAATCTGCCGGGGTACGGGAATGTTCAGGGTAAAACGGTTTTCCCCCAGGGTTCCCCGCTGCTCAATGTATCCGTCCTCCGCCACCGCGAGGGCTTCCACCTGCCAGATAAAATTGCCGCTCCCCAGGGGGCTCAAATCATCCAGGGTATAGGAGCGCTGCGCCGAGGGATCCCTGCGCCGTATCAGTGTGCGTCCATCCTCCCTGTAGAGGGCAAAACTATAGCGGTTTGCCCCCGGAACCGCATCCCAGGTAAAGGTAATTGTCGGGGATGCCCGCAGTTGGCCGGGGCCGATGAGATACCCGTTTGCGGGCCGCCGCCGCCCTGCTTCCCGCAGCAGGGGAATCGGCAGTATCCGCAATTCAAACCGGGCGCTTCCTGCCGGGCCGGCTTGCCGGGCGTTATAGGCAGTTTCTTCCGTAAAGGCCTCTACGGTCCAGGTATATCGGCCTTCCCGGTACCCTTCCAGGGGTGTCTCCAGCCGGTTTCGTTCAATAGGGGAGGCGCTGTATACCGGGTTTCCGGCGGGGCTGTTGCCGGCATAGAGCCTAAAGGTATAATAATCCGCCCCCGGTACAGCCTGCCAGGTAAAGGCCGTTGCTTCCCCCGGTCGCGCCAGTACCCGCCGGGTTTGGCCGATGGTGTCGGGGAGGGGGCCGGTTAAAACCGGCTGCGTCAGGGCAGGGATCACCTGAATAGTTCTGGCCGGGGTGGATGTCCGCTCGGCGCTAATGCGCCAATACCACCGTCCATTACGCAGCAGGGAGGGCGGCGCACGGAACCTTTCCCCGCTTACCGCTTCGTCGATCAAAAGCCGTGAAAAAGACGGGGTATCGGAAATCTGGAGGCGCAGGGGATAGGGGAGATCCGTTTTCCAGGTAAACTCCGGCTGCAGGCCGGCCGGCATGGTGTAATTGTCCGGCGGGAAAAGGGGCCGCAGTTCCCCCGCCATGGCGGTAAAGAACCAGGGCGCGGAAATTGCCGAAACGGTTCCATCACCGGCGCTTTGATATACCCCCCAATAATACCTGCCTTCCCAGTCCTCAGGGGTGTAGCGATAATAATTGGCGGTTACCTGCCGGGTAAACACCGGATCCTGTAAATCGGCATTCGTGGAAACCAGCAGGGTATAGGAGGCGGCTTCGGCCTCGCTTTGCCAGGAGAAATTGATAGCGGTTCCTTCGGCGCTGTTGATGAAGGAACCCGCCGGGGGGCTCTGCAGGGTAGGGGCAGGGAGGCTGTCGGTTTGGGTGATGATAAAGGAGTGAATGGCCGATGGTTCAACGAACCCCTGGTTTTCGGTTCCCTCAAATCCCTCCGCAAGGGCCGGGTTTACCCGCCAGTACCAGCGGCCGTTTCCCAGTCCGGAATAGGTCAGGGAGACCGTGCCCTCCTCTGAACTGCCCCGCACCGTGGTTTGCAGCGCCGGGTTTGTAAGGCCGGGGTTATCCGCCGCTTCCAATGCGTAGAACGCAATTTCGGGGGAGACGGTCCACTGAAACCGAACCGCCGGGGGCTGGCTCCGGTACCGGTACTCCTGGGATTCCTCCGGGAGGAGCAGCCGGGGGGACGGCACCGAGACTATCGTTAATTTTCCCAGTGCGGCCTTCGCCGCCCGGTTTGTGTCCGCGATCCCCTTCACCGGGTAGGCCCGCCAGAAATAGATCCCCACTTTCAATGAAGCGGCGGCATGGTTTAGCCACCCTTCCTCCAGGGTGGTGATAATCCGCTGAAAGCCCCGGTCCGCGGCAATGTCTATCCGGGTACGGTCTCCGCTTTCATAGTTTACCTCATTCCAGACATACTCTACCGGCATTAACGCTGCATCGCCGATCCCGTTTTGAAGGAACCGGGCGCCGGGCCGGGGGGAGAGCATCACCGTCAGGGGCTCCGTAAGGGTATTACCATCAATATCAAGGGTAAGGCTTTCTCCAGAGGTAAACCGTTGGGTTTCTCCGTCAACCTCAATGACCACACTGCCTTCACTTACCCGCAGGGTAAAACTCCCGTCCGGGGTGGTACGGGCACTCATCACCGATCCTCCGGTGATCTGTATTTGTTTGTCCCCGGTGTTTAACAACAGGGATGTGCCCCCGGAGACTGCGGAGGCGTTTACGTCTATGTCCCCCCGCATAAGGATAACCAGGGGGAGGTTTTTTTCCGCGGAGAGCTGCATCAGGCTGTTCTCCATCATCTCAATGACGATTCCCTGGATAAAGGTGATGGTGGCCTCCGAATGTTCCGCAGTACGGATGGAGTCCCCCGCATATACCGAAGCTTCCGTCTGTAGCTGCTCCCAGAGTACCCGATCTATAAAGCGCCGCTGGGCCGCCTTGTACTTCCAGGTGACGGTTCCCAGGGGTACGGCGTTTATCTGGGAAAAGGTCTGGTGGAAATCCAGCCAAAAAAACCGGAAGCTGATAAAAGCGCCCGCAAGGCAGAGGAGAATAACAGTACCATCGGCGAGGCTAATACCTTTTTTCATCTCTATACATTATCGGCTGATTGGCGGTAAAATGGTAACGTATCCGGGTTCAGCGCCTATTGGCTGTTTTTTTGTTTCCGCTCCTCCCTTTCCATTTCAAGAATAAGCTGTTTCAGATTCGGCGCCCCAAGTCCCAGCATGGCCCGGACCTCTCCCAGGTTCACCGGCCGTTTCTGTTTTTCCCCGGCCTCTGCCCGCAGGTTTATTACCGCAAAAATCCGCACCGGTTCCTTTTTTCCCTTTACCTTCGTTGTGGGCATTTCCTCCACGATGACCTTCTCGCGGATGTATTCCCAGGTATTTTCCGTGATGAGGATATCCGTAAGAAAGGACTTGTTCAGCTCCTCGGTCCGGCTCGCCATGTTTACCGTATCACCGATAACCGTATATTCCATCCGTTTGTCGGATCCAATCTGCCCGGCTACCACCGGCCCGGAGTTGATCCCACAGCCAATCCTGATGCGGGGCTGTTTAATGCTCCCGTCCCGGCCCGCGTTAAATTGCCGCAGGGCGCCCCGCATGGCCAGGGCCGCCTTCACCGCGTTCATGGCATTCACCGCGGGGCTTTCCATGATGGTGACGGCGCCCCAGTGGGCCATAATGGCATCCCCCATGAACTTATCCACCGTGCCCCCGGTCTTATCGATACAGGCAATCATCCGGGTCATGTAGCTGTTCAGGAATTCCACGACCTCCCAGGGCTCCAGCATTTCCGACATCATGGTAAAGGAACGGATATCCGTAAAGAGGAGGGTGACCATCCGGGGCTCCCCCCCCAGGGCCAGGGTTCCCAGCATGGCCTGCCGGGTGATTTCCTGGTTGGTAAAGCGGCTAAAAGTCAACAGGGCCTTCCCCATCCGTTTAAAGCTTTCGGACAGGAGGCCGATTTCATCATGGGTCTTTTCCGTCAACGCCACATCAAATTCCCCCACCTCAATCTTCCCGGCCGCCTCGGCGATCCGTCTCAGGGGCATACTGATACTTTTGGAGAAGAACCAGATGAAGAGGATGACAATGAAAAGAACCAATACGTTGAGGTAGATATTCCGCCGGGTGGTGGCCCTTATCCCCTCATAAATCAGCCGGGATTCCACGGTGGTAAGGACCGCCGCATCGGCCAGGGAAAGTTTCCTCCAGGCGCCGAAATAGCCGCTCCCGGCGGTGTTGGTGTAGAGGGTCTGGAAATTCCGTTCCGGGCTTTTCCGCAGCATTTCTATCAGGAGATCCCTCTCCATATTTGCCCCCGCCATTACCAGGGTGGAATCCGGGTGAACCAGGATGTCCCCCGCATGGTTGACCATATAAGAGGCGTTGATGGAACCGGAGAATACCTCGCTGAGCTCCTCCGGAGAAAAGAGTACCGTTACGGCCCGGTTCCCGCCGCCTGAGGCAGGCTTCCAGGGAAAAGTCATGGCCAGGAGGGGTATGCCGAAGACCGGCGCGGCGTTGAGGAGCACCGTCTCTTCCGGGGAGGCCGTCCGCTGCCCGGCGCCGTTCCAGGTATCGATCAAACCAGGGTCGGCTTCATTGAATGCAAAGAAGTCTTCATTGACCAGGGATCGTTCAGCCCCGGCGCTCCCGTTTATGACGATGGCGGCCACATCCCGGTTCTGTTCAAAGTAGAAGTCCAGGATCTGCGCGGTGAGGGGGGAGACGGACCGGAAACTCCAGCCTGCCGCGTTGAGGGAATTCAGGAGCATCAGAGCATTGGAACGAGTGGTTTGGAGGGCGGTTTCCGCTGCCGTCGCGGAACGCCGGTTGATCGAAAAGTTATTATCCTCCGCGGTGATCCGCAAATCCTGGGAAATCATATAGGAATCCAGGGCGGTGATGGTTCCCAGGGCGATGAGCAGGAGGAAGGCGATGATGATGGTAAGTTTGATGCCGATAGGGTAACGCACCTTGATTTGCGTATCGTTCTTCTGCTTTTTGCTCACCCGTTGATTCTAGCAGTTTGTTGCACTTCGTGCAATTCAATCAAAAAAATCGGCCTTCAAGGCGATTTTTACCCTGCAAACTGCCATAGGATGCCGTTTAATAGGGATTTTTTGCAGCATCAAGTGCAAAAAATCCACAAGTACAACAGGCTCCTAGCATACCGGGGGCGAAGTGGCAACGCGGAAGGAATTATAGTATACTGCAGATAGAGGAAATCACCCTGAAGAACCTTCGCACTATTGTCGAAAAAATAGCCTCCTCCACAGGTTTTTCCGGGGATGTACGCCCCAATGAACCCATGGCAGCCCACACCGCCTTTAAAGTTGGCGGCCCTGCGGATCTCTGGGTGCGGCCCCGGGGTGACTGCTTCCCCGGTTTTACGGCAGCCCTCCTTTTTGAAGCCCGGTCTTTGGGCATCCCCCTGTTTATTCTGGGCGGCGGAGCGAACCTGGTGGTTTCCGATGCGGGCATACGGGGGATCGTGCTGGACACCTCGGGTTGGACCGGCTGTACCGGTGACGGCCCGGTCCTTCGCTTCCGGGCGGGAACGGCGGTGGATGACGCGGTAGAGGCGGCGGCGGAACGGGGATTGGGGGGGCTGGAATTTCTGGCGGGGATGCCCGGCGCCATTGGGGGTGCGGTGTGGATGAACGCCCGGTGTTACGGCCGCCAGGTCTCCGATGCGCTGCTCCGGACGGAGATAGTGGAACACAGTCCCTTAGACGGATCCCTGAACCGTGTGTGGGTTCCCTGCAAAAGCGAGGACTTTGGTTATAAGCGCAGCCCCTTCCAAAAGCGCAGCCCCCTGATCCTGGCCGCTGAATTCGGCCTGGAAAAACGGGCGGTTCCCGAAATACGGCGGGAAATGGCGGAACACAGGCGGGACCGGGAGGAGAAGGGGCATTACCGGTATCCGTCGGCGGGGTCTGTTTTTAAAAACAGCCGGGAATTCGGGAAGCCCACGGGGAAGATTATCGACGAACTGGGCCTGCGGGGTTATTCCGTTGGGGGGGCCCAGGTGGCGCCGTGGCACGGCAATATTATTATCAACACCGGAAATGCCACCGCTGCGGATATACGGGAACTGATGGAACAGGCGGCAGAAAAGGTGCGGGACGCCACGGGGTTTGTACTGGAGCCGGAGATTATCTTTGCGGGGGAATGGGATCTGTCGAATACTTGACCGTAATTTCCCTCCGCCTGCGCTATGTCCTTCTGCATATCCTGAAAGGGAGTGGTTGGGTGTATTTACGTGCGGCACAAAAAATGAAAGCGTGTAATTGGTATAATAGTAAAACTACTCTCCCGCCGGTTGGTTTTGGAAAACAAGCATCTCCTTTCGGCGTCCCATCCGCAGCGCCGCCTCTCCGGCAAGGGCTTGTCAGGAATTCCAATTTTGAAAGAAAAACAAGAAATTTAACCACGAACCTCACGAAAAACACGAACATTTAGATGTTTTTTGTATTTTGTTCGTGTGGTTCGTGGTTTTTCTCCTTTTTGAATTTGGAATTACTGAGGGCTTGTATCATCCCATAGACAGGGGAAGGTTTTTTTTATATACCTATAGCTATGCGCATCCGGTATGGGGCGGAAAAAAACGGGAAACCCGTCAAAAAAGCGATTGTCTACACGCAAAACGAACATGGCATCAATATTGCGGATGTGGACAGCGACGCGGTGAATATCACCGAACGGCTGCGGGCCGCAGGGTTTGAGACCTACATTGTCGGCGGCGCGGTCCGGGATTTGATGCTGCGGAAGAAGCCTAAGGACTTTGATATCGTCAGCAACGCCACCCCCTCCCGGATTAAAAAGATATTCCGGAACTCCCGGGTCATCGGCCGCCGGTTCCAGCTGGTTCATGTGTACTTCGGCCCCAAGATTTTCGAGGTCTCCACCTTCCGCTCCCTCAAGGACGGCTCCAGCGGCAACACCTTCGGGACTATAGAGGAGGATGTGCTGCGCCGGGATTTTTCCCTGAACGCCCTTTTTTACGACCCCGGCAAGCAGGTGGTGGTGGACTATGTGGGGGGTATGAAGGATATCAAGAATAAACTGATACGCCCCATCATCCCCCTGGCCGTTATTTTCAAGGACGATCCGGTGCGGATGATCCGGGCGGTCAAGTACGCCGCAACCACGGGTTTCGCTCTGCCCCTGACCCTGCGGTGGAAGATCAAAAAACAGGCCCCCTTGCTGGCCCCGGTTTCCCCCTCCCGGCTTACGGAGGAAATCTTCAAGATCATCCATTCACCCTCTGCCGCCCAAATCACCGAAAGCCTGGAATATTTCGGCCTCTACGAATACCTCCAGCCCAATGCCTCACGGTTATTGAAGGAAAACGAAAAGTTCCGGGTACGGTACCTGAAGGGCCTTTCGGAACTGAAGGATCTGCAAGAGCGGGGGAACACAAAGTCCGGTCAAACCCTGGCCGCCATGATCCGGGATTATCTGGTGGACTTTGTTGACTGGGACGCTTCAGATGGTGTACCGTCCGCAGGGATAAGCGAAAATTACCGTGCCGCCTTCATGGCCGCCCGGCAGTTTGTCCTGCCCATGAACCCCCCCCGGATAGAACTGGATCACGCGGTGCGGCTCATTTTTGCCGAGCATGGCCAAAACGTAAAAAAGATCCGCTTCTTTGACCGGGGTAAAGGCGGTTTGCAGGAACGGGAAGGCCTGGCCGCCCCGGACTTCCCCTCCGCCGGCATACTCCCGCTGCCGGGTGCATCCACTGCGTCTACCGTTGCAGAAGGGGCGGCAAAAAAGCGCAGGCGCCGCCGTCACCGGCCCCGCAGCAATTCTGCGCCAAAACCGGAATAAGGGGTATAGGGTGTGGAGTTGGAGGGCCCCTCTTAAAAATCGCGCCGCCATTTAAAAAAATCGCGCCGCCATTTTGAAAAAACACGCCGCCATTTTTCAAAATGGCGGCGCAATTTCCCTTCCTTTGTGTCCTTCGTGTCCTTTGTGGTTGAACCTCTTCCTTTTCCTCTTCGTTCTTACGCTGAACCATTCTGGATGAATTTATCAATAATGATGTTCACCTCTTCGATCAGAATCCCCGTGAACCGTTCAATGTTATCAATAATATACCGCTGTAATTCGTGGATATTTCCCCCCAATTGGGTTCCGTAGGGCACATCAATGGTAATCACCAGACGGTAGCCCTCATCATCATCCTTCACCACCATCTTCTTGATACGGATATTCTGGTCATACTCGTCCACACAGTGGATAACCATCTGGCTCAGGGCCGCCTGGGAAATGATCACCTTGCCCCGTTTTGAATACTCCGGCCGGACCACCGACTTTTCATGCACCGACGGCCCTCCGCCCAGGGCGGGGACGCCCTTTTTCCGTTTAAAGATCCTGATGGCGTCATAAAAAATGTTGGGATAGTTCCGTTTAATCTCGATACTTGGCACGGGAATTACATGCTTCCCCTCGATTTTCCTGGTTCGGATAGCCCGTTCAATTTCCTCCTGGGAAGCGATGTCCTGAATCTTGATGATCTTGTTGATAGGCGGAAGCTGGAGCCGGGCCGCAATCTTGTTCACCATCTTTTCCGATGTCCCCAGGATGAGGATCTTCTTTGTTTTTTCATTTTGCAGCTTCCGCGCCACCTCATCCCGTTCCCCCTTGTTGTCAAAGAGGGCCACCTTTACCGCAGCCATAAAGGTTTTTTCCCGCTTTGCCGAATGGCCCGCCAGAATCCGGTTGTCCCGGATCAGGAGCCCGTCGTCGATGATCAGGTCTATGCCGTATTTCTGGGCCACGAGTTTGGCCCGGAAACTTTTGCCGGTGCCGCTTTCCCCGACGAGAGCATAAGTTTTGATTCTCCTGAGGGGGGAGAAGAGGCCGAAGAACATTGATTCAGTATAAGGGTGTGGGGAGGATCTTGCAAGCTAACATAGAAAGGCCTTGGATCAAACCTATTACGTACCTATACTAAATCCAGTTCCCCAAACAACTCCCGAATCCGTCTCCGGAAATTGTCCGGTAAGGGCGCCTCCAGCCGCCGGGGTAGCTCCGGCAGAGCAAGCTCAGGCAGTTCCAGTGTCCATGCGTGGAGCAGGAACCCGCCCTGCTGTGGCCTGCCGCCGTATTTGCGATCCCCCGCCAGGGGGCGGCTGTGGGCGGCGGCCTGGGCGCGGATTTGATGGGTTCGTCCGGTGTCTATTTCCAGCCGGGCCAAGGTAAATTCTCTTGTGCGGGCCAGCGGATACACCCGTGTGCGGGCTTCCTTGGCATCATCATCCCCTGCGTCCGCAGTAAAACTTTTCCCTTGTTCCCTGTCCCGTACCAGGGTATCCTCCCAGGTTTCGTCCCGATCCAGGACGCCGTCAAGCAGGGCCAGATAGGTTTTACGGATTCTTCGTGACCGGAGCAGGGCGCTGAAACTTTGAGCCCCCGCAAGGTTTGTAGAAAAAACGATGATCCCGCCGGTGGGTTTATCCAGCCGGTGGAGAGGGCCGGGTTTAAAGGAAAGGGAAGGGGGGAGCTTAGGCGCAAGGTACGCCTGCACCTGGGTTTCCAGGCTCTCCGGGCCGTGTACCGTCAGCCCCGCCGGTTTATTCAGAACTAAGAGGCCGGCCCCTTCCCAGAGTATCGAAAATGGCGCGGAACGCCTTGTTTCCAGGCGTCTTTTTTGCGGCACTTCCGGGGAAAATCCTGTCAGGGGAAATGGCGCCCGGCATTTTTCAGTCCCTGCAAGGGGCGCTTGGATTACCGCCCCTGCCCGCACCCGGCCGGCGGCCTCCCCCGGAACGCCGTCCACCATGACCCGCCCTTTCCGCAAAAGGTGGTGGAGATGTGAGAGGGGCAAATCCGGCAGGGCTTTTCGTAATATCCGGTCCAGGCGGCGGCCGTCATCGTCGGCGGCAGCGATAAGGCGAAGGGACAATTTGTCCGGGGGTTGGGGCATGAAAAACTATACCTCTCCGGAACGATAATTTCCAGCTTACGGCGCGCCGGGCGCCCAAGTCAGGGCGGATTGTATGCGGAAAGGGTTTGTCACAGACTTTCTGTGTTTCGTAGTAAAAGCGGAACATCTCATATAAGGCTTGTATTATCCGGTCTTGCATAATACATTATAACCAGACAGACTAGTGCGAACCGTGAGTTGGAGGTATATATGGGGCTTGTGCTTAGAAGCGATACTTGGCAGTTACAGGATGCCAAGGCAAAATTCAGTGAAGTCATTAAATCGGCTGCCAGGACGCCCCAGATTATTACGGTCAGGGGCGAAGAAACGGCGGTTATCCTTTCCATGGACAAATACCGGAAGCTTACCCAACCGAAGCAAACCCTCTGGGAATTTTTTCAAAATTCCCCCCTTAAGGATGTGGAATTGGAGGAAATGCCAAGAGAGCCTTTTGAAATGAGGGATAGTAACCTATGAAGTATCTTCTGGATACCAATGTCTTATCAGAAATAAGGAAATCAAATTGTAGCCCCGAAGTTAAAATTTTTATAGGTAAGATACCCATGGAGGATATTTCTATATCGGTCATTTCCATAGGAGAGATTGTCTTTGGCATAGAAAAATTGCCTGACGGGAAAAAGAGGGTAGAGCTTTCCTCCTGGGTCTATACTGAAATACCTAAACAGTTTGAAAATCGTATTATTTTCGTAGATACCGGGGTTATTGTGGAATGGGGAAAGCTTTGCGCAAGGGCAGGAAGAACCCTTCCCTATAATGACTCCCTCATCGCCGCCACCGCCCTGGCCCATGGCCTGACCCTGTTGACCCGGAATATTCGGGACTTTGCGGCGGTGGAAGGGCTCAGCCTGAGCAATCCCTGGAATTGAACCTACCCCTTCTTCGGGGCCGGAACTACCAGTTTATCAAATCATTCCGCGAGCCCGCCCCGGTTTTATCATAGATCCGGCTGAGGCAGTTTTCCACGGTGCACAGTTTCAGATCCAGGGTTTTGGCAATATTGGCGTTATCGTACCTTTTTCTTCCATATTTGTGCATAAAAACACTTGCAAAAAGAAATTTTCTATGATATATTTATCTCCATGAGTGTAATCGGCGCTTTTATCCCTGACAGCCCTCTGCTTGGCACGTTTTTTGCTTTCTCTCTCTCTCTCTTAGATAGCACATCCTTATTTTTTTCTTTTAAACTGCCCCGGAGCGATGCTTTTCAGTATCCTGCCCGGGGCATTTTTGTTTCCACGACACAAAGCGTCATATTTTCATCCAAGGTATTTCACGCCGTTCAAGCGGCGGAAAGCAACCATCCCTTATGGGGTGGTTCATATATTTGAAGGAGGGTTTTAATGAAAAACCTGAAATTTCTGGGCGTGCTGGTATGCGTACTGGCATTAGGTGTAATGGTTGTCGGATGCGATGATGGCAGTAGTGACGACGGCGGAGGCGGTGGTGGAAAGCCAGCAAAACTCGCAGATGACGCCACCTATCCAGCAATTCTAAATTTACCCTGAATCGACAAGTCCGCCATCGGTATAGAGAAAGACGAGGAAAGCAGACCATGAATCGTGGTAAGCGAAACGCAGGCAAAATCGCATGGCTTCAAAAAAAGCTACCCGTGTGGAACAGGATGCGCGGGCTTTTTGATAGTCGGTGTCGCAATAATCCAGGATGGTATGAAACTGGAAGGCTATCAGGTTGAGCAAGAAAAACACTTCAGCGGCATGCT
>BNUR01000012.1 GCA_025997495.1 Spirochaetia bacterium | reverse complement strand
GAAGAGTGAGGAGTGTAGGGTTGGAGGTAAGAAGGTGGGGAGAGAGTATATGGAGTGTAGGGAGTACTTGGGAGAAGCAGGGGAGGAGTGGTAAAGGAAGGGATAAGGGGTAGTAAGTTTGTTTTTTTCAAGCAGAAGACGGCAAAGGAGGGGGAGTAAGTTGGAGGGGAGTAAAAGGGTGGCGTTTCCGATCCCAAATTTCTTTTACGGCCCTCATCTTCGTCTGTTTTTACTTGCAGGTTACAAAAAAAGGGGTTAAATTAATACCCCTCGGGGGTTGGTTCTAAACCGGGTTTTGATAAATTTTTTTAAGGGGCCGAATTCAGGATCATGAAAACCCCAGATTCCTTGTTCGTTAACAAATTACCCCCCCCCCCCCCCCCCGATAGGTTTACTAGGATATAAAAATTTCCTGACATGTTCTCTTTCTCATTTACCCGTTCTCATGTGCATCATGAAGCCTCTCCGCAGACCCGCGGCGGGGCTTCTTATTTTTATTTTTCCATACAAGGAGTTACTATGAAGAAAAAGCAGACGATGATGAGGGCCGTACAAGCAAGCTTGCTGACCGCCCTCATGCTGGCCGGGGCAGCAACCCTCACGCTTACCGGGTGTCCCGGAAACAGCCCCAGTGATCCACCCCCCGAAACGGCGGCAACTGCTGCGGCAGCCTTCCAGACATCCCACAGCGTGGTTCTGGGTAAAACTGTGGACACCGTGGCCATTGCCGATGAAACCGCCGTAATCGCAGCCCTTACTGCCTACAACGCCTTGAGCGCCGATGCCAAGGCCCTGTTGGTCGCCGAAAAGAGCAAACTGGACGAGCTAAAGGCCAAGGTTGACGAGCTAAAGGCGGTGGAGAACGCCACCCCGGAGGATACCAGCGCGGCGGCAGCCTTTAAGACAGCCCATAGCGAGGTTCTGGCAAAAACCGTGGACACGGTGACTATTGCCGATGAAGCTGACGTAACTGCGGCCCTTACCGCCTATAACGGCTTGAGTGCCGGAGCCAAACCGCTGGTCAGTGTCGAAAAGAACAAGCTGGATACCCTTAAAGCCAGAATTGACGCGCTAAAGGCGGCAGAGTCCTTTAAGACAACGCACAGCGTGGTTCTGGCAAAAACTATGGACACCGTGGCCATTGCCGATGAAGCCGCCGTAACCGCAGCCATTACTGCCTACAACGACTTGAGCGCCGAAGCCAAGGCCCTGTTGAGCGCCGAAAAGAGCAATCTGGACGCACTAAAGGCCAAGGTTGACGCGCTAAAGGCGGCGGAGAACGCCACCCCGGCTGATACCAGCACGGCGACAGCCTTTAAGACAGCCCACAGTGTGGTTCTGGGCAAAACCGTCGACACGGTGGCTATTGCCGATGAAGCCGCCGTAACTGCGGCACTTACCGCCTACAACGCATTGAGCGCCGGAGCCAAACTGCTGGTCAGCGTCGAAAAGAACAAGCTGGATATCCTTAAAGCCAAAATTGACGAGCTAAAGGCGGCGGCCGGGAATCCCGCGCAAGAAGCAGCAGACACCTTTAAGACGACCCACGCCGCAATACTGGCAAAGACGGTTGACACCGTGGCAATTAGCGACGAAGCCGATGTTGACGCGGCGCTTGCCTCTTACGGAGCGTTAAGCGCAGACGCAAAGGGTTTGCTAACGGCGGAAAAAACCCTGCTCGACAGTTTGAAAGCGAAGATTGAGGCGTTAAAAGCGGAAACAGGGAATCCCGCGCAAGAAGCAGCAGACACCTTTAAGACGACCCACGCCGTAATACTGGAAAAGACGGTTGACACCGTGGCAATTAGTGACGAAGCCGATGTTGACACGGCGCTTGCGGCTTACGAATTGTTAAGTGCAGACGCAAAGGATTTGCTGACGGCGGAAAAAACCCTGCTCGACAGCCTGAAAGCAAAAATCGACGAACTAAAAGCAAACCAGACCGCAGCAGACGCCTTTAAGACGACCCACGCCGCAATACTGGCAGAGACGGTTGACACCGTGGCAATTAGTGACGAAGCCGCCGTTGACGCGGCGCTTGCGGCTTACGAATTGTTAAGTGCAGACGCAAAGGATTTGCTGACGGCAGAAAAAACGCTGCTCGACAGCCTGAAAGTGAAGATTGATACGGTACTAGCAGCAACAGGCTCCACGGTGACGGTAAACCTCTGGACAAACGACACCACCGTCCTTGCCACCGCCGATAAGGTGACCCTCTCCCGCGCTGCGTCCGAAACGGCGCTTATCACCGGCTTGAGCGGAACTGAGTATACAAACCACCAGTGGTCAATTAACGGCAGCGATGTTGCGGCGCCGGAAGGAACCGCAGAGACTTTCAGTTTTGACAGCGCCGGAAAAGGTAACGGGAAGTACAATATCGAGCTCCAGGTGAAAAAAGACAACGCCTGGTATTCAACAACTATTACCATTACGGTAACGAACTAGGAGGCGAACATGAAAAAGTTTACAAACCGGACTGCCGGTCTGAAGGCCTTATACGGCTTTATTGTTGGAGCGGCAGTTCTGTTCGCCGCTTGTAGTAACCCGGCTTCCCCGCCCCCCAATGCGGAGATTTCAACGGTTCCGGGAACCGGGCAGGTGCGGGTATCCATCGCGGGTGAGGACTTTGCCCCGGCAGCCTCGGTGCGGACTATCTACCCCACCCAGCCTACGCTTTACTATGTGTATACCTTTACCAAGAACGAAGCAGGAGCGGTGGGGCAGGATTTGACCACTGTTGACGGTACATTCACCCTGACAACGGGAGACTGGAACCTTACGGTAACGGCCTACCTTGAAGCAGAGCTTACTAACCTGGCGGCAACCGGCAGCACCGGCGCCGCTTTTACGGTTACCGAGGGTGTCTCCACCCCCGTAAGCGTCACCCTGGAACCGGAGAAAAGCACGGGAAGTGGAACACTCACCTACACCGTCACCTATCCGGCGGGGGCAACGCTTGATTCTCTTGACTGGAAAAAGCTGGGCGGTGCAGGGCCTACTGATTTAACAAGCGGGCTTACACCTTCAACAGCCGAGGGCGTTACCACCCTAACAGGCACAAAGACGGCGGTGGACGCCGGATACTATGTGATTACGGCGGCCCTGACTGACGGCAATAAAACCGCAGGGAAAAAAGAAGTGGTGCATATCTATCAGAATTTGACCACCGAGGCAGCTTTTACCTTTGAGGCGGACGATTTTACCTTAGGAAAAAGAGAACCGATATCAATTACCGCAGATAATCTGAGCCAAATGTCTACACTTATCGCGGCTGAGGCGGCGGAGCGCGGCAGCACGAGCAGCACTGATCCTATCGTTGTTTCAGTAGCAATCGACGATGCGAGTCTGCTTTCAGGATCCACTAGCTACGGCCCCGATCCCCTGCGAAAGCTTTTTGACGCGATTCCGAACCGTGTCTATGTTGCCTACGATCTGAGCGGCTGTTCATTTGACAGTATTCGAGATACTTTTGATGATAATGTAAATGCGAGACCGAATAAGACATATCTTGCGTCCATTACCTTGCCCGATACGCTGACCACTATCGGCAACTATGCGTTCTCTGGCTGCAGCCGCCTGACTTCGGTTACCATTCCCGACAGCGTTACCTCTATCGGCATGGCTGCGTTCTGGAACTGTAGCGGACTGACCTCGGTTACCTTCGGCGACAGCGTTACTTCTATCGGCGACAGTGCGTTCTGGGACTGTAAAGGCCTGACCTCGGTTACCATCCCCGCCAGCGTTACTTCTATCGGCAACGGGGCGTTCTATGGCTGTAGTAATCTCAGCGCAATACAAGTAAATGCAAGTAATAGCGCTTATTCTGCTATCGACGGAGTTTTGCTTAATAAACCAGGTACGGAGTTGCTAGTGTGTCCGGAGGGTAAAGGTTCTTATACCATTCCAGATGGCGTTACTTATATCGGCAATAGTGCGTTTTCGAACTGCAGCCGCCTGACCTCGGTTATCATCCCCGACAGCGTTACGTCTATCGGCGGCTCTGCGTTCTCTGGCTGTAGCGGCCTGACCTCGGTTACCATCCCCGACAGCGTTACTTCTATCGGCGGCTCTGCGTTCTCTGGCTGTAGCGGCCTGACCTCGGTTACCTTCGGCGACAGCGTTACTTCTATCGGCTTGCGTACATTCGCTGACTGCAACGGTCTGACCTCGATTGTTATCAATGCCAATTATGTTGCTAATAATTTCAGGTATGTATTACAGGGCGCTAACTTTAGCGGCCTGACCTCGGTTACCATTGGTGGCAGCGTTATTTCTATCGGTGAGGGGACGTTCAAGGACTGTAGGAACCTGACCTCGGTTATCATCGGCGACAGCGTTACTTCTATCGGCAACGAGGCGTTCTCTGGCTGTAGCAGCCTGACCTCGGTTATCATCCCCGACAGCGTTACGTCTATCGGCGGCGGGGCGTTCTATGGCTGTAGCGGCCTGACCTCGGTTACCTTCGGCGACAGCGTTACTTCTATCGGCGGCTCTGCGTTCTCTGGCTGTAGCAGCCTGACCTCGGTTGTTATCAATACCAATTATGTCGTTCATAATTTCAGGTCTATATTCGATACCCTCACCATGAGGGTGACAACGGTTACTATCGGCGACAGCGTTACTTCTATCGGCGCATCTGCGTTCGCGAACTGTAGAAGCCTGACTGCGGTTATCATCCCCGACAGCGTTACTTCTATCGGCGACTCTGCGTTCTATAACTGTGAGGGCCTGACTGCGGTTACCATCCCCGACGGTGTTACTTCTATCGGCGAAAGCATGTTCTTTGGCTGTAGCGGTCTGACCTCGGTTACCATCCCCGACAGCGTTACTTCTATCGGCGTGACGGCGTTCCATAACTGTGGCAGCCTGACCTCGGTTACCATCCCCGACAGCGTTACTACCATCGGCATGTATGCGTTCGGTGACTGTAGCAGCCTGACCTCGGTATATGTACTGCGGGAGACGCCGCCAACATTGGGGAGTGACGTGTTCAATAATAACAATGCCTCGCTGATAATCCATGTACCCGCGGGCGTAGTGACCGGCTATCAAGCGGCGTGGAGTGCCTACTCGAGCCGGATAGAGGCGGGATCGCCGCCAACGCCGTAAGGCGGGTTTTTGGGGCTTGCGTGGTTTTCACGCAAGCCGTCATTAGATGCGAGCGGGGGTTCGAGAGCCCCCGCTACACGGACATCGAGCGGTGGGCGATAAGACCCGCCGCAAATATGCAGACACGGGACGGGTACGGTGCAGGTGCGCGCCGCCTGTCCGTGCCTGAACGAAGCGGGAAGGGAACGGCCCTTGTAGCTGAAACCCTTCCCGCTGGGTTGGAAAGAGAAGGAGAAATAATATGAAAATTACCATAACAATGGAAAGAGAAATTAAAGATGTTGATATTGAAAAATTAAGGAAACTTGATTCCGATATCAAATCCTTGGATACGGCAACAGTAATTTATCCAACGGATATTCAGAATTTACTAAATAAAGGAAACGTTTTTGTGAAAGGGCGTGAAGGAAAATGGATAGACGCCTATCTGTCTAATGAAATCGACGCTTCGTTATTCGCCTATTTGATAGTGCTTGAAAAACTGTTTAGCAAAAAAAATCCACCGAAAATAAAAGAAATAATAAACCAGGCAATAGAATGTCTGGTTTCAAACAAGCCGTTGACCCCCAAAAAGGAGCAAGAGATAAAAAAGATTCTGAACGAAGCGAAAAGAGCTTCCAATGAAGGTGATAGTGATGGAGTTGATTCGGCAATGGAAAAAATCATTGATATAGCAAGGAGTTGAATAGAGGGATGAACAACATTTGACACTGGAGAGAAAACGGTGCCTGGCACTGTGCCTAGCGCCGGTTTTAGTTGAGGTAAAAAAAAGTGATACCAGAGCCGGAGCGGGGGCAGCAAGCGGTCCCCTGACCGCGCCTCCGCCGGGCCTCGGAGCTTGAATGCCAGGGGGAAAAGGAACGACTACAACGCGTGAGAGCGCCGCATTTGAAGCATCGTTACTCATGATGACAGCCGGACGTATTTTCTGTGTCTCGCTTCCGGTTGCGGGTTCAAAATCGACCCACCAAACCTCACCGCGCTTCATCATCAACACCGCCCATAAGGCCGTTGCACCATTCCATGGCATCCTGCTCATATTCCTCATCGGCCGCCATTGCCCGATAACCGGCTTCCAACTCGGTTTGGGTATATTCAGGCTGTGGATCCCACACTTTGACGAACTCGGACAAGAAAGTGCCTATGGTTTGATGTTCAACCATAGGTTGAAGGGTTTCGTAGAGCGCCTCGTCAACGCGGATTGTCATTTCCCGTAGCATTTGCCGCCTCCCTTTGCGATATTAAAGCCACTGTACACCTTTTCCGGGATTATTGCAAGTATCCACGGAGGAGGGGAGCGCAGGACAGGATAAACGCATAGGAGACAGGTAACGCTGAGAGTGCCTGGCACCCGAATGGGCTGTCGTGAGCCCCGTCGCAGGGATATCGAGCGGTGGGCAATAAGACCCGCCGCAAATATGCAGACACGGGAGGGCACTGCGGCCGATTGACTAATCATTTTATGTGTATTATAATGTGTATTGGAGGATGAACATGAGGACAAATGTTGTTTTAAATGATGAATTAGTAGCAGAAGCCTTTAAATTTTCGGAGGCGGTTTCTACAAAAAGAGAATTAATTGAAGTCGCATTACAAGAATATGTGAATAATAGAAAAAGGAAAAATTTAAAAGAACTGAAAGGGAAAATAAACTTTAGTAAAGACTATAATTATAAAAAAATGAGGGAAATGTAATGATTATTGTAGATACTTCCCTGTTAATTGGATATTTCAAATGTAAGCGCAGAGGTGCCTGGCGCCGGTTTTAGTTGAGGTAAAAAAAAGTGATACCAGAGCCGGAGCGGGGGCAGCAAGCGGTCCCCTGACCGCGCCCCCGCCGGGCCTCGGAGCTTGAATGCCAGGGGGAAAAGGCATATATTTAATCATGGACGTTACCTACAGTACGGCTTGCGGACGCCGAAGAGCGGAGGCTCTATTATAGCCATAGTGACTTACAGCCGAGAGGCTGGTACCGGGTTAACCCCGGAAGAAACGGCAATGCTTGAGGAAGCCGAAAAGCTGCCCCAGGTGTATGACGAGGATTGCCCCAAACTCACACCGGAACAACTAGCCGAATTCCGCCCGGTCAATTATGCCACCATGGAAGAAAGACTCAAGGCCATGCGGAGAGCCGCAGACATCCGTTATCAGGAACCAGTCCTGGCCGTCTTCGGAAAATAAGGCAACGTCTTTTCCGAGAGCGCAAAGGTGCCAGGCACTCATTTTAAGAAGGGTGAAAGGGTTTTGTCCGGATCTTCTATTAGTTCAAGGGCAATCGCCGAGACTGCCTCATCACTCTCCAAGGCATTAAGAATAACATTTGCGTCAAGATAGGTTCTGCTTTTGATCGTCCTTATGATTGCCGTTCAGCTTCAATTTCAGCTAAAATTTCATCACAGGATTTTAACCGCATCCCTTCGGCAATAGCGCGGTTTCGTAATAGTTGCAGTTTTTTTCCAAATTCGGTTCGAGGCTTAAAAGAACCGTTTTTGATATCGGTATTGTCCGGTCTTGTTTTAATAGCGCTTGTTTCCACAACCTACTCCTAAGACAATATACGCTCAATCATATCATTTAGCAAGGCGGGTGCCGAATTTACCTTCTATATGAATGCCCTTTGCGGCCCAAATTCGCCCCCATTTTCGTAAAAAAATGATTGACAGTTTTCCCAATTGGGTTTATATTGATAAAAATTGGACGATATAAGTAGGGGTAATAAGCGGGAATGGTGAGCGGAACGGCGAAAGAGATGACGAGAATCCAGGGAACCCCCGGCCAATTGACCGCAACCCCCCTGGCCCATTACCAGGACCTTTACCAGACCCTGAACCCCCAGGAGATTGCTGACCGTTGCGGCATTACCTTTGAGGAAACTAGTGAAGGGGCGGGCTTTTTCCCCTTGCGCTTCATGGGCACGGACTACCGGGCGGCCTTTCCGGTGTTTGAACTCCGTGCCGTAGCGGGGGGCGGCATCGTCCAGGACCCCTATGAGAAGATCCTCATTAACCGCTACCTCTGCGAGGGGGCCTACGTTCAGAGCCGGGGCAAGCAGCTTTCGTATAACGAAATCCCCTCGGGGCCGCTGTACTACCGCAACTTTGAGGGCCGCTGCCTCAAACGGGCGGCTTTTACCTTCGGGAACGACCCGGCAGGTTTCCGGCGAACCCTGGAAAGCGTCCCCGGCCTCCGTTTTGAGGCCCTGGACAAGGGGGACGCGGGGTATCGTTTTGAACTATTAAATGGTCTGTATATGAGTTTGCTGATCTGGGCCGGGGACGAGGAGTTTCCTCCCTCAGCCCAGATGCTCTTCGATGATAATTTTGTCTTTGCCTTCACCGCGGAGGATTTGGCGGTGGTGGGCGAAGTCGTGGTAAGGAGGTTCAAGGCGCTGAAAAAGTAGGGAGCGCCGGAAAACGGAAATTATGGATAAATTTTTATCTATAATAATGGCGATATTTATAAATATTCTTGTTTACAAATATTGGAAACCCAGGTATACTATCCTGGAGACAATCACCTTATATTGAGTGAGGAGGCTTATTTTGACAAAATTGGAAAATTTTACGACCATTGAGGAAATGGAAGCGGTGACCGCCAAGCTGCGGGAGCAGGCGATCTTTGTCCATGCCGAAACCTACGAGGACCGGGTAAAGAAACAGACCCCCCATTGTAAGTTCGGCGAGGACGGGATCTGCTGCAAAAACTGCTCCATGGGACCCTGCCGGATTTCGGCAAAGGCTTCTAAGGGTATTTGCGGCGCGGACGCCCATGCCATAGCGGCCCGGAACTACCTCCGCACCATTGCGGCGGGTACCGCGTCCCACTCGGATCACGCCCGTGAGATCCTTCATGTGCTCCACAGTACGAGCCGTGACGGAAATTACCAGGTGCGGGATGAACAAAAGCTGCTCAGACTGGCCAAAGAATACGGTGTCGCCACCGACGGCCGGGACATCTACGATGTTGCCCATGAAGTCGCCGATGTGGGGCTCATGGAATTCGGGAAACCCTTTGGTACCCAGCGCTTTATCAAACGCGCCCCGGCGGAACGGCAGAAGGTATGGAAGGAACAGGACATTGAGCCCCGGGCTATTGACCGGGAAATCGCCACCGCCATGCATATGACCCATATGGGTAATACCGCCATGCCGGAAGCCCTGATTCGTCAGGGCCTGCGCGCCGGCCTTTCGAACGGCTGGGGCGGCTCCATGCTGGGTACGGAAATCACCGATATTCTGTTCGGTACGCCCACGGTCTGGACCACCGAAGGAAACCTGGGTGTTCTGGAAAAGGACTATGTCAACCTTGTGGTTCATGGTCACGACCCGGCCTTCTCGGAAATGGTGGTAACCGCCGCCGAATTGAAAGAGATGACCGACTACGCCAAGACCAAGGGCGCCAAGGGCATCAATATCGTAGGACTCTGTTGTACCGCGAATGAAATTGCCATGCGTCACGGTGTCCGGATGGCGGGTAACTTCCTCCAGCAGGAAAACGTGGTTCTCACCGGTGTGGTGGAAATGATGTGCGTGGACGTACAGTGTATCTTCCCCGCCCTTCCTTCCCTCACCGATTGCTTCCATACGAAGTTTGTCACCAGTTCCCCCATCGCCCGGATTCCCGGATCGATCTATATCGAATTCAAGCCCGAGACGGCGATGGCACAGGCCAAAGAAATCGTCAAGATGGCCGTTGACAACTACCAGAACCGGGATCAAACCAAGGTTTATATCCCCGATACCAAGCAGAAGGCCACCGTTGGCTATCCCTGCGAACAGATCGTCAAGCACCTGGATACCATCACCAACAGCCATGTTGATGAACTTGGTTCCTACCGCCCGGCGGTTGATGCCATCAAAGCCGGTGTTCTCCGGGGCGCGGTGGGTATCGTCGGTTGTAACAACCCCCGGGTACGCCCGGACTTCTCCCACCTGGAAATCATGAAGGAACTGCTGAAAAACGACGTTCTTATCGTGGCCACCGGATGCGCCGCCCAGTTGGCGACCAAGGCCGGACTGCTCCAGAAGGAAGCCAAGTGGGTCTGCGGCGACGGCCTTCGCCGGGTCTGCGACTTGCTTGACATTCCGCCAATCCTGCACATGGGCGCCTGCGTTGACATCAGCCGCATTCTGCTCCTGGTTAGCGGTATCGCCAATGATTGGGGGGTGAATACCACCCAGCTTCCCATTGTAGGCTGCGCGCCTGAGTGGATGAGCGAGAAGGCGGTATCCATCGCCAACTATGTTGTGGCCAGCGGTATTGACGTCTATCTGGGTATCGAACCCCAGATCAAGGGCAGCACCGAGATGATGGAATGGGTCACCGAGGGTACCCGGAAGATCGTGGGCGCGGGATACATTATCAACACCGATCCTGACGGGCTGGTTAAGTCAATCCTGGAAGGGATTGAGAAGAAACGGGACGCGTTGGGTATCTGATGAAAATAGCAATCACCGGAAAGGGGGGTGTCGGGAAAACCACCCTGGCCGCGATATTAGCGCGGTTGTATGCCGCCGAGGGCCGGAAGGTCCTGGCGGTGGATGTGGACCCCGACGCCAACCTGGGCTTAGCCCTTGGGTTTACCGAAGCGGAGGTGGAGGCTATCACCCCTATCTCCAAAATGAGTGACCTGATTGCCGAGCGGACAGGCTCGAATAAGGAAAACTTTGGGAAGTTCTTTAAGATCAACCCCAAGGTGGACGACATTCCCGAACTGTTCGCGAAGGAAAAAAACGGGGTTAAGTTTCTGGTGATGGGCACCGTGGAAACCGGCGGGGCCGGCTGCGTGTGCCCTGAACATGTGGTGGTCAAGCGGCTCATCTCGCACCTGGTAGTCGCCAGGGACGAGGCGGTCATCATGGATATGGAGGCCGGGCTTGAGCACCTGGGCCGGGGCACCGCCGAAATGGTGGACCGGTTTATGGTGGTCATCGAGCCGGGAGAGCGAAGTATCCAGACCTATCACAAGGTCAAATCCCTGGCGGCTGACCTGGGGGTTAAGGCGGTAAGCGTGGTGGCCAGTAAGGTCCGCGGCGCGGTGGATGAGGATTACCTTAAAAGCCGTATACCGCCGGAAGACCTGTTCGGGTTCATCAGCTACAACGAGGAGATTATCGAGGCCGATCGCCGGGGCGTATCACCCTACGAAACCAGCGAAAAGGCACGGAACGAGATCATGAAGATCAAAGGGCGCATTGACGCCGCGTATGACGCGGCGGCTTTGGCGGCACATAAATCCTGAAGGAGAGGTGCTTAGTATGAAGAAATTATTTAACCGGGTTTTTGACGGCTCCGACGAAATGTTCGCGATTGCCGAAAAAACACTCAATGAAACGGTGAAGGAACTGGGGGAGGCGACGCCGGTGGCTATGCCGAACACGGCGTACTTCCTCGCCAGTCATCTTGCTTACCTGAGCAAGAAGATTACAACCCTGGGCGAACTGAAAGCCGCCTGGGAAGAAACAAAAGCGAACTGGAAACCCCACGATCCGCGCCTGGCCGATGTCTTTAAGTGCGGCTTCGGCACGGTTTTGGCCGGCGAAGTGGTGGAAGCCTGTAAGTACGCCAAAAGCCCCACCCCCTATGGCGAGGGCGACAACCGCGAGTACTGGGGCCACATGAGCGACGCCGAAGTGCGTGAGCTTGGCGTGCCGCTGGTAACCGGGGACATTCCCGGGTTCGTGGTCATCATCGGCTCCGCCCCCTCGGACGAGGAAGCGGCTGAGCTGATCAAGGGATACCAGTCACGGGCCATCTTTGTGTTCCTCATCGGGGGAATCATCGACCAGGCCAAGCGGCAGAAGTTGAACATGAACTTCTCCGTCCGGGTTGTTCCGGTTGGGCCGGATCTCTGGCACGTTGCCCATATCATCTCTGTGGTAAACCGGGCCGCCATGATCTTCGGTAACGTACAGCCCGGAGACCGGGATGAGTTTGATGATTATACCTTCAAGCGTATCCGGGCCTTTGTAAACGCCTTTGATCCCGTGCCGGATCTCACCGTAGCTTACGGCGGCGGCGCTATTGCCATGGGCTTCCCGGTTATCACCAACTCCGTCAAGGACGTAATGGTGGTGCCGAAGAGCCTTATCATCAGAGAGGACACCAAGGACTGGATCGAAACCTCCCTGGAAGCCCGGGATATCAAGCTCAAGATTACCAAGGTTGACATCCCCGTGTCCTTTTCCACCGCCTTTGAAGGTGAAATTATCCGCCGGCCGGACATGTTTGTGGCCTTCAACGGTACCAAGCTGCCCTGTTTGGAGTGGGTTACCACCAAGGAAGCCAAGGACATCGAAGACCACAAGATCGAAGTTATCGGGCCGGATATTGACACCATTAAGGAAGGCTCGGATTCTCAGATCGCGTTTGTTGTCGAGGTTGCCGGGAAGGCCATGCAGAAGGACTTTGAGCCTGTGTTTGAACGCCGTCTGCACCACTACTTCAACTACGCCGAAGGTATCATGCACACCGGCCAGCGGGATCTTATTCTCGTCCGGGTCAGCAAGGCTACCATTGCCGCGGGCTTCCGCGCCAAGCACTTCGGGGAAATCCTCTATGCCAAGCTCAAGGGCGAGTTTGAAGCCATCATCGACAAGGTGCAGGTAAAGATCTACACGAAGACTGAAGACTGCGAACGGCTGAAGAAAGAGGTTAACAAGGTCTATGAGCAGCGGGATGACCGGCTCAAGTCCCTTACGGACGACAATGTGGAAGTGTTCTACAACTGCATTCTCTGCCAGTCATTCTCCCCCGCCCACGTCTGCGTGGTGACCCCGGAACGGCTGGGTCTCTGCGGCGCGGTCTCCTGGCTTGACGCCAAGGCCACCAACGAGATTGACCCCAACGGCTCCTGCCAGATCGTCACCAAAGAACGGGTGGTTGATGAAAAGCTCGGTGTCTGGGAAGACGTTAACGAAGCGGTGCAGCAAGCATCCCACGGCGCCCTCCAGGCGGTTACCCTCTATTCCATTATGCAGGACCCCATGACCAGTTGCGGCTGTTTCGAGTGTATCTGCGGACTTGAGGCAACTACCAATGGTGTGGTTATTGTAAACCGGGAACACCAGGGCAAGACCCCGGTGGGTATGTCCTTCTCGGAATTGGCCTCCATGACCGGCGGCGGTGTTCAGACACCGGGCTTCATGGGACACGGTAAGCAGTTCATCAGCTCCAAGAAGTTTATGGCAGCCGAAGGCGGCCCCGCGCGTATCGTGTGGATGCCCAAGGCCCTCAAGGACTTGGTGGGACCAAAGCTTAACGCAACGGCTAAAGAACTCTACGGGATCGACAACTTTGTTGAGATGATCGCCGATGAGACGGTTACCGAGGAAGAACCGGAAAAACTGGTGGAATTCCTGAATGGGAAAGGCCACCCGGTACTGAAACTTGAACCCCTGATGTAATCAGGTCAAAGAGGTAGGGCAAGGCGGGTGTGTCTCGTCTTGCCCTACCGTTATATTTTGCAAAGAGGAGAGTGTTATGGCATTTAAACGCGTTCCGCAAAAATTCCCGTCATCGATCAAAGAGGTAAAGATCGGCGCCGGGGACAAAGCTGTTACATTTGGGGGGCAAAGTGTGCTCCCGTTCTACAGCTTTGACGAGAAGATCAAGAATCCCCCCCTGGTGGGTGTGGAGGTTTCCGACCTGGGCCCGAACCGGGATCTGCCTGAATTAGGTAAGTTTTATGAAGGGGCAAAGACCATCGCCGAAGTGGCGAAAAAAGCCGCCACGATTCCCGGCGCCAACTTTGTTGCCCTGTCCCTGGAAAGCGCCGACCCCAACGGAGCGAACAAGTCTATAGAAGACTGTGTTAAGCTTGCGAAGGAAGTGGCGGATGCGGTGGGCGGATTCCCCCTGGTAATCCAAGGCAGCAAGAACGTTGAAAAAGACGGTGATCTGTTAGTAAAGATTGCCGAGGCGCTGGACAAGAAGAACGTGCTTCTCATGTCTGCCAAGGAAGATAACCACAAGAAGATCGCCGTCGGCGCGGTTCAGGCCTACGGGCAGAATGTCGCTGCGGAATCTGCGGTGGATATCAACCTGGCCAAGCAGCTGAACGTATTGATCATCCAAATGGGGATCAAACACGAAAACATTGTCATGAACACGGGGTCCGCCTCTGCGGGCTATGGGTTTGAGTATGTCGTTTCAACCATGGAACGGATCAAGCTGGCCGCCCTGACTCAGAACGATGACAAGCTCCAGGTGCCCATTATCACCCCGGTGAGTGAGCAGACCTGGAACGTTGGTGAATCCTTCAAGAGCGAAGCGGAAGCGCCCAAAGGTTGGGGTCCCCAGGAACAGCGGGGTATCGCCATGGAAATTGCTACGGCCTCTGCGGTGTTAGCCGCCGGCTCTGATGCTGTTATTCTGCGCCATCCCGCATCGGTTGCCGCAGTATCAAAACTTATTGCGGCGCTGGTATAAGGAGGAAACCATGGCTTTAAAAGGAATGGACATATTTAAATTATTGCCCAAATCAAACTGCAAAAAATGCGGTAACCCCACCTGTATGGCCTTCGCGATGAAGGTTGCCGCCGGCGGGATCACTATCGACAAGTGCCCGGACATTTCTGCGGACGCATTGGCCGCCCTCAGCGAGGCTTCGGCCCCCCCCATGAAGAAGCTTGCCTTTGGTAAGGACCTTCAGCTTGGCGGCGAAACCGTTCTCTTCCGGCACGACAAGACCTTTGTATCCAAGAGCCTCTACTCGGTGACGGTTTCCGCCGCCGATGTGGATGCGAAACTCCCCGGAATCCAGCTCATTGACTACGACCGTATCGGCGAGCAAATGAGGGTGGACGTGGTCAACGTAGAATTTACCGGTGATTCCGGCAAGTTTGTTGACGCGGCGAAGAAAGCCCAGGGCGCAGGCCGGGCCGGCATCATCCTGGAAGTGACCGACGCGGCTGCCGCGAAAGCCGCCCTTGATGCGGTGAAGGCCGACAAGCCCATCCTCAACGGCGCCAACGCCGGTAACTGGGAAGCCTTTAACAAGCTTGCCACCGAAGCCGGGGTTATCCTCGGTGTCGGCGGAAAGAACCTGGACGAAATCTACGACACGGTTCTGAAACTGGAAGGCGCCGGGAACAAGAACCTGGTGGTTGATGTGACCGCCGGTTCCATTAAAGAGACCTTTGCCAACGCGGTGGAACTCCGCCGGGCAGCTCTGAAAGACAATGACCGCAGTTCCGGTTATCCCAGCATCGTGAATCTCCACAAGCTGGCCGGGGGTGACGAGAATCTGCAGATCGCGCTCGCCTCGTTGTTCACCCTGAAATACGGTTCGATCATCATCCTGAGTACCATGAGCTACGCCACGGCGCTGCCCCTGTACGGCCTGCGGCAGAACGTCTTCACCGACCCCCAGAAGCCCATGAAAATGGAACCGAAGATCTACCCGGTCAACGGCGCGGACGAAAATGCCATTGTGGCCCTCACCGTGGACTTTGCCCTGTCCTACTTCGTTATCAACGGCGAACTGGAACGGAGCGGGGTGCCCGTAAACCTGGTGGTTGCCGATGCCGGCGGGTATTCGGTATTGACCTCCTGGGCGGCGGGAAAATTCTCCGCCGGTACCATTTCCAAGTTCTTTAAGGAAGCGGGTATTGAAGGTAAGGTGAAAAGCCGCAACCTCCTTATCCCCGGCAAGGTAGCCGTCCTTAAGGGCGAACTGGAAGAGAATCTGCCGGGCTGGAAGATTCTGGTAGGTCCCAATGAAGCCGCCGGTGTTGTAAAGTGGCTCAAGGACTTTAAAGGTTAATTGTTGACTGGTGGCCCCGCTGCACTGCGGCGGGGTTTTTGATGTCCCTCTAATGGGGCATCGGATACCCTGTGGGTATCTTAAAACTTTTTTGAGGAGCATGTATGGGTAAATTTATCGTTATTGGTGAGCGTATTCACTGTATCTCCCCGGCTATCAAAGCGGCCATGGAGAATAAAGATCCGGAACCGATTAAGAAGCGGGCGAAGGAACAACTTGATGCGGGTGCCACCTACCTGGACCTGAACATCGGGCCGGCGGAAAAGGGCGGCGAGGAACTGATGCAGTGGGGCGTAAAGCTTCTCCAAGAAAACTTTGACAATGTGCCGATTGCCCTTGATACGGCAAACAAGAAGGCCATTGAAGCGGGTATCAAGGTATACAACCGCGCCAAGGGCAAGCCGATTGTCAACTCCGCCGATGCGGGTGACCGGATTTCCTACATTGATGTTGCCGCGGCCAATGACGCCATCGTTATTGCCCTGGCATCCAAGGCCGGCGTTCCCTCCGACAACGAAGAGCGGCAGGGCTATGTTCTGGAAATGCTGGAATACGGCATGAACCTGGGCATGGACGCGGCGGATCTGTGGTTTGACCCCCTGTTCCTGGTTATCAAGGGTATGCAGGAGAAACAGCAGGAGACCCTGTCGTTTATCAAATGGCTTTCCGAGCAGGGCTTTAACTCTACCGGCGGCCTCTCTAATGTGTCCAACATGATGCCCAAGACCTTAAGGCCCATCGTTGACTCCTATATGGTCGCCATGTGTATCGGCAACGGCCTTACCTCCGCCATCGTGAATCCCTGTGATAAGCAATTGATGCAGGGTATTAAGTCCGCCGACATCATTATGAACCAGTCGTTGTTCAGCGACTCTTTCCTGGAGCTGTAGTTATGTCAGATGATCATGCCCACGAACACACCCATAGTCATGCACACGAACATGGGCATGATCATCTCCATGATCATGCGCGCGATAATGATTTAGAACACGGCCATGCGCATAAACACGATCATTGCCATGAACATAGTCACGCACATGAGCATCCGCACGAACACCCACACGATCACGAGCATGCACACGAACATGGACATTGTCATGATCACGATCATGCGCATCCTCACGACCACGAACATCCCCACAGCCATGGCGGCGGCGATCTAGCCAAGCTAAAGACCCTGCTGAAGTATATGCTGGATCATAACCGGGAACATGCGGGTGAGCTGGGCGATCTGGCGCACAATCTCTACCACGCCGGGCAGCATGAATCTGCGGATATCATCAATAATGCGGTGAAGGACTTTGAAACGGGGTCTGATAAACTTGCCAAGGCCTTAGAGCTGGTGAAGGACGGTAAGTGATGTGCCTTTCTACGGCCTATGAACTGGGCACGGGCGGCGAGCGGAAACAGCTTTGCGAATATGTCAGCGGGATTAAGGTGCTGGGGGATACCATAACCCTTACCGACCTTATGGGGCAGGATATTAGCGTTACCGGGACGTTGGAAAGCGTGGACCTGATAAAGAACGCTATTACTATCAAAACAAAATGAAAAAAAAATACGAGATGATTCGGGAGATCTTCAATTCCTGTTCGCGAAACCAGATGCGGGATGTGGATGTGCAGGAGATCGAGACTGACGATGTGGACGCCTACCTTGCCCGGCTGTACGCCGGGGAATCTTATACCAGCGAAAGAAGCGTGAACGAAAATGGGATGGTGGTGTTTGATATTGACGCCTCGGGGCTGGTGCAGCGGGTTTCGTTTGCCGAGATTCGGTAGGGTATTGTAGCGGTTGCTACAGTAGTGTATACTACAGTAGCAGGGAGTACAATAGCCATGGATTTTTATGGACGGGAACTTGAGTTAGGGCAAATCGGAGAGTGGGAAAAGCTGGCCCATAAATCGGCCCAGATGACCGTTATCGCCGGGCGGCGGCGGATCGGGAAAACAACCCTGATATGGAGGGCGCTTAAAGGGCCGTCTATTTACTTTTTTGTGGTGAAGAAAAGCGAGGCTCTGCTTTGTGAGGAATTCCTTGGTCTCATAAAGGATGCCTTGGGTGTTGATATTCCCGGGGAATTCAAGAGCTTTCGGGATGTTTTTAAATATCTTTTGATCCAGTCGGAAACCCGGCATTTTTCCCTTATTATTGATGAATTTCAGGAATTCTACGGCATAAACAGCGCAGTATACAGCGAAATGCAGAATCTGTGGGATACCTATAAGAACACCAGTAAAATACATCTTGTTTTATGCGGTTCCGTGTATTCACTGATGAAGCGGATCTTCGAAGATGCCCATGAACCGCTTTTCCAGCGGGCGAACCACCGCATTATTCTGAAGCCCCTCGCGGTTGCTGTTCAAAAACAGATACTGTTGGATCATCATCCTAAATCCGGCAACGAAGATTTTCTTGCCCTCTATATGGTTTCCGGCGGGGTTCCCCGGTATATCGAACTACTGATGGAGGCAAAGGCGTATGCCAAAAAACGCATCCTGGATGTACTGCTGGAGGAAAATTCGTTTTTTCTGGACGAGGGCCGGAATGTGCTTATTGAGGAATTCGGGAAGGATTATGCCACTTTTTTTTCGATCCTGTCCCTTATCGCCTCGTCTAAAACATCCAGGCCGGAAATTGAAAGTGTTATCGGTCAGTCGGTGGGACCCCAGATTGAACGGCTGGAAAATGAATTTCGTCTCATCCGGCGGATCATTCCAATCTTTGCAAAACCCGGAACCCGCCAAATACGGTATACCATCGAAGATAATTTTCTTAAGTTCTGGTTCCGGTTTATCTACAAATACCGGAGCGCCATTGAGATTGGAAATTACGCCTATGTCCGGGAGATTATCGAACGGGACTATTCCACCTATGCCGGGTCAATTCTGGAAAAATATTTCCGGGAAAAACTGATACAGTCCGGGGAGTACTCCGCCATAGGGACATACTGGGAAAAGGGTAACCTTAACGAGGTAGATATTGTGGCGGTGAATGATGATAAAAAGCGTATGCTTGTCGGAGAAGTTAAGCTGAACCCCAAGGAGCTACGGTTGAGTGAGTTGGAGAGAAAGGCTGCGGTACTTAGTGCAAGCAGGCCGAAATACAAGGTGGAGACGATGGGATTATCGGTGAAGGATATGTAGCGGCCGCTACAGTATGATGTAACAACTCCAAAAATATTATGATATTCTTGGAGTTGTTGCGTAAAATATACAAATATGCTATACTGAGTTCGTAAGGGGTTCCGGATGAATAAACAGCACATAACTATTGATATTCCGCAAGGCATGGAAGGCCATATTGCCGCTGCCCAGATAGAGCGGGAGGTCAAACACTTTATTGCCATGAAATTCTACGCCGACAAGAAAATCACTATCGGCATGGCAGCCCAGTATGCCGGGATGAACCGCTATGAATTTGAACAGTATCTCGCCCGCTATAATGTCCCCTGTTCTCTACTTGAATACGATGACGTGATGGCTGACCTCGAAAAGATGAACGGCGCCGCCGTTCCAGCGCGGTAATCGGTGGTTATTGTTGCCATTCTTTTAGCGCACAACCGCTATTATAAAAAGAATCTCCTCAACAGACTGCTTGTCCGGTTTGGTGAAAAACCGCTGGAGGAGTAACACTAAAATAATCTGTTAGTATGCTATAATCTCCGCCCTATCTTCTTCAATACCGATTAACCTTTTACAAATATTTATCCGCTATGGCCCGTATGTGTTCGGAAACATCCTTGACGAGGGTGTCGGTGAAGGCGTCTTTTTGCATGGCCTGTAGGCGGCCACGGACAAGGGACGGGTCGGATTCGTCGTAAAACAAGAGGTAGGGCGCGATGTTGAGGGCGGCGGCGATCTATGGCCCGCCTTCCGGGTTTTTTACTTACGCAAAAAACAAGATCATAGCTTTGATACCCCACCCGCCAACCCCTTTGCCTATTCACGGGATGACTTTAACGAATACGGCGATTATATAAAACATCTGGAAACAGAAAATCAGCCCATAAATCCGGCGGCACCACTCGGAAATATCAATGCCAAGTATCTTTCCGCATTTTTCCGTATCGCCGATTCTCTTACTAAACAGGATATACAAGTGCTTATTAGTTATCCAAGCTACGAAGAAGTATCCTACCAAAACTCGGCGGATACGATTCACGAAATAGACGCAGCTTTAAGGACGAAAGAAAACATAACAGTTATCTCGTCTCCGGATAATTATTGCTTTCCTACGGAATATTTCTACGATACAAAGTATCACCTTAACGCAAAAGGCCGGGAAATACGAACTGCACGGCTAATACAGGACCTTAAACGGCAGATTGGGCAATAAATTACCGTATCACCCAACGCTGCCGTGCGGCTAAATCCGCATGCGTTAAAACAGCGCCCCGGCGCTCATCTCCAGATACTTTTCCCCTGCATAGTCCGGGAATGCGGCCTTCACCCCTGCGATAAAGGATGCCTTGTCTTTGGATGCTGCCGCCAGTTCCTTTACCTTTTGTAGGTAGGTGAGTTTTTCATCAACAATTTCTACCGTCACGGGGACATCATGGGTAGTAAGAATGAGGCAGGGTTTTTGTTTTTTATAATCCTCCATCTGCTCTATCATGGCGGCTATGTGTTCCGGGCTTTCCAGAATGTTATGAGCCCGGTGGCCTACCATGTGGGTATACACCACATTGATGGCGGGTATTTCAAGATCAAAACTTTCCTTCGTGTCCGTTACGATAAACTCAATACCGCCAATGGTCACTTTACCGGCCTTGATAGTATCCGTTACCGCAGGAATTTCCGTGTACAGTTTGTCCCCGAAGCCCCCCGCGAAATTGGCGATCATCGCTTTTATAAAACCCCCTTCGCCCATCGACTTCTTGGCGGTTTCGGTAGCGTATACCCGGCTGCCGGCAAAGGCATTACCGCCGCCGGGATGGTAAGCTATGATCAAATGGTTCAGAGGCTTGTTCAGGGATTGTATATAATCCGCAAATTCCGTCAGATTATTCCGGAACAGGGGCGCTTCCAGGCCGATAAGCTCCTGCCCTGTTTCAAAAAGGTAACATTCATCCGCAAAAGGATTTTTCGTTTCATAGGCGTGAAGCCGTATGCCGTCAAAATCGTAAACCCGTACCGCTCCAATGCTGAGCGGCATTATAGACGCTGTTTTCTTCATCATACTTCCAGTACTCCTTACCAAAAATATAAGGAATGCTGATGAAAAGCCGTATGAGATTTTTTCGAAAATCCGGTTAGTTTTTAAGAAATCTTCGGCGGCTCGTAACTTGTAAATTCTAAAGAACAGTAATCAACAAAGAATAATTAACCACTGACCACACTGACACGAAGGGAAAAAGGGAAGAAGAAGAGAAGAGTTTTAACCACAAAGGACACGAAGGACACAAAGGTGAAGAAAAGAGAAGGAAGAGGGGGCTTGTGATTTTTTTCCTTCCTTTGTGCTCCTTTGTGTCCTTTGTGATAAATTCTTCTCTTATGCGTTTATCCTGCTTTCGTGTCCGCGAACCGAAGGTTCGATGTGGTTGATATTCTTCTTATTAACATTGTCAATGGTGTCTACCTGCTAGTGAAAATCCCCCCAACGTTTGCCGGTTTCCACGCTGACCCGCAGGGGTATCCGCAGGGTGACGGCATTTTCCATTACTTCCTTTACCAGTTTTGCCGCAGCATCGGCGTCCGCCTTGGGGCACTCCAGGATGAGTTCGTCGTGAACTTGCAACAACAGTTTTGCTGTGCTCTGCTCCGTTGTAAGCCGTTTGTCCAGGTTAAGCATGGCGGTTTTGACGATATCCGCGGCGGAGCCCTGGATGGGGGTGTTCACCGCTACCCGTTCCGCACCGGCTTTTTCGGTTTTGTTCCGGGAGTTGATCGCCGGGATGTAGCGGCGGCGGCCCAGAATGGTGGAGGCATAACCGGTCTCCTCAGTTTTTCTGATGAGTTCATCAATGAAACTGCGAATCCCCGCGTAGGTTTTAAAGTAGGCGTCGATAAAGGATGCCGCCTCGGTGCGGGTGATGTTGAGTTCGTTGGAGAGGCGGAAGGCGCTCATGCCGTACATGACGCCGAAGTTGATGGTCTTGGCTATGCGGCGCTGATCGCTGTGAACATCCTTTTCGTCTATGCCGAAGATGAGGGCGGCGGTTCGGGCGTGGACATCCTTGCCTGTGTTAAAGGCGGCAATAAGGTTCTCGTCCTCCGAAAGATGGGCCAGTACCACCAGTTCTATCTGACTGTAGTCCGCGGAGATGAGAACGTTTCCCGGCTTAGCGATAAAGGCTTCCCGGATGCGGCGGCCCTCCTCGTCACGGATGGGGATGTTCTGGAGGTTGGGTTCCCGGCTGGAAAGGCGGCCCGTGGCGGTGCCGGTTTGGATAAAGTTGGTGTGGAGACGGCCGTCCTTGTCGGCAATGTCCGCCAGGGAATCCACATAGGTGGACTTGAGTTTCGACAGGGTGCGGTGGCGGAGTATCTTGGCGGGTACCGGGTCCTCACGGGCAAGGATTTCCAGGACCGCTACATCGGTGGAATAGCCGGTCTTGGTTTTTTTGCCCGGCTGGAGTTTCCGCTCCGTAAAGAGGACTTCCTGGAGCTGCTTGGTGGAGGCCAGGTTGAACTCATGGCCTACCAGCTTGTAGGTGTCCGCCTGTATCTGGTCCAGTTCCGCCGATAGTTCCACGCCGAAGTCACGGAGAACCTTGGGCTCAATCTTGATGCCCAGGCCTTCCATTTCCGCCAGGATTGGGAGCAGGGGCATTTCCAGGTCACGGAAAAGACCCAGGGAACCGGATTTTTCAAGCCGCTGTTCCAAAAAGGCCTTGGCGCGCAGGGTGAGGTCGGCGTCCTCGGCGGAATAGCGGGAGGCAGTTTCCAGGGGGACCTGATCAAAGGTGCTGCCTTTGGGAACGATGGTGTTATAGGCCAGGGGGGTATAGTCTAAGTGGTAGCTGGCCAGGGAGTCCAAACCATAGTTGTTCCGTTCGGGGTCGTCCACCCAGGCGGCCACCATGGTGTCCCAGATTTTGCATTGCCACCGGGGGAGGCCCCAGCCGCGGGAAACTTTGTAATCGTACTTGGCGTTATGGGCCGCTACGATTATGGCGGGATCTGCCAGGAGAGGGGCCAGACTTTCCCGGACAGCAACGGGATCAAGGAAAGGCGCCGGGGTTCCGGCATCGGAGCCGTCTGTAGCGGTTCCCTGGTGGGAGGCAACAGGTATATAGAAGGCTTCTTTCGGTTTTAAAGCCAGGGAAATGCCGATGGGGTGGGCGTTCCAGGCGTCCAGGGAATCGGTCTCAAAGTCCAGGGCGAAAAAGCCCTGCTGCCGGGCTTTGAGCAGGAGGGCCTCAAACGCCGGGAAATCCAGGATGGTTTTGTAGATGCCGTCCCCCAGAAGCGCCGGGTCTGTCGGGCTTTGATTCGGCCGTCCGGTTCCGTCATAGCCGAGCGAACCTGCCTTGGCAAGGCCGCCGACCGCACTGTCTCCCGGGCTGCCGGAGCCGTCTTTGCCCGTAACGCTGTCTCCGGATGACGCTGCGTCCCCGGCTTTTCCTTTGCCAATGAACCTTTGGTTCAAAGGGTCCAGCACCGCTGCTAACTGCCGTATCTCTTCCCGGAGCAGAACCCGCGCCCCCGCAGGCCGATCCAGGGTTTCCACCGAAAATTCATCCAAGTTGTTGCTCGATAAGGGGGCCTCGTAGCTCAGGGTTATCAGAGATTTAGCCAAATAAGCGCTTTCTTTTCCCTCGGCCAGCTTTTTCCCCACCGATCCTTCAATCCCGGAGATGTTTTTGTAGATTTCATCCAGGGAACCGTAGCGGGCCATGAGTTTAACGGCGGTTTTATCGCCCACACCCTTAACTCCCGGCACATTGTCGGAGGTGTCGCCGGTGAGGGATAGGAGGTCCAACACCCGGTCCGGATTTACCCCCCATTCGGCCTTCACCTCTTCGACGCCCACCAGTTCGTAGGGCAGGCCGCCCTTGACCGTATTGGTCCCCCCTGCGGAACCGCTTTCACCGGCCTTAGCAGCCTTGGCGGGCCGGAGTTGGTAGGTACCCTCTCCCACCAACTGGAGCAGGTCCTTGTCTGAAGAAAGAATATAACACTGTCGGCCTTCTTCCCGGCATTTTTTTGCCAGGGTGGCGATAATGTCATCAGCCTCAAAGCCGTCTGCCTTCAAGGCCGGAACGTTCAGAGCAGCCAGAACCTCCTCCACCAGGGGAACCTGGGTGTGGAGATCCTCCGGGGCCTTCTGCCGGGTGGCCTTGTAGTCGGGGTACTGTTTGTGCCGGAAGGGGGGGGTGGGGGAGTCGAACACCACCGCCAGCCGCCGGGGCCTAAGAGGGGCGGGGAGGAGCTTCCCCGATGCGTCCGCCGCCGGCGCCCCCTCGTCCAGGAGGCTTACCAGGGTACGGGTAAAGCCGAAAAGAGCGGACACGTTTTGGCCCCGGCTGTTCCGCAAGGGGCGATTCATGAAGGCAAAGTAGGACCGGTAGATAAGGCCGTAGGCGTCGATTAGGTAGAGGGGTTCTTTCATACCCTTATAGTATTTCATGCGACGACTTCCGTAAAGCGGAATATTTACTATAATTAGCCAATGAACGTTTTTGATATAATCGGCCCGGTGATGATCGGCCCCTCAAGTTCCCATACCGCGGGGGCGGTCAGGATTGGCCGGGTAAGCTGGAAGATTCTGGGTCAGGAGGTCGCCAAAGCGGACATCGGCATGGCGGGTTCCTTTGCCCAAACCTACCGGGGCCACGGGACGGACAAGGCGATTGTCGCGGGCCTCCTGGGGATGCTCCCGGATGATGATCGTATCAGGGATAGTTTTACGGTTGCCCGTGAGCAGGGGCTTGAGTTTACCATTTCCGAAGTGCAGATTCCCCACGCCCATCCCAACACGGTACGCATCCACCTGATTGGCAGGGATGGCAAGGAGTGCGCCGTCCAGGGGTCTTCCGTGGGGGGCGGCAATATTCATATTACCAGCGTGAACCACATGGACACGGAATTTTCAGGGGATGCGGATACTCTGATCATAGCCCACAAGGATACGCTGGGAATGATCGCCTCGGTTACCACCACCATGGCGGAACTGGGGATCAATATCGGGAACTTCAAGCTGAACCGGCCGCACCGGGGGTTTCAGGCGGTGATGACCCTGGAAACCGACGGGGCTGTCTCCCCGGAGGCGATAGAAAAACTGCGCGCCCTGCCCCACATCGACAGCCTGGTATATCTCAGGCCGAACCAGGCAGGAGGATGAGGCCATGATTGAATATCATTCCATAGCGCAATTGGTGAAGGCCGCCGAAGAAAAGGGCCTGCGAATTTCCGATATTGTTCTGGAGGATCAGGCCGTGCTCATGGAGCGCCCCGCAGAAGATCTGTTACAAACAATGCGGGACAGCCTTAGTGTGATGCGGAAATCCGTGGAGACCGGTATCCGGGAAGGCCTGCGATCCGCCGCCGGCCTCTCCGGGGGTAACGGCTTCCTGATGAACCGGTACGCGGCGGGGGATTATCCTGCGGGTCTTCCGCAAGCGGGAAGCCCCCTCGCGGGCCCCCCGCTTGCAGGGGCCTTCTGCGCCAAGGCACTGACCAAGGCCATTGCTGTGGCGGAGTGCAACGCCTCCATGGGGAAAATCGTGGCTGCTCCCACCGCCGGGTCCTGCGGCATCCTCCCCGCAGCGATACTAACGATGATGGAGGAACGGGGCGTCACAGAGGACCAGGCGGTAATGGCCCTGTTTACCGCCTGGGCACTGGGCATGGTGATTGCCAACGAGGCCAGTATCGCGGGCGCAGAGGGGGGCTGTCAGGCGGAGTGCGGCAGCGCGGCGGCAATGGCGGCGGGGGCTCTGGTGGAGCTCGCGGGCGGCGGGCCATCCCAGGTTGCGGAAGCCTGCGCTATGGCCATCAAAAACCAGCTTGGCCTGGTATGCGATCCGGTGGCAGGCTTGGTAGAAGTCCCCTGTGTTAAGCGTAATGCCGGCGCCGTCATGTGCGCTATTGCCGCCGCAGACATGGCTCTGGCGGGCATTAAAAGCGTTATCCCCGCGGATGAAGTGATTGCCGCCATGCGGGAAATAGGGGAGGCCCTGCCCCGGAGTCTGCGGGAAACCGCCCAGGGAGGACTTGCGGCCACGCCTACGGGGCAGGCCTTAAAGCAGCGGATCTTCGGATAGGAATAAGAAAGAACTATTGTGTCCTCCTATGTTAGATCAGGCAACAGACTCCCATTCCGCCCGCCTTAAGAGCGGCGGCGATGGGATACCTTAAAAGGGAAGCCGGTAGAGGAGGCCCTGAAGCCCCCGCACCAGGAAGTCCAGGCCGACCCTAAGTACCAACAAAACCGCAAGGGAGAAGAGGATACCCGTCATGTACCGGACCAGCCGCCGCCCGAAGAGCATCCGGTTAAGGCGATAGAGGATGGGCTGGGAAACCTGATCGATGATGCGCCAAAAACCGTGGTACACATCCCAGCCTGCAAGGTAGGCAACAAGCCGCAGTGCCACAATAATGATGAAGAAACTGAGGATGAAGGAAACTGCTGACCAGATGATGGCAGTAAGCATGGAAAGGATGATACCCAGGGTGATGGCGCCGAAACGGGCAATGGTAAGAAAAACATTGTTCGCCATCGACAGTATTGCTAACGCGGCGATGGGGGACAGATCCAGATGGGCCACCTGGAGGAAACGGAAACGGCGGAACCACTTGAGGTAGGGATCGGTGATACCGCTAAGAAAACCGTAGGCCCTGCCGTAATGACCTGCGGGCCCGGAAAACCAGGTAAGCAGGATACGGATAAAAATGAGGATCATGTAGAGACTGGTTATCGCGCCCAGGAGGCGGCCAAGGATGTTCATTATTCCGGCCATACTTCGGCAACTCCATTACAAAGGGTTAGGGCTTCTATACAGGAAGCATCCGCGGAACTCGTGATTTGGGCGGTGGTACGGACCACCGCCTCGTCCCCCGGAAGGGGAATGTGGATGAAAACTGCGCAGGGGCCCGCGGCATTGTAGAGATAGTCCCGCAGGGGGTAGAGGTTCTCCTCCCGTTCCACCGCCGTTTCCTTTAACCGTATATGCAGTTCCCGGTAGCCCGGCCCGGCAGAGACGGCGGTGGATGTTTCGGCCTCCGCTGTTTCGCTTAGTTTTGCCGCCCTTCGCCGGAGCTTTCCCAGTTCAAGCACCGAACTCACCTGGAAACTCGGTTTGTCCCGGCTCTTGTCCAGTTTTCCCTTAACCGCAATGCAGCGATCCTCTTCGACCTTGTCCCGGTTGAATTCCCAGGTACTGGGGAAAAACACCATATCTATTTCACCCCGGTAATCGGTGAGGGTGGCAAAGGCCATGTCCTTGCCGTTCCTGGTGACAATGGGCTTGAGCCGTGTCAGTATCCCTATCAGGGTGTACTCCCCTTCCGACGCTTGTTCCGGCTTCGCAAAATCCAGAGCAACAAACTGTTCCCAGGCTTCCTTGTACTCATCCATCGCGGTCAGGTCTCCCGCAAACACAGCCGGGGAATGACCGGTGTTTCCCGCAGAACCGGATGCTGCTGCCCCGCCGGGGCCCCCTTCGGAGGAACAGTATTCCAGCAGAACCTCCGGCATTTTAGCCCGCCCGGCATCGAGGATCGAATCCACCTGCAATCCCGGAGTGCCCCGCTGTTTATTCAGCCGGCCCTTGAGGGCAATGGTGTTACCCACAGTAATCCTGTCACGGCAAGTTTCCCATATCTTTTCAAAAAACACTAAATCTATTTCACCGCGAAAGTCCGAAAGGGAGGCGAAGGCCATGGTTTTTCCGCTTTTATTGGTATAGGGCTTCAGGGTTTTCAGTATCCCTATCAGGGTATACTCCTTTTCGGCAGCTTTATCCGCGTCGGAAAGATCCAACTTTACAAATTTTTCCCAGGCCTCCCGGTAATCATCCAGGGGGTGGCCGGAAAAATAAAAACCGATAAGCTCCTTTTCGATGTTGAGCCGTTCCATGCGATCCAGTTCGGGGTGGTCGATAAACTTATACTCCGGGTAGGCCTGGGTATCCGTATCGTCAAAGAGGCTGGCCTGACCCAGTTCCTTATCCGCCTTTTTGCCCTGGGAATGATCCACCGCCGTTTCCAGATTCAGTACCAGGGTCTGCCGGGTTTGGCCGAAACAGTCAAAGGCCCCGGTCTTGATGATCAGTTCCACTACTTTTTTCCCAACCGTCCTGATATTCACCCGGTCAAGGAAATCCATAAAACTTTTGTAGGGGCCCTCTTTGCGGCAGTTGATAATCTCCTCCGCCGAGGCATCCCCCAGGCCCTTGATGCCCAGAAAGCCGTAGACAATACGGCCATCCACTACGGTGAAATTTTTATCCGACCGGTTAATGTCCGGTGGATCGATAGCAATCCCCATCCGCCGGGCCACTTCAATATACTCGGGGAGCTTTTCCTTATCCGCGGCGCCGATTTCATTGGTCATGTTGGCGGCCATAAATTCCGCGGGGAAATGCGTCTTGAGCCAGGCGGTACGGTAGGAGAGGACCGAATAGGCCGCCGCGTGGCTCTTGTTGAACCCGTAGCCGGCGAAGGGGATAAGCAGCTCGAAAATTTCATCCGCCTTTTCTTTGCTGTAGCCCCGTTCCACGGCGCCGTCAATAAACTTCGCCTTCTCCTCGACCATGACCTCCATCTTTTTCTTTCCCATAGCACGGCGGAGCAGATCCGCCTGCCCCATGCTGTACCCCGCGATTATCTGGGCTACCTGCATGACCTGTTCCTGGTAGACAATAACCCCATAGGTTTCCTTAAGCACTCCCTCCAGGGAAGGATCGGGGTAACTTATTGTACGGGTCCCGTTTTTGGATTCAATGAACTGGGGCATATTATCCATTGGCCCCGGACGACCCAGGCTGGTCAGTGCGGTCAGATCCTCAATACTTTCGGGCTTTGCGTCTTTCAGGTAACTCTTCCACCAGCTTTTTTCAAACTGGAATATGCCCTCGTTTTTTTCCTCCGCCAGCATGGCAAAGGTGGCGGGATCATGCTCTTCAATAGTGTTTATGTCGAAGTCCGCACAGTCCCCTCCCCTGCGGCGGATCAGTTCTTCGGTGTGGGTAATCAAGTCCAGGGTTTTAAGCCCCAGGAAGTCCATCTTTACCAGGCCGCAATTTTCCAGGAAGCCCATGGTGTACTGGGTGGCGATGCCGTTGGTTTTGTGATCCCAGTAGAGGGGGACAAAATCATGGAGCGCCGATTTGCCGATAACCACCCCGGCGGCGTGGAGGCTGGCATGGCGGTGGAGCCCCTCCAGTTTCCGGGCCAGGCTAAAAAGTTCGGTATACCGGGGGTCCTGCTCAAATTCCCCCAGCTTGGGCTCCTTCGCAAAGGCATCTTTCAGGGTGATCTTGGAGTCCTTGGGGATCAGTTTGGTGATCGACTCCGACTCGGGGATGCTGATGTTGAGGGTCCGGGCCACGTCCTTGATCACCTGCTTGGCCCCCAGGGTACCGAAGGTGATGATCTGGCCTACCTGCTCCTTGCCGTATTTATTGGTAACGTAGTCGATCACCTCCCCGCGGCGTTCATTGCAGAAGTCCACGTCAAAGTCGGGCATAGAGACACGATTCGGGTTGAGGAAGCGCTCAAAGAGGAGGCTGTACTTGAGGGGATCAATGTCGGTGATCCGCAGGGCGTAGGCCACGATGGAACCCGCCCCGGAGCCGCGCCCCGGCCCCACATCAATGCCGTGTTCTTTAGCCCAGTTGATAAAATCCGCCACGATGAGGAAATAGCCCGTAAACCCCATCTGGATAATGATCCCCAGCTCATACTCCGCCCGATCCTGGACCGTTTTATCCCGGGCCGCGTCTACACCCTGGGGGTACCGTTTCACCAGGCCCTCTTTGGCCAGATACCGCAGATAGGCGTCGGCGTTGGGGAAACCGGGGGGGATTTCGAACTCCGGCAGGTATCGTGACAGATCTTCTGTTTTCACCTGGGGAACATCGGTGACGCAGCGCCGGGCAATCCGCGCCGTGTTGGCGATGGCTTCGGGGTATTCCGGGAACAGGGCGGCCATTTCATCGCCGCTTTTCAGGTAGAACTGGTCACCGTAGTATTTTTTCCGCTTTTCCTCGGTACGAAGCTTGCCCGTGCCGATACAGAGGAGTGTATCGTGGGCTGTTGCGTCCGCCTGGGTCAGGTAGTGGACGTCGTTGGAGGCCACCAGGGGGATACCGGTACGGCGGGAAATGGCGACAAGGGCATCGTTTATCTGCCTTTGGGACAGGGATCCCCGGAGAACCCCCGCAGGGATACCGTGATCCTGGATTTCCAGGTAAAAATTGTCCGGGCCGAACAGATCCCGGTAGTGCAAGGCCTTTTGCTCCGCCTCATCAAGCCTCCCCGCCTGAATAAGCTTGGGGATCTCCCCGGAAACGCAGGCCGAAAGGGCAATGAGACCCCCGTGGTACCTGGCCAGAAGTTCCTCGTCCACCCGGGGCCGGTAGTAGAAGCCTTCGGTATAAGCAAAGGAACAGAGCTTCATCAGGTTGACGTAGCCCTCCCGGTTCGTTGCCAAGAGTACCAGGTGATAGTACTTGTTATCGCTTTCGGAGCCTTTTTTTTCGGTACGGGAGCCGGGGCTCACGTAGACTTCGCAGCCAATGATGGGCTTTACAGGGTTTTTCCGTGGTTTATGATCCCCCGTTTCCTTACAGGCGGCCAGAAATTCCATGGCCCCGAACATATTGCCGTGATCCGTCAAGGCAAGGTACTGCATCCCCAGCTCTTCCGCCCGATCGGCCAGGGACAGAACCGAAACGGCGGCGTCCTGTAACGAAAAATCCGAATGGACATGGAGGTGGACAAAATCGGTCATAATGGGTTAATAATACCGGCGCGCCTTGATTGTATCAAGGTTAAATTGCATAAGTTCACAGCTTATGATAGTATCATCATTGGCGGGGGGATATGATAAAAAAAACTATTACCTTGACAAAAAAGTCATTACATGATGTTGATAAACCCTTAAAAGGGACCCCGGTGGAACTTCTTGAGATTGTTTGGCCTTTGACTGCGGAAGTTGCCGCACTGGGAGGGTATGATGTTGAACACCGATTACAAAGAAATGTTGTCCGCATTGTGCGCCGAGAAGGTTAAATTCATGCTGGTTGGCGCGTATGCTTTGGCGATACAGGGCTATCCGCGCGCAACAATGGATATTGATTTTTGGGTTGCAGCAACAAAGGAAAATGCCGCCGCCATTATTCGTGCGCTTGAACGTTTTGGCGCCCCGGTTGACACTATCACCGCAGCGGATTTTCAAACAGAAAATATCATTTTTCAAGTAGGTGTTGAACCCCGCCGCATTGATATTATTACTTCAATTGACGGGGTGAATTTTGAAGACGCCTTTTTACGCTCTATCGTCGTGGCTATTGATGGAATTCAGGTTCATGTCATTTCAAAAGAGGATATCATAATTAACAAACGCGCTTCCGGTAGAACAAAAGATTTGGCGGATGTTGAAATGCTTGAAGAGGGAAAGAACAAGACGGTCTATTGATCTTATCAGGGATATGCCCCATTCTGTAGGAATATGAAAACCGAAATATTTACGTTCTGCGATTTTGCCCAGGAAAACGGCGGGAAACTTACCATAGTGGGTACCTTCGACACGATCATCGCCCGGAATTTCCCCTGCGTCCACCCTCAACTGGCGGTGGTTATCCGGATGCGCTTCGACATGTGGGAATTTGGCGCCCATAGTTTCCGGATAGAGACCGTGGATTTGAACGGGGAACTGAATATTGAACCTATCACCGGTCAGGTGGAAGTACATGGGGAAGGAAGCGCCGCCGCCATAGCCCATCTGGTGTTCACCTTCTCCAACCTGCACTTTGCCTCAAGCGGGGTGGTAAATTTTGTACTATATATTGATAACAAGGAGCTGAGTTCCATACCCCTGCATATCCGGAAAGGATGAGCCATCAACGGTTTTTCTCGAACAAAATACTGGTTAGCATTTGAGCCGCCGTAATGCTTAGTGGCCTTTACCGGCAACTACCTGCCCCCCCGTGGTGCCTCATTTAGAAATGTACCTTTCAGCTATGGGTGCCTCATTTCAAAAATGTACCTTTAAGCCTTGGTACGAAGCTTGGCTTGGTGGGCGGCCAACATGGAGT
>BNUR01000011.1 GCA_025997495.1 Spirochaetia bacterium | reverse complement strand
AGGAAATGCTTCTTGCCCTTGTGGATTTTTACCCTTTGTTCGGTCAAAAACGAGTATTTTACCGTTTCAGTCAGCCACGGATGGGTGTTTTGCTTACAAGTAAGGATAAAACTCAAGCCATTATCGAGAATTTGCTTGCAAAACGGGTAATGTGAGTATAAATCATCCCCTAATATCGTTGCTTTTACCTCTTTTAGCTCATTGACTCGCTTGGTAAGCCATCGTTTCGCCGCATTAAGTTCACAATCTTGCTTCTTTTCCCCATCCGCGTTCGTTATCAGCTCGCCCATCATCGGTATAACACTCGAAATATGCGGTTTTACTATCGCCGCCGCCATTGCGCTGTGATAATAGGTGGTCACACCATCCTTTGTCTGATGCAAGCAATGCTTGCAATGTATCTTCTCAGACGCGTGATACCATACCCCATCTATCGCCACCAGCACCCCGTCATCCAGCACTTGATACGTTTTCATCACTCCCGTCTCTTCCGCTATTTGAAGCGACCCGCTGAATACCGGCGCAAATGTTTCGGGCTCTACCTCATCAAGCAGATTCCTGACCTGTGCATCAGACGGCAAGTCGTGTATGCCCAGCAGGCTTTGCGCGTTACTCTTTTTCCGCTTGTTCTGCATTTCCTTCATATACCGCAAAAATGACGGAAATTGAAAATAGAAGACCCCGAACGCGCTCTTGACCGCATCCACCAGACGGTGCTTCGTATTCGGCCCATGCCGGTTGTCGGGTATCTTCTCCGCCGCTTTGTCTAGATTCCTCATTAGCCGCTCAAATGTTTCCCCACCCATACCCCCGATTTTATCATAAATCAGGCAAATTTAGAATTGCTGCTTTTCATCCCCCCCCCTGCCATGTTATTATAACGGAAATCGGAGTTATGCATTGTTTCTTAAAAGTTTAGACATATTTGGTTTCAAATCCTTTGCCGACCGTACCAGGATCGAATTTTCAGACGGCATCACCGCCCTTTTGGGGCCCAACGGGTGTGGAAAGTCCAATGTGGTGGACGCCATCAAGTGGGTCCTGGGGGAACAGGCGTCCAAGGCCATGCGGGCCGATAAGATGGAGGACGTCATCTTTAACGGCACCGAAAGCCGGAAGCCGGTGAATGTGGCGGAGGTGGCCCTGACCCTGGAAAACGAGTCAGGGCAGCTCCCCCTGGACACGGTGGAAATCCAGATTAAGCGCCGGCTCTACCGCTCCGGGGAAAGTGAATACTACATCAATTCCAACCAGGTCAAGCTCAAGGATGTTCGGGAACTTTTTTGGGATACCGGGGTGGGGAAGGCCGCTTATTCCGTGATGGAACAGGGCAAAATTGACCAGGTTCTATCCGCAAAGGCCGATGAACGGCGGTATCTCTTTGAGGAAGCTGCCGGAATTACCCGTTTTAAGATAAAAAGCGCCGAGGCGGAGCGGAAACTTGCCAAAACTGAAGAAAATATGCGCCAGGTTGAGGGGATTTTGGGGGAAGTGAAGCGTTCCTACGATACCCTGAAGATTCAGGCGGATAAAACCCTGAAATACCGGACTTTAAGGGAAGAAATATTTCAGTTTGAGCTGGATATTCAGCTTTTGCGGCTGAAACAGTTCAAATATGAGCGGGATGAACGGAACGAGAACCTTAAAAAGCGGACGGTAGACCGGGATGCCATCAGGGCTGACATTGACGCCATCAACAAATCCCTGGAAGAAAACATGGATGTGGTTAATTCCATGGAGGAACAGCTTGTTGATGCCCAGAAAAAGATTTACGGGCTGGCGGTGGAAAAAAATGCCCGGGAAAAGGAAGCGAAGCTGCTGGCGGAACAGCGGGCGGAGACCAACGCGGCAATCCAGCAGAATGAGGGTCGGGAACGGGCTACCGGTATAAAGATCGAGGAACTGATCGAAGACGCCGAGGCGCAGGACGATACGGTTCGGGACTTAAAGAAAAAGGTCTTTAGTATAGAAGAAAACATCGCCTCCTTTGAGGAAAATATCCAGACCGCCGCCACCCAGATTGGGGAAAACGATTCGGAGGTGCGCCGGAACGAAGAGGAGATACACGGCCTTGAACGGGCGCGGGCGGAACACACAAAAGCCCTGGAAGCCATAACCGACGATATTGTGGCGGCCCTGGACGCGGGCCTGAAAGAGGCGGGGTACTCGGCGGCTGAACGGCGGAACACTGAGGCGGCCCTGAACGAGGCCCTGGGTTTGCTGCGAACCCTGCTATCGGGCCGGGAAACCCTGCTCCGGGACCTGGCGGCGGCTGCGGACCGTGCGGCGGCGGGGGAACAACTCCCCGCGGCGGTGGAACTGAAGCGCATTGCCGAGGGGCTCGCGGCGGCATTGTCCGATGCGGCAGGGTACGGGGATAAAGTACAAAGCCTTTTTGAAAGCTACCGGAAGAGCACCCCCGCCTTTATCGACGAATTTCTTGCCCCCGAGGGGATCATCACCAAAAAGCGGGCGCTGGATGCGGAAATCCGGGCGGCTAATGAAGGGATTGTGGAACGGCGGGGCAGGATTACTGCCCTGCGGCAGGAAAACATAAACCTGAATGTCAAGATTGACGAATACCGTGCCACCCTGGAGGATCTCCGGGTGAGCCGGGTGCGGATGACCACCCAGGCGCAGGCGGCGGAGGAACAGGCCAAGCTTATACGCCGGGAATTGGCGGGGCAGGAGGCGCTTCTCAAAACGGTGCGGGACGAACTTTTTATGAGCCGCAAACGGTTTGATGAAATCAATGAACGGATCGCCGACACTGATTCGGAGCTTGCCGATATAGAGCGGAAGGGACTGCAGCTTACCGCGGATTTGGAGAAGCTTGAAAAGGATATCAGCAAACGGAACGGGGATGTGGCGGGGAAACGGGAGATCCTCAAGAAGCGGAACGCGGAGCTTGCAAAGGTGCAGGAAGTTTTGGAACGGCTTCACCTGGAACTGGTTCAGTCCGACACGGAGATTAAAAATATTCAGGACAATTTCCGGGAGACCCATTCGCGGGATCTCATGGAATTTGAGGAACGGATTTTTACCATTACTATCGCTCCCGCGGAACTGCGGGAACACCTGAGCCGGGCCAGGACGGGGCTTAAGGATCTGGGAGCGGTGAACCTCATGGCGCCGGAGGAATTTGCGGAGACCAAGGAACGGTACGATTTTCTTTCCAACCAGTTGGCGGATCTTACCAAGGCCCGTGACGATTTGGAGATGATCACTAAGGAAATCCGGGCGGAATCATCGGCGCTGTTTATCGATACCTACAATAAGATTAAACGGAACTTTAACAATATGTTTCGCCGGCTCTTTGGGGGCGGCAAGGCGCTGCTCCAACTCCAGGATCCGAATCACGTACTGGAATCGGGCATTGAAATCCTCGCACAGCCGCCGGGGAAAAAACTGGAAAACATCACCCTTCTTTCGGGGGGTGAAAAATCCATGACCGCGGTAGCGCTGCTCTTTGCTACCTATATGGTAAAGCCATCTCCCTTCTGCCTGCTGGACGAAATTGACGCGGCCCTGGACGAAGATAACGTGTTCCGTTTTGCCCAGATGCTGAAGGAATTCGGTACCGCCAGCCAATTCATTATCATCACCCATAATAAGAAGACCATGATCTACGCGGAAACCCTGCTGGGGGTGAGTATGGAGGATCCGGGAATTACCAAAGTTATCTCAGTAAAGCTGAAGAACGAAGAGGTGGCGGTGGCGGAGGAAGCTGAAATGGATACGCCGTTGTTCGAGGAAGAGGACGTGGAAGTTGAAGAAGGACGGGAACTGCCCATCGGCATAGACGACCCGGCTCTGGTGAGCGAGGCGGAACTACGGCCGATACGGGCGGCGGCGGAGAAGAAGTAACAAGATACAGGAGATACTGATACGGGTCTGCTTGATGTCGCCGAAAGGCTCAAACAAGAAACGCCTGCCCCCCCTGCGGTAAGTGCCAAAGCTGAACAGACCGTTACGGGACTGCTTGGCGCCGCCGAAAGGCTCAAACAAAGAAAGCTGGAACCTGCCGGTTCCCAGGCATCCTCCGCAGTAACGGTGCAATCTGCAAACTTTGTATCATCCGCCGCACTTGAACAGGCCGTCCGGTCTGAACAGGCCGTCCGGTCTGAACAGGCTGTCCGGTCTGAGCAGACCTACCGGTCTGAGCAGTCGGCGATTTCCACACTAATCGAAGTGAACGAGGATGAGGCCCGGGAAATTGAGGCCCAGATTGAAGCGATTTCCCGGAGGGGCCGCGCCGCCTTTGATCCTGCGCAATTCAAAATAAAGGCTCTGAAAAACGGCCTATTTTTTCCCATCATGGTGAACCTTATCGTCATTATCGTGTCGGCGGGTGTTTTCGGTTTTCTCTACTATTATACTAACCTGCGATCGGGACGGGCTGCCCTTGGGGGCCGGGCCTTCACGTCGGTGGAGGGGGAACTGATTCAGCAGATACGGCAGGAATCGGACATCCAGCTTTCTGAAAAAGAGCAGGAAATTACCGATATCCGTGTTTATTTGACGGAGCTGGAAAAAAATCAGGTGATCCTGGTAACCGAATTTGAAGTCCGGGTCAGCCGGCGGGAAGCGGAGTTACGGGCCGCCATGGAACGGGATCTTGCGGCTGAACGGCAGCGGCTCAGCAATACCGGGATTTCTGAGCCCCGGATGAACGAGCAGCTTGCGGCGTTTGAACAGGAACGAACCGCCGCTTCCCGGGTGGAGTTGAGCCGCTTCACGGAACAACTGAACCGTGAGCGGGCGGAGGCGGAGGCAAATTACCAGCGAATCCGGAACCAGTACCAGGCCGATATTGCGGCCCTCAACAATGAACGGGCCCAACTACAGGAAGAGTACCGGCGGCGCGAAGAGGGGCTGCGGTCTACTCTGGAACAAAACCAGGGGGTGGATCGGGCTTTGACCGAGCAGAGGCTGGCCTATGAGCAGGCTCAGGCGGCCCTTACGGGTTTGCAGGAGCAGCGGCAGAAGGCACAGGCGGAGGAACAGCTTATCATCGGGATGTTCAATCGGGTGCGGACGGCCCTGGAGGGAAGCCGCTACCAGGATGCCCTGACCCAGGTTCGGAACCTGTGGGCCTACCTTGAGGGGCTTTCCATCGGGTCTTCCTCTCAGGCGCGGCTTGGAACGGATTTGTACATGGCCGCTGCTTTGGAACAACTGGCCCGTACCGCCCTGACCCCCGCAACGGAGCTTGAGGACTCCCGGCAGCAACTGGTCCGGCTCTACACCGAGGCAGAAACCCTGCGGCGGCAGAATGCGGCTGATGCTGCCGCCGCAGCGGTTCGGGAACGGGAACTCGGGGAACTCCGCGCCCGGCTGCGTGAATGGGAACAGTCGAACCGGCAGCTTACTCAAACCTTACAGGAACGAACAAACAGTCTTACCGCGGCAACAGAATCACTGCGGCAGGCGGATCAAAACGGGGCGGCCTATACGGGTATCCGGGACGCCTATACCCGCTTTGACGCCGGCGGCGGCGGCCTTCCCGCTTTGGAAAATTTCTTTCGCTCCCCTGCGGTGGGGACCGCCTTTCCCGGTCTTCTGGATAGGATTACTACGCTTAACCGGCAGGCGGCTATGGACGGACACCGGGAAGGGGTGGGTAATGTTAGTGATATTGTGGGAACCGTTCTGCGGATACGTAATGAAGAAACCAGAACCCAATATTTGCGGGGAATGCGGGAACGGTACGACGGGGATCAGGAAATCACCGCCCTGATAGATATGCTGCTGGAACGGTTACCGCCGGTCAGCCCTTAAAAGGGCAGCGGTAAGGGGAACCGGAACCCAAAACGGATCAGGGGCAATTCAACATACACCGCGTCACCTAAAAGCTGCTGAAAAAACATGGCGTCCCGGGTTCCTTTGGAAAATGAGTCTGAATAACCAGGGCGGAGAATGTACAGGGACGCTCCAACTTCTGCAAAAAGGGTGAAGTGATACTTAGTGGGCATTTCCCAGTCGTATCCGGCGCTCAGGGAGAAGCCTAAGGGGCTGAAATCATCAAATGGATTTTCCGTTCTACAGCGGCTTGCCTTAAAACGGAGGGAAAGCGCCGCCGCTAGGGAAAGCTGCGGGTGAAAGAGATCGGCCTTTAGGCGGTAGGCGGCCTGGAACCCCGGCATAACCAGGGGGCGGGCGTTGAAACTTGTTTCCAGGGGGGTGTCGTTATCCTGCAGGCCAATACCGAAAGTCTGTTGCTGCAAACCCAGGCTGAAACGCCAGCCGTAGGACCGCCTGCTATAGGAGAGCCAGAAATCCGGGAAGACTGCCTGGGTAAGAGCCAGATCTACACTGAGCTGATAGTGCCGCCGCTGTTCCAGTTCCAGCCGGTGCGCTTCCTGGGTGGTGAGGTACACTCCCCAGGTGGTGACGTAACGGGGATGGACGGCCTCCCAGGAAAGGGTAAGCGGTATGGGGACGTCGATAAGCAGGGCGCCCGATGGGGGAATCGTGAGCGGCGCCGTGGTAAGGCCGGCGATAACAATACGGGTACCGGGCTGCCCGTAGATTTCCAGAGGCGGCTTGATGAGTTCCGCCATAAACGTGTTGAGTTCCGCCGCCAGGTTCAGCCAGAACCAGGAAAAAAGCGCCTGTTCCGTGGGAATCTCAACTTCAAAATGCCCGGTTTGCTCATGGGCGGCGTTGAACAGATCCTGAAACCCGTAATCCACCACCACAAAGGGCCGGGCTATGGATCCGCTTATCCGCAGGTCCAGAAACACCGGGATCCCCGCCTGAGCGGCCACTTCAAGCGCGGTTGCGCTGCTGCCGCCGGCACGGTATTGGGGAAAAATGCCGCTATCAATGCGGCTTGCCCCGGCGATATGGGGCCGGGTGGACAGGGCGGCTTCAAGGGAAAGATACCACAGATCCTTCCCGGCAATAAGGGGCGTCCCTGTACCCCAAATATAGGCCCCTGCCGATTCGGCAATGGCGTAGAAATCTTCGTCAAATTCCATCCGGTAAAGAACGCTGAGGGTTTCATCAAGGGGTTCGTCCAGCATACCCAGAAACTCATCCCGGTAAATGGTACTGAGGGTTTCATCAAGGGTTTCACCCATCATGCCCAACAGCTCACCGGTAGTAGTCTGGGGGTGCGCAAAAATGGCAATCAGCAGGAACATGCCCGGCAACAGGCGGCGGTTTACCATTTCAGCATCACCCCCGCAAAAAAAGAGAGGCCGAGGACCGGCAGATCCCGAAAATCAACCCTATCGATCATTCCGCCAACCGATAGGGGCCAGCGAACTTCCGCCTTGAACCCCACATGGGAAAGGTGATATTCCAGGCCCCCCCAGACGGGTTCCACCAGAAACATCCCCCAGGAATTCCAGGGCTTCTCGTAGGATAGGGCAGATCCTGCGGTTACACGAAACCGGGCGGCGTTCCGGGGCTGCAAATACAGGGCGGCGGCAAAGCGGTACTCCTGACGAAACATACTGTCTTCCAATACGGCATCTTCATCCGGCCCAGGCAAATCAATGGGCCCGGTCCAGACCGCCCAGTCCGCTTGAAGGAATAGGCGATCCGGCAGGATGTGGAAACGATACTCCGCGTCTATGCCCGGAAAACCGGAACTGCCGTTGTTCCGTAAAAAATAATTGAAGGATACACTGTGCCGGGTTTTCTTTTGCAGCGCGGGAAGCTTTTTGGGGGTCTCCGTAACTCCCTTGGGCAGGGAAAAATTTGCCGGGTAGTAATGTTCTTTAACAATTTCACCAAACACCGGCAGCCCCGCGGGGAAGGGGACAAATGCTGCGGTAAGGCTGCCGCCCTCCACGGTTCCTGCCTCAATAACGTTTTCCCCGGAACCGGTAGTGTTTCCGGAACCGTACCGTACCCGGGCCTCTTCGTTCTTTAAGATGAACTTTTGCGGGCCGCTTACGGCAGGTTTGCCGTCAAAAGTTTTTGGGGTCAGGGCGCTGTACCAGTGCCGGGCCACGGTTCCCACAGAACTACTAAGCGCTCCCAGGGCGGAAATACCCGCCAGTGTATGGGCTGAGGAGAAATCGTAAGCCCGGAAGGTGCGGGCTTTACTGTCGTACACGGCGAATTGCCAGAACAGGGTATCGTTCTCGTAACGGGTGGCGGCGATGACGGCCCAGATCACCCCCGCATCCCCGCAGGCGGCCACCAGTTCGGCGCTGTTCAGGCTTGAACCGGTGGTGGTAACAATAGCGGCAATCCCCATATCGACGGCGGAAAAAGCCGTCTGTATAATGCCGGTGACAATTTCCTGTAAGTCACGATCCTTAAATACCCGTCCGCCCTGGTGGTTAAAAATAAGAACCGCCGTTTCTTCTGCCCAAAGGGAGCGCGCGTTGTTCGCAAGGGAGGGTAAAAAAAACAGGAGAAGCAAAAGAAACCGGGCCCCTTGTCTTGCCGCGCTCATTTTTCCGTCATCACTTCTACGCCGTTCCAATCCGCGGGGGGCGGGGCGGCAATGTAGGCGCGGCACCGGTCTGCCAGACGTTTCGCGGGAATATCGCCCTTATCAATGATGAGAATCTTTTCAAATGCATTCAGGGCTTTGTCGAAACGCCGCTTGTAATAGTGTTCGACCCCCTCAACATGTATCTTCCAGGTCTCTTTTTCCGCAGCCCCCAGGGTAAGCCGGGAACTAAAAATAGGAACCCCCAGGGTTTTGCCCTTAACCGCTACCCGGTCGATCATACGGCAGGGCAGGTGCCCCTCAATCTGCCGGGCCACCTCTTCGGTAAACAGGATGGGTTCCTTGTAGTATTTGGTAAGCCCCTCAAGCCGGGAGGCCAGGTTCACCGCATCGCCGATAACCGTGTAGTTCATCTTTTTTTCGCAGCCGATGTTCCCCACCGTTACTTCGCCGTAGTTGATCCCCACACCGATGTGGAACTCCGGAGCCCCCAGTTTCAGTTGGTTTTGGTTGAAGTCCTTCAAGGCTTCCAGCATTTCCAGCCCCGACAGAACCGATTGCAGGGCCTCGTTTTCGTGAACCACCGGCGCCCCGAAGATCGCCATTATCGCATCGCCGATGTATTTGTCCACGATTCCTTCACGGGCCATGATCACGTCCACCATGGAGGAAAAGTAACGGTTCAGGGAATTGACCAAATCGTCGGGGCTCATGCCTTCCGAAATGGTAGTAAAACTGCGGATGTCTGAAAAAAGAATGGACAGATCCCGGTTGCTGCCCACCAGCATCTTTTCGGGATTGGTGAACACCTCTTCTATCACGTCCTTGGGTACGTAGAGCTGAAACACATTGCGGATTTTCATTTCCCGCTTTTCCGCCATCACCGCGTCAAAGGCGTAGCGCTTAATCAGGCGGTAGGCTTCGCCCAACTCTTTAAGCATGTGGTTGAAGGTGTTGGAGAGGCGGCCGATCTCGTCGTTGTAATAGATGGGCGCCTCCTGCTCAAGGTTGTCCGACTCAATGATGGTGCGCATGGACGAAACCAGCGCCTCAATGGGCCGGGTAAGGTAGCGGGCCATGATGAAAAAGAGAATGATTCCGGCAAGGAGCGCGCCGATAAGGATAAACAGGGTGGCGCGGTAAATGTTTTCCACCTCGCCATAGAACACCGCCCGGTCTTCGCTTACAAAGAGCTGCCAATCGTAGAGGAAAAGGGGGATGGTGTAAGCCGCCCGCTGGACACCGCCCGCAGTAATGGTGATAAATTCCTGACTGCGACGGTCAAAGTAGGTTTGCATGGCCGACAGTTCCGCTGTGGTGGGCGCGATAGGGCCGGCAAGCATGGACAGCCGCCCCGAGGAATCCAGGGCGAATATCGCCTCAGTATCACTGCGCAGGAGGCCCAGGGAGAAATTTTCCACCGCGTTTTTGGCGGCGGCCTCCATCATGATATTTCCCACAGCATTGTTTTCCACCAGCAGGTTCCACTGGCCGTCGGCATAGCTCCGTACCTCATCAGCCTTAAAGTTGAGGAAGTCCACCGCCAGGCGGGTTACCGAACCGGCGGCAAGCATGTAGGAAGAAAGGCCCACCAGGATAACGGCGGCGGAGAGCAGGGGCAATACAATAGAAAGAATCTTGGTTCGTATCTTCAAAGGCGGCAGCCTCCCCGCAGGCCGACGCCGACCCGGAAGGGATACCCGCCCCGGACATAGGGTTCTATGTAGTAGTCGGTGTGGGCAAAGGCCCAACGGAAACCCAGGGACAGTCCCCCCAGAAAAGAAAATTCGGGGTCTAAACCATTCATGGCAATACGGACACCCATGTCTTCCTGGAGGAACAGGCCGCCGCCGGGGACCCCCAGTTTCAGAAAATACCAGCGGCCGAGGAGCGCCGGTTCAAAGCTATAGAAGGTGGCGAAATCATAACTGATGGTGAGTGAGGCGCCGGCTGCAAAATGGGAGAAAAAGGCGTAATCGAAATTGACGGACTGGCCAAAGATGAAGGTTTCCTTGAGGTTCATGTTGCCTTCAAACCCAAGCCCCAAATGGGCCTGTTTAGCAGACTCCGCACCGGCTTCAACCACGGTTTTATCCGCAGGGGCCTGCTGTTTTCCTCCTTTGGCATACAATCCCGCGATGCACAGAAAGAAACAACACGAGAAAAATACAATTCTGGAAAGACTACGGATCATCGTTTTTCGCCTTTCCCCTCCCATTTCACCTAGTATCAAGAGAAGCAACCGCGAAGGCGAAAAAGGCGAATAAGTGAGCCGGTTCCAAAATAGAAAACCCTGTCCGCGAATTACGCGAATGGACGCGAATAAAACAACAAATATTTATATTATTCGCGTTTCTTCGCGTCCATTCGCGGACAAATTCTTATTTTGGAAATGGCTCAAGTAAGAAAAGCTTTATATTCGACTTTCCTTCTTCGCCTGCGAACCGCAGACCGATCAGACCGCAGACCGAAGGTCTGATTGGTCTGTGGTCTGATGGTTCGATGCACCATTACGGTTAAATTCCTTCCTACTTCTTCAAATTGTAAAAGGCATTTCTCCCCGCATATTCGCTTGCATCCTCAAGCTGTTCCTCAATGCGGATAAGCTGGTTGTATTTTGCAACCCGGTCGGTGCGGCTCATGGAGCCGGTCTTTATCTGACCGGTTTCCAGGCCCACCACCAGGTCGGCGATGAAGGTGTCCTCGGTTTCGCCGGAACGGTGGGAAACGATGGCGGTGTAGCCCGCCCGCTTGGCCATCTCAACCGCTTCGTAGGTTTCGGTGACCGTGCCGATCTGGTTTACCTTGATCAGGATGGAGTTACAGGCCCCCATGGCGATGCCTTTTTCAAGCCGCTTGGTGTTGGTGACAAAGAAATCATCGCCAACTATCTGCACTTTGTCCCCCAGGGCCTTGGTGAGCTTTACATAACCATCCCAGTCGTCCTGATCCAGGGGATCTTCGATGGAGATGATGGGGTATTTTTTTACCCAGTCAGTGTAGATGCCGATCATTTCATCGGCGGTAAAGAGCTTGCCGGGGTTGGATTTCCAGAACTTGTAGCCCTTCTTGTCCCCCTCACCGAAAAGCTCGGAACTGGCGCAGTCCAGGGCGATGCCGAACTGTTCGCCGGGCTTGTACCCGGCCTTCTCAATGGCCTTCATGATAAATTCCAGGGCTTCCTCATTACCGATGTCCGGGGCAAAGCCGCCTTCGTCACCCACGGCGGTGTTTTTTCCCGCCCCATGGAGGAGGCTCTTCAGGTTGTGGAAGACCTCGGCGGTCCAGCGAACCGCTTCCACGATGGATTCCGCCCCCACGGGCATGACCATGAATTCCTGGAAATCGATTTTGTTGTCCGAATGTTTGCCGCCGTTAATGATGTTCGCCATAGGCACCGGGAGCAGGTTGGCATGGAAACTTCCCAGGTATTTGTAGAGGGGGAGCCCCACATATTCCGCCGCCGCACGGGCAGTCGCCATGGATACCCCGAGGATGGCATTAGCCCCAAGCTTGCCCTTGTTTTCGGTGCCGTCCAGCTCAATCATGGTCCGGTCGATGGCCACCTGATCCAGGGCATCGTAACCCTGTAGTTCCGGGGCAATGATGTCATTGACATTCGCTACCGCTTGCTGGACACCCTTACCCAGGTACCGGCTTTTATCGCCGTCCCGCAGCTCCACCGCTTCATAGTCCCCGGTACTGGCCCCGGAGGGAACCGCCGCCCGTCCAATGGCGCCGTCTTCCAATTGCACTTCAACTTCAACCGTGGGATTTCCCCGGGAATCGAGGATCTCACGGGCCTGCACTACTTCAATATAACTCATCATTGTTCTCCTTGGGTCATTAAATAGATTCCATTTATTATTCGGTATTATGGCGGGGAGGTCAATAACTCAGATAAGAAGATCAACCACGAAAAAGACAGGAAACACACGAAATTTCATTATATTTTTCGTGTGTTTCGTATTTTTCGTGGTTTTTTCTTCAAGTTGTCAGATTTTTAGTTTTACAACACAATGGCGCGGGTTACCTCTGTGGGGATGACACCGAAGAGGCGGTCAAGGGAGGTAGAGGCAGGGGTGTAGGTTGTGCCGGCGGCTTTGTTGTAGAATTCCAGGACGGTTTCCAGTTCCGTTGGGTTCCTGGAGTAGATGGCCGATGAATAGGCGGCGCGGAAAAGGCCCTTTTCGGCTAGTTCACGGGTGGAAAGGGAGCCGTTGCGACGCTTGGCCTGGCCGTCAACTACTGCGGCGGGGCCGTCATAGCCGATGGTGAATACAAAATCTTCTCTGGATAGCATGGGGACTCCTTTTTATCGAACGGAAACCAGGCGCGGAGAACAGGGAGGAAGATTATAAAATTAAAATCATTCCTCCGTGTCCTCTCTTCTTCGTTTTCCCTTTAAATCTGTTCGGAAAAGCCGTCTTTTCCTACGCCGCAGGTGGGGCATACCCAATCGCCGGGGAGGGCCGCAAATTCGGTTCCCGGTTTGATACCGCCGGACTTGTCGCCCTCAGCGGGATCGTAAACGTACCCGCAGGTTTCACATACAAATTTTTTGGACATATAATACCTCTCTATTGGATTTTTCCCAGAACTTCAAAATAATCCTGGGGGTGAGCGCAGGCCGGACAGGCCTTGGGCGCATCGGTTCCTTCATATATATAGCCGCAGTTCAAGCAGCGCCAGGTTACGCTCTTTTCCTTTTTAAAGACCGTACCGGCGTCAATGTTTTCCTTAAACTTGTGGAAGCGCTTGGCGTGCTGCTTTTCCGCTACCGCAATGTTGGTAAAAACGGCGGCAATGGCGGCGAAGCCTTCGGCCTTGGCGGTTTTGGCAAATTCGGGGTACAGCTTCTTCCATTCGTGATCCTCCCCGGCGGCGGCGGCGGCAAGATTATCGGTGGTTTTCCCGATGAGCCCGGCGGGGAATGATTCTTCGATGGTCACATCCCCCCCCTCCAGGAACTTGAAAAACCGTTCGGCGTGTTCCTTTTCCTGGGCGGCAGTTTCGGTAAAGGAATTAGAAATTTGTACAAAACCATCCTTCTTGGCAGCGCCGGCCCAAAACGTATACTTGTTCCTGGCTTGGGATTCCCCGGCAAAAGCGGTAAGCAGGTTTTTTTCGGTTTTGGTTCCCTTGAGACTTGGCATTGTATAACCCTCCTTAAAAGAAAATATGACTATATAATTCACCTTTTTCAAATAGTTTGCAAGGGGGGATGTGAGATTTGGGGGCCTTTGTTATTCTTCGGCAAGGTATTCCCGCAGTTTTTCTACAGTCGGCCCCTCTACCCGTGCCTCTACCTCAATGTATGTCCCCTCGTAGGTTTCCTGCAGCACCGTCCCGTTCCGGTGTACCAGGGCTGCTAAATCTGAACGATCCGGGGGGAAACGGAAGCGCCGCACCGGGCCGGATAGGGCGGTCTCTATCCGCAGGATCAATTCATCCAGGCCTTTGCCGGTTAAAGCGGAAACAGGAATACTGTTAGGGTAGCGGCGGAGAAGGCTGTCCGGGGCATCCCCGGATTCCAGGCGGTCAACCTTGTTCAGCGCCGTAAGCATGGGTTTTTTGCCGGCCCCTAAATCCCGGAGTACCGAAAGGGTGGTTTCATAAAAGCTATCTATATCAGGGTCTGCGGCGTCAAGGACGTGAATCAGAAGATCGGCCCGGGCAGCCTCTTCCAGGGTAGAACGGAAGGCGTCCACCAGGGCATGGGGGAGGCGGCGGATAAAGCCCACGGTGTCGGTGATGACCAGCCTGGGGCCCTTGCCGGGGAGGATCCGGGTGGTGGCGTCCAGGGTGGCGAAAAGCTTATCCTCCGCCGGTACCCCGGAACCGGTCAGGGCGTTGAGCAGGGTGGATTTTCCGGAATTAGTGTAGCCTACCAGGGCACAGGAGGCCGATTCCTTGTCACGCTTCTTCCGCTGAACCGCCCGTTGCTTGCGAACCTCCGCCAGTTCCCCCTTGAGCCGGTATATGCGCTGCTCCACCTGGCGCCGGTCGGTTTCCAGCTTGGTTTCCCCGGATCCCTTCGTGCCGTAGCGGCCTCCCCGCTGCCGGGACAGGTCGATATACTTATGGGTCAGCCGGGGAAGGGAGTAGTAAAGCTGCGCCAGCGCAACCTGGATTTCCGCCTCACGGGTTTGTGCCCGCCCGGCAAATATCCGGATGATAAGCTCCTGCCGGTCCACCGCGGCAATCCCCGTAAGCCGTTCCCAGTTCCGCTGCCGGGAGGGGGTCAAATCCCCGTCGAAGACCAGGCAATCCACCCCCAACTCCGCCGCTTTTTCGGCAATCTCATCAGCCTTCCCGGTACCCAGCCCAAATTTATGATGATGTTCCCTGATATGCACTTTTTCCCGGGCGGCAATCTCCAAGCCCAGTGTTTTGGCCAGTCCCGCCAACTCCTTCGCCAGGGATTCCGCCTCCGCCTCGTCAGACCGGGCATCTGCGATGCTTATCAGGAAAGCCCGTGTGGGGACGGGTTCGGTTTCATATAATACAGCCATGGGTTCACTATGGCATACAAAATGATGATAATCCATTTGTCCGTGTTGTCCGTGTGGTCTGTGGTTAAATTTCTTCTGTCTAGTGTGTCACCGCTCATACGCGTTTACCCTGCCCCTGCCGCGTAATTGACTTTCCCGCCTATCCCCTCTAGTATTATGGAGAAAAATACTACTATAGGAGTTTATGTGGCGAAAGAAGAAGCGATAGAGGTCGAAGGGGTAGTCCGGGAAGCCCTTCCCAATACTATGTTCAGGGTGGAACTGGACAATCAGAACGGACACCTTATACTGGCCCATCTTTCCGGAAAGATGCGTAAACACTACATCCGTATCGTCCCCGGCGACCGGGTACGGATTGCCCTCTCCCCCTACGATTTAAGCCGCGGCCGCATCATCTACCGTGAACGTTAATTAATCGGACGTATCGCCGGACTTCCGAGCCGCTTTCAACAGTACCCAGGTAGCCCCGCTTCCCCCATCGGCGGCCTCCCCCTGACCGCTTTCCCCGGCAAAGGGGCACCGTTCGATAAAATCCCGGACGGTTCGTTTCAATACCGCATCCTTTTCGGAGTGAATCCCCTTCCCATGGATGATGAGAAGCTTCTCCATTTCCTGCTGTTGGCCGGCGCGGAAAAACTCCTCCATCGCTATCCAGGCTTCGTCACGGGTAAGGCCGTGGAGATCCAGTGTCGCATCCGCTTTTTTGGCCCGGAGCCGGCGGCGTTGTTTAGAGGGCGGCACGGCGGCCTCGGCAATTTCAGCGTCCTTGTTGGGAACGCCGTATATCCGCAGCCAGGCCGTTAGGGGATCCACTTTTTGTAAGGACGGGGAACCCTTATCCCCGGACTCCTCCCCCCCGGTACTTTCTGCCGCCAACCGCCCCAGTTCCGCCTTTACGGCTTTTTTCCCCGCAGGTTTCCCGGTCTGCCGATCCCATTGATCCAAAATATCACCAAAATCCATGATTATAACCTTTATCCGGCGCGGCGATGCAGCGCTATTCAATCGAAGCGAAACAGAGTTTCGCAGCCTCTAATAAAAAACCAGATTATCCTGCGGCACCCATCCGGCGTCCCCATCGGGACTTTCCGCATAGGCCCAGGAATCCGCGACGGCGCGAATACGTACCGGCTGGCCTTCCATCCAGCGGGCACTGGTTGCCCCCTGAATGTCAGGTACCCGGTAAGCCGTTACGTGCGGCAAAGCCTCCTCAGTACTTCTCAGCACCGCAAAGCTTCCTCTTAAGTATCCTGTCTCCGGCGCGGTTCTTGCAAGAGGGGAGACACGGGGGCTGAGTCCCGCAATGCCAAACCCCAAAATACCGGCCGCCAGTAAAAGGAGAATCCTAGCGCCCCGCCGCCTCTCTCGCAGGGGCAATACTATGATCAATAACAATAAACCGGAACTGAGGATGGTCAGGGCTAAAAAGAAATTCCGGGGACGCCATTTTTCATCCGCCATACCGGCTGTCCGCCCAAGCCCCAGGGCCTGTTCAGCCGCCCGGCGCGGGGCAGCCAGCGCAGGGCCTGCAAACAGATCCCGCTCCCCCCGGCGAAGTTCACCCAGCGCTTCGGCATAACAGGCGCGGCTCCAGAGCTCATGGGCCCTGTCCAGGGTTTCCTCATAGGCTTTGCGAAAAAGAGGGAATGGCTCACCCGGAGTTTCGGGGAACGGGGGCGGCGGATCAGAACTCCCTTGGGTTTGTTCCGGGGTTGTTTCAGCGGCGGTATTACCGGGAGCGCTGCCGGTGGGAGCGGTGTTGCCGGAGAGTGGCGGGCGGAGCCGTATCGAGATGGCCGGAGCTTCCAGGGTAAGGGTATCAAATCTAAGCGGAAAGGGGCCCAGGGAGATCGCGGTTATACCGGTTCCCTCCAGGGGGGTAAGGCGAATCCGCAGCACCCGGCCCTGCTCCCGGTCGGAAGGCGTCAGGGGGAGTTCCTCCAGAATCGCCGCCGCCGGGGCGGTAACATGAAACGGCCCCGGACGAAGGCTTCTCCCGGGATCCTGGCCGCGGATGCGGAGACTCAGTTCCAGAGGCTCCCCGGCACTCAGCACGGCAGGAAAGGGATCCCAGGCCAGCTGGGGGTGGTATTCCTCCGGGGAGCCCCCCTCCGCAGCGGTCACGTAGGCTCTCAGTTCCTCTGTCATGGTTCTGTACCCCGGAGCCTGTATTTCGAAGGAGCCCAGGGTGACAGCCCCCGTCCTGTGGGGGACAAACCAAAATTCCGCCAGGGTCCAGCGTCCTTCCCGCTTTTCCTTCCGGGACAGGGCAAAGGTGAGGGAAGGCGGCAGCTCCGGCGGGATAACCGTCACTTCCTCCGGTACAGGATGATCCACCCGGATAGAAATCCGCCAGGAACCCTCCAGAACCGGGCGTTCCGGGGAACTCTCCACCAGTACCATTGATTCTCCCCCGGGAACCTCCGCGGATTGCCCAAGCAGTAAAACTAAGGGGATCAGAATTAGTAATCGGGTCCCGCGGAACCGGTATCCCCGGCCCATTCCCGGCTTTTCCATTGGTCTTGCTCCTTACGGCGTATATAATCAAAAAGAACCCGGGACTCGCTTTGCCGCGCCCCGGGATTCAGTGATAGGGATGCCGCGGCGCCGGAATCCTGCTGAGACAGGGAGAGGATGCTAAGTTCCAGATTCCGTTTCGCCTCAATGCGGCTGCCGTCGGTTTCCAGGGCGGCGCGGAACTGATCCGCCGCGGACCCGAAATCCCCGGCATGAAAAAGAACCACCCCCCTGTTGTAATGTATCCGGTAGATAAGCTCCCGGTGATCCTCCCGCAGTAAATTGGCCAGCCCTTCCTCGGCGGCGGAAAAATGCCGCAGCGCCGCTGCGCCTTCGTCCAGGGAAAGGTATACCGACCCCAGGCTATATTCCGCATAGGGCGCGGTTTCGGGAAAGGTCAACGCTTCCAGATAGGCGAGTATCGCCTCGGTATACATGCCCTGGGCATTAAAGAAATTGCCCCGCAGCAGCATAAGTTTCCCCGGCACAGAACTTCCACAGGAAGTGATAAACAGAAACAGTATTCCTAACAGAAGTCCGGGAAGCCTGTTGCGGAGGGGGCATCTTCGTTCAGCCATGTTTCCGCCTCCCCATCCCCGCCGGAAGCCTGTATTCCGCAATTTTCGAGATACCCATAAAGACCAGGGCGGCGATGACAAAGATGTATCCCAGGGGCCGGGTCTCCCGACGGAAGCCCCGTACGGAAGCCCCGTTGTCCGGCGCGGCCTGGGATGCCAGGTAATCCGCCAGTAACGCTGCGGCATTGCCCCGGTTTCCATCTATGTAGATCCCCCCGGTTTTCTCCGCGGCATCCTTAAGGGTATCCTTCCGCAGCGCGCTGAGTACCGGATACCCGTCCTCCCCCAGCAAGGAACCCTGGCTCCCGGTATTGTACGGATCAGCGGATCCGTTCCCCAAGGGAACCGCGCCGCCCTCCTCTGACCCAAGCCCCACCGCGATGAGGGTGATCCCGGCAGAGGCGGCCCGATCCATGGCAGCATCCATGGAGCCCGCCAGGGATTCACCGTCCGACAGGAGGATGGTAAGGCGGCGGCTGGGGAAGGCATCCTGAAAAGCGGCTGCCGCGGCATCAATGAGTAATTCTAAATTAGTCCCCCTTCCGGTAATGGCGGCAGACGAGAGGCTCGACAGAAAGCTCTGAATCGCCTCGGTATCCCCGGTCAGGGGAAGTGCCAGCACCCCCCGGCCTTTGCCGATGGCCGCCCCGAAACGAACCCCCGGGGATCGGGTAAACCAGGGATTATTGACCAGTTCCATGATCAGAGAAGCCGCCCGGCCAAGCCGTGAAGGGCCGCCGGGGACAATGTCCCGGACATTCATGCTGCGGGACAGGTCGATGGCAAAAACCACATCCACCCCCCGGCGGGTTTCACTCACCAGGCGGACGCCGCCCCGGGGCTGGGCCAGGGCGATGATCGTACAAGCCAGGAAGAGCCAAAAGAAAATGGTGGAGATACGGTACCGGAAACGCAGTTTTGAAACCAGGCCATCCCCGGTATCCAGAAAATCCAACACAGCCCGCCGTTTACGATAATGGAGGAACGCCAAAAAAGCCGCCGGGATAAGGAATAAGAGGGCAAGCAAACTCCGGGGATTATCGAAACTCACAGGAAGGCCCCCAGTATATACCGCCGTATATATCTTGCGGCAACTATCAGAATCAGGGCGGCGGCTATGAGGGGCGCCTGAAAACTCCGGGTCCGGTTTATCGTGCCGGAACGGCGTATGATCAGTTCCCCTTCATCAATACGGGAAAAGGCATGGGAAAAAGCTTCCGCCGAGGGGGCGGAAATATACTGGCCGCCGCCGCTCAGGGCAATGGATCTGAGGCTTTCGGCGTTAAACCGGGAGTCGAAGGTACCGGTACGGCGTATCCTGGTAACGGGATCAACGTAGTCAATGGGAACCTCCCCGCCGCCCCCCACTCCGATAACCCAGAGGGACACCGGGTTTCCATTGAAATCCTGGAGGTTTTGCAGGGCTGCCGCCGCCGTTTCCGGGTGAATCGCCCCGGCGTTATTTTCCCCGTCGGTGATCAGCGCAACCGCCCTCCGCGGGGCCGTGGAATTCCGTATATGCAGCGCCGCAATCCCCAGCCCCATTCCCAGGGCCGTACCGTCCCCCAATTCGCCGATATGCAGCGTATCAAGGCGGGAGAACAACGCGCTCCGGTCAACCGTGGGGGGCACCAGGAGGCTTGCGTCATTTCCCACCGCCACCAGGCCAATGGCATCCGAAGGCCGCCTGGAGGCAAAATCCCGAACCAAATCCCGGGCGGTGTCAAAGCGGCTGCGGCCGTTCATATCCTGCCCCGCCATACTTGGGCTGACGTCCACCACAAAGAGAATATCCGCCCCCCGGTTAAGCCACACCGTTTCTGTGCTGATAAAAACAGGCCCCGCGGCGGCAATAAAAAGGACAAAAACCCCGGCCAAGTCCAGGAAACGGATTACCTTCACCAGAAATTCCACATTGAAGGGAGGCTTGATAGGGGTTCCCCCGGGCGGCCCCAGGGGTACAACCAGGGTAAATGCGTCTTTCAAAAAACGGGAGATGACAAAACACAGAAACACTATTACTGCGCCGGTGAACAAAAGGAAGGGGCGCTCAAAACCGATGCTCATACGGCGCCTCCTTCATCTTTATTTTGGAACTGGCTCAAATTCTTTGATCTTTTCCTCTTCACCTTTGTGTTCCTTCGTGTCCTTTGTGGTTAAATTCTTCTTTCCGTCGATACCTATCCTTTTCGGCAGCCTCCAGAAACCCGGCCATCTTTTTAAATTCCTCCAGAAGCCCGGACACCGCGTCCCGTTCAATACCCGCCCCGCTAAACCGGAGGGTATCGCAGCGGCGGAAAAGCTCCGAAAGCACGGCGGGCGAAAGGGCCAGGCCGTCTCCCAATACGGGGAGGGCGAGGAATTCCCGGGGCACCATGGCCCGGCAGTTAATTCCGGTAAGCACCCCCAGGCACGTACGGAATTCCCCCGAAAGGGTTTCCAGGATTTTCCCCTCCCTACCCGGCTCCGTACCGGCAATTGCGGCTTGCAGATGCCTGATGTTCCGTTCCATGGCCCGGATAACCCGCAGTCGTCTCCACCGTTCGGTAAAATTCCGGAGACGGGCTTTCCCCCGGCCCCCCCCCAGGGTCAGCACAAGGAACAGGAGGATGAGTCCCAGGATAGCGCCGTAGATCAGCGTCGAAGTACCCGGCGCCGCCAGGGGTTCCGCAGGCCCCGAAAGTACCATCCCCCGCTGTTCCACCTGCAGGATGGAGCTGACGGTGACCGCAAGGCCGGTAAAGGTTTGTGAGGTACCGTTCTCCCTGAACGCACCGTTCTCCTTGAACGCACCGTTCTCTTTGAACGCACCGTTCTCTCTGAACGCAATCTCTATGGCGGGTAGTTCGATACGCCCCGGAGCGTAGGCTTCAAAATCGATCAGAAGCCGGGCGGCGGTTCCCCGGTATTCCAACTCCACCCGGGTGATTACCAGATCCTTGGATCGGGGCAGATTAGTATTTTTGACGCCGGCGTCTTTGACGCTTGCACCCAGGATTCCCGGCTCCAAAGGAACCACCAGCCGCCCCTTATCACCCACAAAAATCGTCTGGGGGATAAGATAGGGGGCCTTATCACCGGCGCCGGATACGCCGGAGAAAGAAATATCCTGGGAAAAGACCGGCAAAACCCGCAGGATAAGCCACGAAAGGAGCCAAAGGCTCCCGGGATTGAACCGTCTCATAGCGGCGAACCTCCGGTCCGGCGGCCTCCGAAGAACCGGGTCAGCACCGTGGGGGCGTCAGAGGCGGTGGAAAGTTCCACATAGGCGGCCCCGCAGCGGCGGCAGAGGGCCTTCCAGAGCGTAGTCCGGTCGTCGTGCCATTCGGTCCAGGCGGAACGGAAGGAAACATATCCCGTGGGAGCGTGGAGTACCACCCCGGTTTCGGGGTCTCTCATGGTGAGAAGCCCCAGGTTGGGGATCCCGGCATCCAGGGGATCGGTGATCCTAATGGCGATCACATCGTGTTTGGCGCAGAGATACCCCAGTTCCTGCTCCCAGCCTAAGCAGAGGAAGTCCGAAAGGATCACCACCAGGCTGCGCCGCTTAAGGAGCCGCCCGCATCCCTCCAGGGCAAGTCCCAGGTTGCTGCCTTTCCCGCCGTCATCCTCTCTTAGCAGCCCGCTGATAATGCTCATTATATGGGATCGCCCCTTGCGGGGGTTAAATACACGGGTAATCTCCTCCCCAAAGCATACCGCCCCGATCCGCTGCCCCGCCCGTTCCGCGGAAAAGGCCACCAGCGCCGCCGCCAGAATAGCCTGATCCCGGCGCCGCATACCGGCGGCGGTGGAGGCGGCAAACATGGAGGCCGATTCGTCCAGAACCAGGCACACCGTCAATTCCCGTTCCTCCCGGTACATCTTTACATAGGGGGTGCCGAACCGGGCGCTCACGTTCCAGTCGATGGAGCGGACATCATCCCCCGGCTCATAGTGGCGGACTTCATCGAACTCGATCCCCTGGCCCGTAAAAACCGAGCGGAAGTCCCCGGAAAGAAGATCCTCCGCGAGGCCCCGGGCAACCAGGGGAAAAGTAGTGATCCGCCGCAGCAGTTCGTGACGATCCATATCGGTTTAAAGGATCCTGGTCCTAGGGTACCGGGACAAAGGCCAGGATACGGGAAACCACCGCATCCGTATCCAGCCCGTCCGCTTCGGCTTCGTAGGAAAGGACGATGCGGTGCCGCAGTACCGGCAGGGCCGCGGTCTTCACATCCTCGGGGGTAACGAAGGGGCGGCCGTCAAAGAGGGCCAGGATACGGCAGCACCGGTACAGGGCGATGGAAGCCCGGGGGGATGCGCCGAAGGAAATATACCGGTACAGCCCTTCCCGCCCGGTTTTTCCGGAAGCAGCGGTATCCGCATGGGATCTGCCCATAGAAGACTTGGCAATGGAAGGCCGCGTAACCGCAACCACCGAAACAATATATTCCGCTATTTTATCGTCAATACGGATCGCATCGGCGGCGGCCCGGAGGCTCTCCAGTTGGGCGGCTCCGAGAACCGGCGCCAGAACAGACGCCCGTGACAGTGTCGGCGCCCCGGCGAAGGAATTCATGAGACCAGGAGCCTCCGGCCGCAGAATCCGGAGTTCCTCCTCCGGGCTTGGATAACGCACCAACAGTTTAAGGAGGAAGCGATCCAGTTCAGCTTCGGGTAAAGTGTAGGTTCCCTCATGCTCAATGGGGTTTTGGGTAGCCAGAACAAAAAAGGGATCCGGCAGGGGATAGCTGTCTTCCCCGATAGTAACCTGATGCTCCTCCATGGCCTCCAACAGGGCGGACTGCACCTTGGCGGGAGCCCGGTTGATCTCGTCCGCCAGGATCACGTTGGCAAAAACCGGCCCCCGGCGCACGGAAAATTTCCCCGTGGCCTGTTCCCATACCATGGTCCCGGTCACATCCGCCGGAAGCAGATCCGGAGTAAACTGTATCCGCTTAAAGTCCAGCCCGGTAATCTCCGCCAGGCTCTTCACCGCCAGGGTTTTGGCAAGCCCCGGCACCCCCTCCAGCAGGATATGCCCCCGGGCAATCAGCGCCATAAGGAGCCCGTCAATCATCTCCCGCTGCCCGATAACCCGTTTCGCCAATTCCGCCCGGCAGGAGTCCAGCAAATTCCGCGCCCCGGCCAGCAGGGCATCTAGGTCCGCAGTTTGTTGAGCCATGCCGTTATTGTATCAATATATTGACGAAACGGCAACGTACATGGATACTCAAAGCTATATGAACCCACTTGCAAGCGAACTCAACGTCGTTTTGGACGGTTCCATCACGGGCCGGCTCCTGTCCTCCCTTGGCAGCCGTCTTTTTTTCCCCCGGGGGATCATCGCCCAGTCAAATGAGGCGAAACAACTGGCCCCGGTAAAAAACGCCACCATCGGCATGGCCTTTCACCACGGCCAACCCCTGATCCTGTCCGCCATTAGCGACGCCATGCCCACCCTTTCGGCGAAGGAAAAGGTTACCTATGCCCCCACCGCGGGGGTCGAAGAGGTCCGCAAAGCCTGGAAGGATTCCTTGCTCAAAAAAAACCCCTCACTCAAGGCCGGGGACATCACTCTCCCTGCGGCGGTCCCCGGCGTTACCGCGGGGATCTCCTTCGCGGCGGATCTGTTTCTTGACGAAACCAGTACCATCATTGCCAGCGACCCCTGCTGGGACAACTACAGCCTAATCTTCACGGAACGCCGGGGGGCAAAACTCCGGGGAGTTCCCTTTTTCGGTGAACCGTCTTCCTGGGACGCCGGCGCCGGTCTGGATCTTGCGGCCATCCGCGCCGCTATCCACGAAGAAGCCAAAACCGGCTCGGTACGGATCATCTTCAACTTCCCCAACAACCCCGCAGGCTACTCCCCCACCCACGCCGAAGCGGATGCCTTGGTAGACATCATCCGGGAAACCGCCTGCAATGGCGCGGATATCCTGGTAATCTGTGATGACGCCTACTTCGGCCTTTTTTACGAGGATGATATTTACCGGGAGTCCCTTTTCAGCCGCCTGTCCGCCCTTCACGAAAAAGTTCTGGCAATAAAAATCGACGGCCCCACCAAGGAAGACTACGTCTGGGGCCTGCGGGTGGCCTTTGTCACCTTTGGATCACCGGGCCTGGGGCCGGAACACCGGGAAGCGCTGGGCAAAAAACTCATGGGGGCCATCCGCTCCTCCGTATCCTGCGCCAACACCCCCGCCCAATACCTGATCCTCAAGGTTCTCTCTGACCCCCGGACTGCGGGCGAAAAAAAGGCCAACTACGAACTGCTCCGGGGCCGTTACCGGGCGGTACAAAGCTTCATCGCAACCCATCCGGCCCATCCCAAACTCAGCCCCATGCCCTTCAACTCCGGCTACTTCATGAGCTTCCGCTGTAAGGGCATAGACGCAGAAGTATTACGCAAAAAACTTCTGGCTGAACACGGCATCGGTACCATCTCATTAGGCCCCGGCATACTCCGGGTAGCCTTTGCGGCCCTGGAGGAAGAGCAGATTGCGGAGATTTACGGGACGATTTACGAGACGGCGGGGAAGCTGTAAATTCGATTATAACCCAACAATTTACTCATTTTACCAAAAAGTGTTTGGTTATATCCAGATACTTTTCCCATTTTATCAATAATTATATGGTTATAATATGAGAAAATGTTGATTTTTGACTATTTTCCGATTATATCCTGATACTTTGCATATTTCTTCAGAATTTGTCTGGTTATAACCATACAAGTATTGACTGTCAGGGGTATCCTTTCTATACTGAATTCATGATGGCAAACATAGTCGGGCGGGACTTATACATGCAACAACTTCATGGACTTAAGGAAAAGCCCTTTATCAAGGTTCTCACCGGCATACGGCGCAGCGGCAAATCCTCAATTTTGGGTCTGCTGCGGAAAGAATTATCAGCTTCCGTTGATCCGGAACATATCATCTACTTCAACCTGGAGCTTATGGAAGGCGAAGGCTTTTCCGGCGCAAAGGCCCTGCATGATGCCATCACCGCCCGTATTAGGGATGAAAAAACCCACTATATCCTCCTTGATGAAATACAAAACCTGCCGGAGTGGGAACGGGCCGTCAATTCCCTTTTCGCGTCCAAACCGGTGGACATCTATATTACGGGCTCCAATTCCCGGCTTCTCTCCTCCGAACTGGCTACCCTCCTTGCGGGGCGGTATGTGGAAATAAAAGTCAACACCCTTTCGTTCAGGGAATACCTGCATTTCAAGGAGAATACCGGGGGGCCGGAAAAAACTCCCCCGGAGGCGGTTTGGGATTATATCAGGCTTGGGGGGTTCCCGGCAATTCACATCGTCGATTATGACCAGGCATCCGTTGAAAGTATTACTAAGGATATTTACGCATCAGTATTACTGCGGGATACCATCCAGCGGCACAGAATCAGAAACATTGATTTGCTTGAACGGATCATCCGGTTCCTGCTGGACAATACGGGCCGCCTTTTTTCCGCCAGAAGTATCGCCGCCTATATGAAACATGAAAACCGCAAGGCCGATGCCGAGACCGTCTATAATTACATCCATGCCCTGGAAAGCGCTTTCATCATTAAAAAAGCCCGGGTGTATGATGTGGAGGGAAAGGAACTCCTCGCCTTCCGTGAGAAATATTATCCCGGTGATATTTCCTTAATCTACGCTGCCCTGGGCCATGATTTCAAACGCATATCAGGAATTATTGAAAGCATTGTTTTTACTGAGCTTGAACGGCGCGGGTACGATGTCTATGTGGGGAAACTGGATAACCGGGAAATAGATTTTATCGGCATTAGGGGCGCTGATAAAATCTATATCCAGGCTGCCTATCTACTGGGGGATAATCAGGAAACCATTGACCGGGAATTCGGGGCCTTCAAGGGCATACAGGACAACTACCCGAAATATGTTGTGTCCCTTGATGAACGGTGGTCTGATAATATCGAAGGCATCCGGCGGCTGCACCTGGCGGATTTTTTGTTAGGGGATTATTAGTCTCCCTAATTTACGCCAAATATTTCTGCAGCGCCTTCCGCAACGCCCCCGGCCCTGTCAGCAATTCGGCAAAATAGCCCTCTATCCTTTCCCCCAATCCCACCTCATACAGATCGACTGCAAATATTTTAGTATTCGAAAGGATAGGCCTTAGTTTTCCTGCGCCGGAAGCGGGATTGCCCAGGGTGACCCCCTTCAAGGTTTCCTGTAAATTTGCCAGCAGGGGATCCGGACTGGGGGTAAATGCTTTGCCCTCATCATCAACACCAAGCAGGTACCGGCACCAGGCCGCAATCACCAGGGGTATCAGCACAAGGTTTTTGATGTCCAGGCCGGGCCGGGCGGCGTACAGCTTAATTGTTTCACCAAAGCGGATGCCCAGCTTCTGGGACGTATCAGAGGCAATGCGTTGGGGGGTGTCGGGGATGTTCGGATTGGGGAAGCGTTTCTCCAGCACCTCGCCGATAAAGGCGGCGGGCTTAATGATCCCCGGATCGGTTACCACGGGCATCCCTTCAACCAAACCAATTTTTTTGACCAGGGCGGCCAGCTCCGGGTCTTTCATTTCGGCGGCGATGGAGTTGTAGCCTAAGAGGCAGCCACAAATGGCAAGCGCCGTGTGGAGCGGGTTGAGGCAGGTGCAGACCTTCATCCGCTCCACCATGTCTACCCGTTCCCGGTTGGTAAAATACACCCCAACTTTTTCCAGGGGCGGCCGTCCGTTGGGGAACACGTCCTCAATAACCAGGTACTCCGCTTCCTCGGTGTTCACAAAGGGCGCGTTTACCGAATGCCCGCCGGTTTTCAGTATCTCCATCCCGCTAAGCCCCGCCACTTCAAGCTGCCCGCGCACCTTTTCTGACGGGTATGGGGTGATCTTGTCAATCATGCTCAGGGGGAAGCCCACCTTTGCCGGGTCGGAAAGCCAGTCAACAAAGCCCTGTGCCGCATGGGAACGGCTCTTCCATTCATTGGCCACCGCCAGTACAGCGGCCTTGAGCTTATCGCCGTTATGGGAGAAGTTATCCGTGCTCACCATTGCTATCGGCCTGCCGTCGCCTTTGGTGTAGCGTTCCAGGAGCAGCGCGGTAAGCTTGGCCATCCCGTGTACCGGGGCGGCGGTTCCCGCGTCAAACTCCGCAAGGATTTCCGGGCGGAATGAACCGTCCATCGCCCGGAGGTCGTAGCCCTTTTCGGTGATTGAAAGGGAAACCATTTGCAAAGAAGGCGCGCAAAATATCTCCTTAAGCCGTTTCCACTGCGCGGCATCGGCACTATCTGCGGCAAGGGCTTCAGTAACACTGGCGACCACCCGCTTCTCCAGGCTGCCGTCGGCCTTCATTACCACCTGGACATACAGATTGTCGTGGGGCAGAAACACTTTTTTGATAAGATCGTGATCGAAGGGAGCCACGGCGACAATGCCCGTGGAGGAGGCGCCCATTTCGATGAGCCGCTGGGCCAGCACGGCGTGGTAGGCCTTAAATAAATTGCCTACGCTAAAGTGAACCCATACAGGCGCCGCAATACTGCGTTCCCGTACCGCGTCAATGTCAAAGGATGGTGTCAGGATCCCCGCCTTTTCAAATTCGGCCTTTTTTTCTTTCAGGCAATTTTTGGTTAATTCAAGCATAGTTCCCCCTTAGTCAAAACTGATCACAACTTTCCGCACCGATGCGTTATTTTTATCAACAAAGTCAAAAGCTTCAACCATGTCCGCAATCGGATATATTTTGGTAATGAACCCCTCAAGGGGTATCTTGCCCTGTTTGAGGCAATCGATCACCACGGGGAAGCGTTTAGTCTGGAGACGGGAGCCGCAGATGGTCAGTTCCTTTTTGATGATGTTCACCGGGGCAATCTCGCTCTTAATCTCGTTAAAACTCAGTTCCACAACACGGCCCGCAGCGGAGGTAATTTCAACGGCCTGCTCAAAACTCGTTTTGATACATACCGCATCGATAGTAACATTGGGCCCCATGCCGCCGGTAATTTCCCGCACCCGTGCAGTGAGGTCCTCGTCCTTTGCGTTAATGGTAAAGTCCGCCCCCCGGCTTTTTGCGTAGTCAAGTTTTGCCGGCACTAAATCGGTGACAATCACTGTGGCCCCCGCAAGTTTTGCCATCTGTAGTGCCGTAAGGCCGATGGTCCCCGCGCCCATGACCAGCACAAAATCGCCGGGCAGCACATTGCCCCGGTACACGGCCTGCGCGCCGATGGTGAAGGGCTCGATGAGCACCGCCTCATCCCAGGACAGGGGCGTGGGCAGCACATGAACATTGGCGGCGGGGACTACGATGTACTCCTGACAGCCGCCGTCAATGTGGACCCCCATTACCTTGAGGGTCTCGCAAATATTACCGCGTCCTTGACGGCAGGCATAACATTTGCCGCAGTAAATAATAGGCTCCACCACCACATGGGCGCCCTTTTGTATACCGTTTACTACAGAACCGATCTCCACCACTTCGCCAACAAATTCGTGGCCCCAGACCCGGGGATAGGTGGCAAAGGGATTCTTGCCGTGGTAAATGTGTATGTCAGAACCGCAAATGCCGACACGCTTTACTTTTATCAGCACGTCATCCGGGTTTGTTACCTTAGGCACATCCCGGTCGGCAATTTTTAAGACACCGGGTTTTTCAACAACACCTATTTTCATATATACAACTCCTATAAAAATTAAAGAATTCAACCGCAGAGGACGCGGAAGACGCAGAGATAAGAAAGGAGGGAGAAGAAGTTTGATTTTTTCTTCCTCCGCGCCCTCTGCCTTATCCTTCTCTCTCCTCTCTATTCTATCTACCCGTCATCCAGCGGAGCGGAACCGTTATCAGCTCAGGAACGAAAATCAACAGAAACACTAATGCCACCTGCGCGATATAGTACGGCATGACGGGCTTGAGTATCTCCTCCATTTTAACTTTGCCGGTGGCGCAGGCCACGTTCAGCACGGGACCCACAGGCGGCGATGTCAGGCCGAGTACGTTGGCTAGGGTGAACACAATGCCGAAGTACACCGGGTCGATTCCGGCGGCCCGTATCAGGGGCAGCATGATCGGGCACATGATCAGTATAGTCGGCACCACATCCACGCAGGTTCCCATGATGATGATGATCACCTGGAGCGTAAAGTTTAAGAGCAGGGGGTGATCAACCAGGGGGGCAAGGCCGGCGGTAAGTGTCTGGGGCATACGGGCGATGGTCATGATGTAGGCGGAGACCTGGGCCGTCGCCGCAAGGAACATCACCACGGCGGACATCTTTGCGCCGGAGACAAAGGCCCTGAACAGTTCTTTTACCGTCAGTTCGTGGTAGACGATGAAGCCGATGGCCATGGCGTACACTACACACACCACACCGGCTTCGGTGGCCGTGAACCAGCCGCCGCGCAGACCGAAAATAATAAACAGGGGCAGGAGTAGCGCCCAGAACCCGTTGTAAATAATTCGGACGGCTTCCTTTACGGTTGGTTTCGGGGCATTGGATTTTTGAGCGTCCTTCCGGGACACAATGAACCAGATAACGCACATAATCAGTGTCAGGTAAACCGCCGGCGCGATGCCCCCCAGAAACAAGTCTTTGATGGAGACACTTGCCGCGATGCCGTAAACAATCATCGGTACCGAAGGCGGCATGATCGGCGCAACAAGGTTTGCCGACGCCACAAGGCCCGCCGACTTTGCGCGGTTGTAGCCGCCGTCGACCATCATCGGGATCAGGATCGCGCCGAGGGCCGCCGTGCTGGCAACCGCCGAACCGACAAGGCTGGCAAACATCAGGCAGGCGAGGATGACCACGTAACCAAGGCCGCCCCGCACCCGGCCCACGAAAATGTTACAGAAGTCGATGATCCGTTTGGTGAGTCCGCCCCGGTTCATCAGTTCCCCGGCAACGATGAAGAAGGGCAGAGCCATCATTGATATGGAATCGACGCCCCGCATAAGTTGTGCGGCGACAATCTGCGGATTAGTAGCGGTGCCTCCCATAAAGAGGGCGGTACCGGACGCGCTGAGCATCAACGAAAACGCAATCGGCAGGCCCAGTATAATGCCGCCGATCATGAATATAAGGAATATTATCAGTAATGTTACGACCGACATCAGCCGACCTCCTTCGTTTGCGCAGCAGGATTATTATCCGCGGGATCATCCGGTGAGCCGACAAGGTCCTTTACCGGCGTCTTCAGCACAATCAGCCGGAACAGGTTGGCCAGGGAAATGATGATGATGGCGCCGCCTAAAACCACCCCGATGCCGTGGATGAGCACTATCGGGATGTGGGTTGCCACCCAGCGGTCGGCACGGTTCTGGTAGGCAAGCCTCCAGGCGCCTGTGGTGAGTATCCACATCAGCCAGATAATACAAACCTGTATCAGTGCATAGAGGATTTTCTGGGCCACCGCCGGTATACGCAGTAACACTGAGTCGATAAGGAGATGCCGGTTTTCACGGGCCGCGCCGATGGATCCAAGGTATACCAGATAGATGAAGGCGAACCGCGCTATTTCTTCAGACCACGCAAATCCCTTCCCGAATTGGCGTAAAACAACGTTCATGAACAACATGATGATCATCACCGCCAGGAAAATGGCAATAAGTATCTCAACCCCCCGAAAGAGGGCGTTCAGGAATTTTTTCATCGGCGCTCCTATCATGCTTTAAAAGAATAAGAAAAAAACCACGAACCACACTAACCGCACGAACATTTTTTCTTTTGTTCGTGTGGTCCGTGTGGTTAGTGGTTAAAATTCTTCCTACTGTACCGCTTTGACTTTCTCGATGAGCGCCGGAGCCCAAGCAGCATTGTCCGCAAGGAGCTTGTCGGTGAGGGGCTTGATCGCCGTCTGGATGCGAGCCTGATCATCGGTGCTACAGGCGGTCACGGTGACCCCGGCAGCTACCAGGGTGGCGCGGTCGGCGTCGAGGCTCTTAACATAGTCGGCCCAGGCTTGGGCGGAGGCGGCTTTCGCGGCGTCCCTGATGATCTGTTGATCCGCAACGGGAAGGCTTTCAAGGAATTTCGCGTTGATGACGATTTCGAGGGTGGCCACGATGTGGTTGGTTTCGTAGAGGTACTTCTGCACTTCCTGGAAACCCTGACTCAGCACGGTGACCATGCCGTTGTCCTGGCCGTCGACCACACCGGTCTGAAGGGCGGAGTACAGCTCGCCCAGGGGGATTACCTGGGCGCTGGCGCCGAGGTTTTCGGCGATACCCACATGGATCGGGTTACCGGGCATCCGGAACTTCTGACCCTTGAAGTCGTCCACACTGGTGAGTTTTTTGTTACTCGTGAAGGTACGGGCGCTGTTCGGGCCCCAGCCAATGATGTAGGTTTCGGGGAACTTGGCGTGGAAACTGGCGTTCACTTCGTCGGCGATGGGGCCGGTCCACACCTTGGTGGCATGGGCGATGTCCCGGTAGAGGAAGGGCCAGTCGGAAATGAGCATGGTGGGGAATTCCTGGTTCATCGGGGTGCCGACAACCGCCGCCTCAAGGGTGCCGTTCCGGACGCCCTGCCAAAGATCGCCTTCGTTCCCGAGGGTGCCGCTGTGGTACACTTCAACCGTGATGCGCCCGCCTGACTTATCCTCGATTTGCTTCTTAAACACATTGTCCAGGGCCGCAGCCATGGGATGGGTCTCCCCCCAGTTGTCCCCAATCTTGACGGTGGTCTTCCCACCGGCCTGCCCCGCCTGCTGCCCGCCGCCCGCAAACACGGTTCCGGCAAGGCCCAAGAGCGCGATGGTAAACACCGCACGTTTCAATACTTTCATACAATTCCTCCTATAGAATCTAATATGCTAAATATAGTACCATACTTGCATACCAGTGTCAAACTAAAAAATAGTGGTATATAATGGAAGATTATAGGGGGAAATATATGGTATTGCTAAGCGGCAGCGGCGATAATGGCCTGGACAACGGCGCTTTGATGGATGCCCTGAAGAAATCCCTGGAGGGCAAAAAAATACGAAGGGCCCTGCTTTTGCCCCCCGATTATACCCGGCTGTATTCCGGCGCCGGGAAAATCACCGCCATCTACTATACACTTTTAAAAGATACCGCCGAAATTGACGTCATGCCCGCCCTAGGAACCCACGAACCCATGAGCCGGGGGGAGTGCGAATCTTTTT
>BNUR01000010.1 GCA_025997495.1 Spirochaetia bacterium | reverse complement strand
TGGAGCGGGTGATTGCGGAACGGCAGCCCGGCGAGGAGGTGATGCTCAAGGCCCGGAAGGAAATTAAGCGTCTGCAAAAGCTCCAGGCCTTTTCCCCGGAAGCGGGGGTATTGCGGGCCTACCTGGAATGGATCGGGGATCTGCCCTGGAGCGAAGTAACCACGGATTCCCGGGATCTCAAGGAAGCGGAGCGGATTCTGAACGAAGATCACTTTAACATGAAAAAAGCCAAGGAGCGGATCCTGGAGTTTATCGCGGTCCGCCAGTTGGGCCTTGCGGGGGCGGAAAACAAGGGGATCAAGGGGCCGATTCTCTGCTTTGTGGGGCCCCCGGGGACGGGGAAAACCAGCCTGGGGAAGTCCGTGGCCCGAGCCCTGGGCCGTAATTTCGTGAGGGTTTCCCTGGGGGGTATCCGGGACGAGGCGGAGATCCGGGGGCATCGGAAAACCTACGTGGGGGCCTTGCCGGGGAAGATCATCCAGTCTTTGCGGAAGGCGGCCTCGGTGAACCCGGTGTTCTTGCTGGACGAGATTGACAAGCTCTCCAGCGACTTTCGCGGCGACCCGGCATCGGCCCTGCTTGAGGTACTGGACCCGGAACAGAATGCCGCCTTTATGGACCACTATATGGAAGTTCCCTACGACCTTTCCAAGGTACTTTTTATCGCCACCGCCAATTCGCTCCACACTATCCCCTACCCTCTGCTGGATCGGATGGAGGTCATCGAGATTCCCGGCTATGGGGAGCAGGAAAAGCTGGCCATCGCCAAACAGTTTCTGGTTCCCAAGCAGCTTGCGGAGAACGGCCTTGCGGGGGCGCAGATCCGGTTTAGGGATGACGCGATTCTGGAAATTATCCGCCACTGGACTATGGAGTCCGGGGTGCGGAGCCTGGAACGGGAAATTGCCCGGTGTATCCGCCGTATCGCCCGGTATGCGGTGGAACATGGCTACGGGGCCGTGACTTCCACGGGAAGTCTTGAGGACAAGGCCCTGGAAACCTTTACGAAAACGGTGCGCCGCAGGGATTTAGAAAAGCTGCTGGGGCGGCGGCAGTATAAGAAGGATGTTGTGTTCAAAGAGGCCCGGGTGGGGGTTTGCTACGGGCTGGCCTGGACGGAAACCGGAGGGGCCATGCTGCCGGTGGAGACCAGCAGTTTTGAAGGCAGCGGGGAACTGATCATGACGGGGAACCTGGGGGACGTGATGAAGGAAAGCGCCCGGATTGCCCTGTCCTATCTCCGTAGCGTCCGGGAAGACTACGATTTCAAGGTTGAGGACATTGGCAAGACGGATTTCCACATCCATGTACCGGAGGGGGCCATTCCCAAGGACGGCCCTTCGGCGGGGATCACCCTGGCAGCATCGCTGTTGTCCACCCTCTGCGGCATTGCACCCAAGCCCGCCATCGCCATGACCGGGGAACTGACCCTCACCGGGCGTGTCCTGCCCATCGGCGGCTTGAAGGAAAAGCTGCTGGCGGCTATCCGCAACGGCATGGAACGGGTGATCCTCCCGGCGGACAACAAAGAGGATTGGGACGAACTGGACAAAGACCCTGGTCTGAAGGATCTGCGGGGTGCCCTCCTGGTGGACTTTGTGGAGACCGCCGGGGAGGCCTTTGGGCTGCTGTTCGGGGAAGATTAGTGTTTATGATTTCCCGGTAAATTCCATAACGGCATGGGGGTTGCCGCTTTCATCGGTAAGCAGTATATATATTTTGTCCCCCTCCACTTCCTTAATCACCGGATATAATATGTTCCCCTTCGCGGCGGGTTTTTTATATTCAATTCTAAACCGGGAAATAGTAAAACTATCAGGAATCAAGCGCATAGCAATTTTTATATAGTGCCCGTTATTCATGTGCCGGTTAATATCTATTTCTAATGAGGTCACCCTAAGCGGCGGAAATTCTTTCCCCGCGGACAGGAGGTCCGACGCTTCCGGAATATCAATTTTTCTACCCAAATAGTCCATTTCAATTTTTGGATCAAGTACAATATAATCATTAATTTCCGGGGGAAGCCTGAATGGACGCGCAGTATCTATATTGACAAAGGCCCCGGTGGCCCAACTGACCAGGCAGGGTTTATGCGCATCGTCATAGATAACCGTATTACGCATACCAAAGGCGCCCTTACATTCGTATATCCGGGTTTCAACGGTAAGACGCTCTTTGTAAAGGGGCATGCGTACGACATCAGCCTGGCGGTTTACCAGGATCATGATAAGATTATTATCGTTAAGATACTTTTTAAAGGCCCCTTCCGATTCGGTCCACAGTGCGGAACAGTCCTGCATCATATCCATTGCGGCGTCAAACCTAAGCTGTCCGTTCATATCACTGTTGCTTAAAAAAACCCGGGTTTCAATTTGATACATCAGGCCCTCCCCCTCCCCCTCTACCGCCCCGCCGTCTCCTGGATAACCCGCAGTGTTTCTTCCGCACAGCGCTTCCAGGAAAATGCCTCCACCCGCTGGAGGCCTGCTTTACGGCACGCCAGGTAGGTGTCCCGGTTGGTGGCCAAGGTTACCATGCGATCCGCCATGTCTTCGGGGTTTTCGGGATCGAAGTACAGGGCGGCGTGGTCAGCAATTTCGGGAAGGGCGGCGGAACGGGAACAGGCCACAGGTACCCCGGAGGCCATGGCTTCCAGCACCCCTAAGCCGCCCCCTTCGTACAGGGAGGGGATCACCGCCATGTCGGCACCGGAGTAAAGTTCGGGGAGGTTTTTTGCGGGGAAGTGGCCGGTAAAAAAAATATCACTGCGAAAAGAACTGAGGAAGGCCGCATCCTTAATCACGTCCACATGGTGGCTGTCCGAGCCCGCCAAAACCAGCCGGTGGGGAAACCTGGTTCGTTCCTTGAAGATTTCAAAGGCCTTGATAAGCCGGACATGGTTCTTTACCGGATGATCCAGCCGGGATACGCAGAGGATATAGGGGCGGCTGAAACTGAATGGCTGGATCAACACCACACTGTCTTCATTCTGGGGCCGCGGGTGAAAGACCGCCGTGTCGATGCCGTTGGGGATCACCTCTATCATGGCCTCCCGCACCCCCATGCGGGATACCAGTTCCTGCCGCACCCAGTGGCTTACCGCGATGATCCGGTCCAGATGGCGAAGCGCCCGGGGGAGGCTCATGCGGATTATCACCCCCAGATGTTCCCTGACTCCCCGTTTCCCCCAATGAGCCGCCAGATCATGCACCACCCCCACGGTTGGGCAGGGGGAATCCTGGGGGAGTTGTTTATGGGCCGCAGGGAAAAAGCAGGCGCTATATTTCCGGTTCTCCGCAAAGCGCGGGTACTGATAAATATGCCAGAAGGCATTGGCGGTGGCGCCGTTGAAGCGGCACCGGGAAATGTACTCTAAACCGGGGGCTTTCTCCGCATAGGCATAACGGTCGTAATCCCAGCCGAAAAGCTCATAGAGATCGCCGGAAGGGGGAATCCGCTTCAAAATCTCCGAAAGGTACACCCTCACCCCGGAGCTTCCCCCATCGCAGGCAAAGGTATCAATGCCAACCTTCATGATACCCCATTCTATCCCGCTTGCCTCACCATGTATAGCGTGTTACCTTAGTTAAAATGCGATTATGCACTATATAGAGGCAGGATATGCGCTGTCCCCATTGCGGGAATTTTGACGATAAGGTGATTGAATCCCGAACGCTGGCCAATGGCGACGCCACCAGGCGGCGGCGGGAGTGCAATGGCTGCGGGTACCGGTTTACCAGCTATGAACGGATTGAGGACAAGCAATTCATGGTGATCAAGCGGGACAAGCGCCGGGAGCCCTTTGCCCGGGAAAAGATTGAGCGGGGCGTTCAGCGGGCCCTGGAAAAACGGCCTGTGTCCCAGATGAACATCGAGAACCTTATCAACGAGATTGAGGATGCCGCGGCAATCAAGGGCAAGGGAAACCGAGAACTATCGGCCGCCGCCATCGGTGACTTGGTCATGGAAAAACTCAGCGCCCTGGACAAGGTGGCCTATATCCGGTTTGCCTCGGTATACCAGCATTTTGAGAACGTAGAAGAGTTCGTGCGGGCAATACAGAAACTGGAAGGCACTGTTGACACAAACTGTTGACCAAGCCGGGAGCGGCACGGGGCATGCCAGTCCTCATGCTGCCGGGGAATCTGCTACCGGAGTCTCGGCCCCAGGGGGCCTAAAGAGTCTCCGTCCGCAGGGAAACCGGATGCATTCGGCCTGTCACGCCCTGTGCCGCTCCCGCTCCGTCACCACTACAACGCTAAACGGGCTGGAGGGAGCCTTGCCCCCAGGGGGCTGCCGGTCTCCTGCGACCAAAGATCGCTTACGCAGAGGGAAACCGGATGCGTTCTCCCGGCCATGTGAGAAGTATGTTTTTTTCATTTGCCGGCTTGAATTCCCCCGCCTCTTTGGGTTCAATAGAGCCATGACTGCCGATGAAAAACTAAGCCTTGCCGGCCTCCTGGATACGGCGGAGGATTATCTCCGGGATGGATACCGCCGCCCTAGGGGTGAATATTCCTTCACTGATGATGCGTTCAAGGAGAACGGTGCGTTCAAGAAGAACGGCGCATTCAAGGAGAACGGAGTGACGCCTGCTGTAGCCCCAGGCTCCGGTACGACGGCCCCGGTGGCTGTTTCTGCGGGATCTCTGGACACGACGAATCTAGCCACCCTTACCGCCCCGGATTCCCTGGAAACAGTTGCGGCGGAGGTACTCCAATGCACTGCCTGCAATCTGCACAGCGGCCGGAAAAATGCTGTTCCCGGTGAAGGGGTGGCCCATCCCCTGGTGCTGGTCATCGGTGAAGGGCCGGGGGCGGATGAAGACCGTTTGGGGCGGCCCTTTGTGGGAAAGGCGGGGCAATTGCTGGATAAGATGCTTGCCTCGGTGGGGCTGTCACGGGAAAAAAACTGCTTCATTGCCAATATGGTAAAATGCCGGCCTCCGAATAACCGGGACCCCCTGCCGGAGGAGATGGCCCCCTGTTCCCGTTTCCTTGCCCGGCAAATCCGTTTACTGAAGCCTAAGCTTATTCTCTGTGTGGGAAAGGTTTCCGCCAATGCTCTGCTCAAAACTGCTGCGTCCATAGGGCGCCTCCGGGGAAACTTTACCCCCTATGTGGTTGACGATGCCCAGGAAACCGGTGGTTTCACCATTCCCCTGCTTGCCACGTACCACCCCAGCGCCCTGCTCCACGACGAATCCTACAAACGCCCCGCCTGGGAGGATCTGAAACTGCTCAAACAGCGGCTCACGGAATTGGACTCGGGTTATGATCAAGAATAAGAAGAATTTAACCACAAAGGACACATCAAACCTATGGTTTGCGGAGCACGAAGGGAAGAAAAAAAGCGTACAAGACTCCCCCTCTTCCTTCTCTTTTCTTCCCCTTTGTGTCCTTCGTGTCCTTTGTGGTTGTTTAATCTTCTACGTTTTCTTAATTATCAACGAATTGTGTGTCAGAGCAGACAAGCCGGCTGAAACGGGCGGTATGTAAGTGGCCCCTTTTTTCGACCTTGTCTTTGATGTGCCCATCCGTGAGAACCCCGTTTTCACCTACCGCATGGACGAAAAAGGGGAAGCGGCCATAGGGAAACGGGTGATGGCCCCCTTTGGCCGCCGGGAGATGACGGGATATGTTATCGGCGAACGGGCTGAGCCGCCGCCTGGGGTGGGTGAAGGGGCGATAAAGGCGATTCGCCGGGTGGTGGACGCTGAGGCTATCTTCGATACGGCGGATATTGATCTGGCAAAGTGGATAGCGGGCTATTACCTCTGCGGCCTTGGGGAAGCGCTGGCGGCGATGATTCCCTCGGGACGGCGGGCTGGGGGTCAGGCCGATAGGTCTGCTTCGTCCTTCCCGGATGATCCCGGGGAAATTGCCGCCTCTGCGCTTGCCCTGTCGGATGAACAGGAAAAGGCTTTGGCAGCGATCATCGCCCAAGTCCCCACGGGTGAAAAAATACCCCCCTTCTACCTGTTCGGCATCACCGGTTCGGGAAAAACCGAGGTGTTTCTCCGGGCGGCGGAGGCGGTTATTCGGGAGGGCAAGTCGGTGATCTACCTGGTACCGGAAATCTCCCTGACCCATCAAACTGCGGAGGCCATCGGCAAGCGGTTCGGCCCCATCGCGGCTACCCTCCATTCCGGCATGAGCCCCGGCAAACGCCTCACCGAGTGGGTGCGTATCCGTTCCGGGGAGGTTCGTATTGTGGTGGGGCCCCGGAGCGCCGTCTTTGCCCCGTTGACTAATCTGGGGCTTATTATCATTGACGAAGAACATGACGGCTCCTACAAATCCGGGAATACCCCCCGTTACCACGCCCGGCAGGTGGCCATGCGCCGCGCCGCGAGTACCGGCGCACGGTTGGTGATGGGTTCCGCTACCCCGTCGGTGGAAGCATGGAAGCTCATGTCGAACCCTGGTTCGCGTGAGAAAGGCATTACCCGGCTGAATTTGACCCGGCGGCTTTCCGGGGGGCAACCGCCGGAGATCATCCCGGTAAGCCTGGAACATACCGAGGGCTGTCTGACGGCAGAATTGAAGGAGGAGATACATAAAACTGCCCAATTGGGCCGGCAGAGCATCCTCTTCCTCAACCGGCGGGGGTTTGCCTATTTCTACCACTGTAAACAATGCGGCTTCGAGCTGAGCTGTAAGCATTGTTCCGTGTCCCTGACCTACCACAAAAGCAAGGGCCGGGCGGTCTGCCACTATTGCGGGTACTCGGTGGTTCCCCCAAAGGCCTGTCCCGAATGCGGCTCCCTGGAGGCGGGATTTTCAGGCTTCGGCACGGAGATGATCGAGGAGGAGGTGGGCCGAACCTTTCCGGAACTGCGCCTCCGCCGGGCCGACGCGGATACCACCGGGCGTAAGGGCAGCCTGGCGGAAACCCTGGATGTGTTCAAAGCGGGGGGTATCGACATACTGCTGGGTACGCAAATGGTGGCAAAGGGCCTCAACTTTCCCGGAGTACGGCTGGTTGGGGTGGTACTGGCGGATACGGGCCTCCACCTGCCGGACTTTCGGGCAGCGGAACGAACCTTCTCCCTCATCGTCCAGGTTGCGGGCCGGGCGGGCCGTTATTTTCCGGACGGCAAAGTGATCGTGCAAACACTCAGGCCCAATGACCCCGCCATAACCCGCGCCTGCGCTCTGGACGTGGAGGGCTTTTTTGCGGCGGAACTGGCCCAACGGGAAATGCTGATGTTTCCCCCCTATACCCGGCTCATCCGCTTCACCATCCGCGCCAAGGAACCACAGCGGGCAGACGCCGCCATCAACCGGCTGGCAAAGATCGCTTCCCCCCTCATCCCCCGGGACGCCGATGTCCTGGGCCCGGCGGAATGCCCCATCGGCATCATCAACGGGAACCACCGGCGGCAGCTTATACTTAGGGGGAAGGGCATGGGAACCCTTCACGGGGCGGCAAAAGCCATCATGGACATCTACGACAAAGGCCGGGATACCAAAACCTACCTGGAAGTGGACGTGGATCCGGTGAGCCTTCTGTAGACAACGCTGGTCATGTTAGTCTGCCCTATAGAAAGTCGATGTTGCCTTCTTCAATCTTCGCGATCATGTCCACCCGCCGCCCGTGCCGGCCGCCGCTTTCAAACTCAGTCTCAAGCCATAGTTTGACGATAAGCTTTGCGAGGCCTACCCCTACCACCCGTGCGCCCAGGGCAAGCATGTTGGTGTTGTTGTGCTGCCGGGAGAGTATGGCGGTGAAGCAGTCGGTACAGGCCACGCAGCGGATGCCCTTTACCTTGTTTGCGGAAAGGGAAATGCCGACCCCGGTGCCGCAGATGACGATGCCCCTGTCACATTCCCCGGAACGTACCGCCTGTGCCGCCAGATACCCCCACTTGGGGTAATCGGTTCGCTCAGATGTGGCGGGGCCCAAATCCTTAAAGGGCAGATTCAGTTCCCCCAAATAACGGCCTATCTCGCTTTTTAAATCAAATCCCGCATGATCGCTTGCAAGGGCTATGAGCATCATTGCCTCCATAATTTCTTGACAAGTATACCTATTTCCCCCATTATTGTAAGCTATGACCCAGTCTTTGGAAGATTATCTTGAAATGGTGGGATTCCTCTCCGATGACGGCGAAGTCCGGGTGACAGATATTGCGGCCCGGCTGGGGGTTTCCAAGCCCTCGGTGCTGAACGCCCTCACTGTACTGGAAAAACAGGGGTTGTTGGAACATGAACGGTACCGCACCGTACACTTGACCGAAAAGGGGGCGCATCAAGCGGCGAAAATCCGGGAACGGCACAATTTCCTTACCGGTTTTCTCCGGGATACCCTTGGGGTAAGCGCCGAAACCGCAGAAGAGGATGCCTGCAAGATGGAGCATATCCTTTCAGAAGAGACCCTCAAAAAAATGAAAGTTCTTGCAATGAAGTTCCCTGCCCCAGCGAAAAAAGCCTGAAGCGCCATTGTGCCATTTCGTAAACGATCAATTTGAAAGCTATTACACCGCAATGTACGGAAGCCGCTGGGGCGCATTGCGCGAAAGCCTGCTGCAAGAGGGCGCTCCCCTCCCCTACAATCACGGCCTTGTAAAACCCTACCTGCTGAATCGCGCCTCGGTTCTGGCCTCCCTTTCCCTGCGCCTTCCCGCCGAAGGGTCTATCCTGGACGCCTGTGCCGCGCCGGGAGGGAAAAGCCTGGTTATCGCATCCCTCATGGGGCCGCACGCTACCCTTCTTGCCAATGAGCTGTCCGGAGAAAGACGGCGGCGGCTGGCAAAGGTACTGGACGAACATCTGAGCGGGGACATCCGGGAACGGGTTACCGTTTCGGGTTTCGATGCGGCGGCGGCAGGCGGGAAAAAAGGTGAATACAGCCGTTTCGCAGCAATACTGTTGGACGCACCCTGTTCCAGCGAACGCCACGTTATTGCAAGTGAAAAGGCCCTGGGGGAATGGACACCTGCCCGCCCCCGCTTTCTGGCCAAACGGCAGTGGGCGCTGCTCTCCGCAGCGTTTCTGTTATTGCAGAGCGGCGGATCACTGGTCTACGCTACCTGCGCCATCTCACCGGAAGAGAACGACGCTGTAGCCTCCCGGCTTATGGAGAAATACCGGGACGCGGTAATACCGGATCCGCCGGAGTTTAGTGAAGGGGAAGCAACGCGGTATGGCAGGATCATACTGCCGGATGTATGCGGGGGGATGGGGCCGATGTATGTGGCGCGGTTTCGGAAGGGGTGTTAAGCCGCGCCCTATATCAATCCGGCCGTCGAGGTCAGCGGGTTTGCGTTAAGTTAGCGGGGGGCGCGGGCGCGGCTGACACGCCCGTTTTTCTCAGTATGGAGTCTGCACCGCATATGGTATTATTGTATCGCTTTTGTGTTATACTTTCTCCATGAATTATCTTGAACTTCCCGTGTACAAACATAAGGAACTCATCCTTTCCGCCCTGGCGGATAATCAGGTGGTGGTGGTGGAAAGCCCCACGGGGTCGGGAAAAACCACCCAAATGCCGGTGATCCTCCACGACGCGGGCTACGCGAAAAACGGCATTATCGGGGTAACCCAGCCCCGCCGTATCGCCGCTATGTCGGTGAGCGAGTTTATCGCCCGTCAGCTCGGAACCAGCATTCCCGGCCTGGTTGGCTATAAGATGCGGTTTGAGGACAAAACCGATCAAAACACGCTGATAAAAATTATGACCGACGGCATCCTGCTCCAGGAGATGAAACTGGATCCCTGGCTGTCAAAATACGGGTGCCTGGTGGTGGATGAGGCCCATGAACGGAGCCTCAACATCGACTTTATCCTGGGACTCCTCAAGCGTGTGCTGGAATCCCGCCGGGAATTTAAGGTGATAGTTTCCTCCGCCACCATCAACGCCCAGGTTTTTTCCGAATACTTCGGGGAATGTCCGGTGGTGAAGATCGACGCCATCACCTACCCGGTAACCTTGATTTACGATCCCCCTTCTCCCGCTCCGGAACCCCCGGCTGCCACAGGATCATCGCCGGTGGCGGATCGGGGCCGGAATGGCGGCGCTGCAAACGGCGTCCGGAATGATTCCTACCGGGGCAACGGCGGACGAGGCTACTTAACCGGCGGTTCCCCCCGTGATAGCGGCGGCCGCGGCAGCCATGACAGCGGCAGGGGTGGTAATGCCGCCCAAGCGGCCGGCCAAAGCGGTAGGCGGCCCGGCATCATCCAGAACTCTTCCGAGGATATCCTGCTTGATAAAATAGTTTCTATTATAGACCGCTTTGTGGGGGATAAACGGGAAGGAGATATCCTGACATTCCTTTCCGGGGAAAAGATGATCAAGGAATGTATGAACCGGCTCTCCATGAGTCCTGCGGGGAAGTATCTTTACATGGTTCCCCTCTATGGCCGACTGGGAAAGGACGAACAGGAACGGGTTTTCGATACGCCGCCCCGGGGCAAAACCAAGGTGGTGATCGCCACCAACATTGCTGAGACGTCGGTTACTATAGATGGGATCACGGCGGTGATTGATTCGGGGCTTGCAAAGCTGAACTACTACAACCCAAAGACCTTCACCTCCAGCCTTATCGAAGGTCCGGTGTCCAAGGCGTCGGGGAACCAGCGTAAGGGCCGGGCGGGGCGCACCCGTGAGGGAACCTGCTACCGGCTCTATACCCGCAAGGATTTTGAAAATCGCATCCTCTTTACCACCGAAGAAATCTACCGCACCGACCTTTCCGAGGTGGTGCTCCGCATGGCCGACCTGGGGATATCCGCCTTTGAAGAATTCGACTTTATATCGCCCCCCAACCGGGAGGGGCTTATCGCGGCCATCGACACACTAAACCTGTTGGACGCCCTGGAAAGTGACCGCAGCCTTTCTAAGGTCGGCAAGATGATGACCGCCTTTCCCCTGGCGCCCCGGCAGTCCCGAATCATCGTGGAGGCCATCCTGCGCTACCCAAACGTTACCGAAGAAACCATCATTGCCGCAGCATTCCTGTCCACTCAGAGTCCCTACGTGCTGCCCCCTGGTGAGGAAACCGACGCCCGCAAGGCCCACCACAGCTTCCGTGATCCCGATGGGGATTTTGTTTCCTACCTTAAACTATACCGGGCCTATACCAACGCCGCCGACCGGGGAAAGTTCTGCGAAAGAAGCTACCTGGATGAAAAGGCCATGGCGGAAATAGTAAATGTAACATCACAACTGGAATTGATCGTGTCGGATCTGGGTGTCCCTATCCTGTCCGGAGGCAGTATCGAAGACTACCTCTGCTCCGTGGCCCGTGGGATGATACAGTTTGTGTGCGTCCGGGACGGCCGGGAAATGTACCGCAGCCTTACGGCGGATCGCATCCTGATCCACCCTGGTTCGGTAATGTTTCGGGAGAACCCCCAGTATATTGTGGCGGGGGAAATTGTGCGGACATCCCGGATGTACGCCATGTCGGTCTCTCCCCTTTCACGAAACGCCCTGGAGAAAATCGGCGCCGACCTTTACGAAGCCCTGGGGGGAAAAGGTTCCGGAGGAAGCGGCAAATCAAGCGAACAAGGGTTCCCCCGGGAAAAACTTAAGGCCCGGGACTTTACCAACAACATCAAAATCGGCAATGAGGTATTCGAAATTGAAACCATCAAGGGCAAGAAAACGGTGCGCCTCAGTTGGGAGCGGCTTTCCAGGGTCAAGGGTGAGATTGGAGACGAAGCCCGGTACAAGGGCCTCCGGGGAGAAATCATCCTGGAGGGAAGGTATACCCTGCTGAGCGGAGAAAAACTTGCACTGATACTCTCACTTGTCTCTTCTCTGGACATTGACGGCGCCGTAACCCGGAAGTGGCCCCGTAAGGCGCGGTTCAATTCCGCCTGCAACCTTCCCGCCCTGCTGGAAGAGTTGCCCCTGATCCTGGCCCCGTCCCTGTGGCGGCCCGGCAAAAAAGACCTGGGCTTCCTCTGCCTCCTCACCGACAGCAAAGGTAACTATTGGTTCACCTGTTCCCGGGGCTTCCACACCAGCCTTAACGAAAGCCTGGCCAGCGTAGAAACACTGATCGACGAACTGGGGGATGAGATAGATATCGAAATTAAACACCGGGTGAACCAGATTTTCAGGCGGCTTTCGGATTACCTATAGGATGTCTGGCCCCCCCTATCACCGGTTTACGGAGTTTATCGCCCCCAACGCGGACCGATACCGGATACTGGGAGAGGTTTTGGAGGAGATGAACTTTGGCTATTCATCCATAGCGGTGGGCGGCTCCCGTCACTTTCTGGTGTTTCCCCAACATGGACATGGTGGTTTTCATCCCGGAGAGCTTCCTACCGTTATGACCGCCCATTATGACCGGGCGGCGGGCAGCCCCGGGGCTAATGATAACAGCGCCGCCGTATTCATGCTCCTGGAAGCGGCCCTAAAGATGCGGGAAGAACTTCAACGGAATGTGCTGCTTATTTTTACCGACAAGGAAGAACTTCGTATCGGGGAAGGCATACGGGAACAGGGTTCCTATGGGCTGGCGAGGCGGCTGCAAAAAACTGCCCTGAAGGATTGCCGGTACTTCATTTTCGATGCCTGCGGTACCGGGGATACCCTGATCATCTCCACCATGGCGGATCATTTGCTGAAGCACGAAGAAAGCCATGAGGCAGCCACACGACGGCGTACCGTGAAGGCCCTGCGGGACAAAGCCCTGGAAACCGCCCGGCAGATAGGCATGGAGAAGGTGCTGCTGGCCCCTACCCCTTTCTCGGATGACGCAGGTTTCCTGCGGGCAGGGCTTGCGGCTCAAACCATCACTATGCTTCCCGCAGGAGAGGCCGCCGGATTAGTATCCCTGCTACGGACTAAACCGGAATTCATCAATGCCCTGATCAGCCGGGACGCTCAAACGGCTGGGGGAACACTACAACTGCCCGAAACATGGCGCATCTTCAACAGCAGCGATGACGGCCCGGAGCGGCTTACCCCAAAAAATTTTAGCCGGGTGGTGAAATTTGCCTGCGCGCTTTGCCGGGGGTAAAGGGTGATTATCCCCTCACCCGTAAGCTGGTAATCTCCCCCACATACATCCGGTGGTAGTCTTTCTGCGGGTAGCATTCGGTATCAATCCATGGTTCAAGGAATTTTGAGGGATCAAAGTCCTGGGTGTAAAGCTTGCGGCAGGTGATGACTTCCGTAGCTTCCTTAAACCCAATACTGCCGTCCTTGAAGACGATGGGGGTGATCCCTGTTTCGGCAGCTTTATCGATGTCTCTGCCGGACTTTGCGCCGCAGACCGCCAGGGCTTTATGGTAGGATTTGTCAAAGAAGGAGAGCGTAAACAGGGGATTGGCGTTGGCGAATTCAAAGGTATGACGCACGGGCCGGATAAAGATAAAAGCCACGTCTTTGCCCCAGAGCACCCCAAGGCTGCCCCAGGAGGCGGTCATGGTGTTCCAGTTGCCTTTATCCGCAGTAACGGACTTACCAGTCCGCACACTACCGGCAGTAATAAGGGTCCATTCATCCCCTATCCGTGCAAAGGGGGTTCCGGGGAACTCCCGTGCATTCTTTTCTACCCATTCGCTTCCCGCAGGAATAACCGGCTTCTGTTTCATAAAGACTCCTTTTAATTGATAGTAACGAAGAGAAGAATGTTCAACCACAAAGGACACGAAGGACACAAAGGGAAGAGAAAGAAAGAATAAGAATTTTGAATTCTACTTCGTGTCCGAGGACCAGTAGGTCCTTCGTGGTTGTATCATCTTCTCTTATATTACTTTACTCCCAATATTTCGCTGTACGCATCCAAGGCCTCATCCCCGGAATTGCCCGACAAAACTTTCTTGGTCAGCACCTTTCCTAACTGAACCCCTTCCTGATCAAAGCTGTTGATGTTCCACACAAATCCCTGGAACATTACCTTGTTTTCAAAGTGCGCCAGGAGCGCCCCCAGTGCCGCAGGGGTAAGCCGTTTCCCGTAGAGGAGGCTTGAGGGCCGGCCGCCGGGGAATTCTTTGTTACCATTACTGTCGGCTTTCCCTTTCGCAAAGGCCACGATCTGGGCCGCCAGGTTCGCCTTGAGCTTGGTCTGGCTGACCGATCCATCCACGGTTACGTCGTCACCCCGCTGGCTGTCGGTGAAGCCTACGAATTGGAGGGGGATGATGTCTGTGCCCTGGTGGAGCAACTGGTAGAAAGAGTGCTGACCGTTGGTGCCGGGTTCGCCGAAGACCACGGGGCCGGTAACATAGTGTACCGGGGAACCATCGCGATTAACCCGCTTGCCGTTAGATTCCATGTCAAGCTGCTGCAGGTGGGCGGGGAAACGGGACAGGGCCTGGCTGTAGGGCAGTATTGCTGTGTAGGGGTAGCCGAGGAAGTTCCGCTCCCAGACGCCGATGAGGGCATCCAGCAAGGCGGCGTTTTTGAGGATGTCCGGCTCCAGGGAAAGTTTGTCAACCTCGTGGGCGCCCTCCAGGAGTTCCTTGAAGACGGCGGGGCCGAATGCCAGGGAGAGGATCACCCCGCCGACGCCGGATGTGGAAGAGTAACGGCCGCCGATAAAATCATCAATATAGAAGGAATCGAGGTAGGCCGGGTTGTGGGCCAGGGGGCTGGTTTCGCTGGTCACCGCTACAATGTGCTTGCTGGGGTCGAGGCCGGCCTTTGCAAGCTTTTCCTTAACAAAAAGTTCGTTGGACAGGGTTTCCTGGGTGGTACCGCTCTTGGAAACCAGCACAAATACTGTTTCGTCCAGGGGCACGGAAGAGACGACCTGGGAGGCATCGTCGGGGTCTACGTTGGAAATAAACTTTGCTTTAAGGTAGTGCTTGCCCTCTTTGGCGGCCCAATTTTCCAGGGCAAGGTACAGCGCACGGGGGCCTAAATCGGAACCGCCTATACCGATCTGAACCACGGTGGTAAAGTTCTTCCCGGTTGCGCCCTTGATTTTACCCGCCTCCACCAGCTCGGCAAAGGCAGAAAACCGTTCCAGTTCCTGAGCATAAAACTTCCCCAGATCCTTACCTTCATGAATAACCGGCTTGCTCAGTTGGCCGCGGAGCAGATGGTGCAGCACCTTCCGCTTTTCCCCGGTATTGACGACATCCCCATCCAGCAGCGCCTTGTACTTGCCGATGAGATCCTGCTCATCCGCCAGAGCCTGGAGGGCGTCCAACTCGGCCTTCTCCACCCCCTTGGCCGCCCAGGAATAGGTCAGCCCGCCGCCTGAGGGAACTTTACTGGCCTTCACCCTCCCGGCAGTCAGTAGAGAAGTAAAATCCTTCCCCTTTTTTGGAAGGGCCGACAACTTCTTAAACGCCTCTGTCTTGTCAAAATCAACATACTTCATATCTTGCTCCTCATAACCACATAAATAAAAGAAAATTTAACCATAAACGCACAAGAGAAGAATTTATCACAAAGGACACAAAGGAACACAAAGGAAGAGAAAAAGATCACAAGCCCCCCTCTTCCTTCTCTTTTCTTCACCTTTGTGTCCTTCGTGTCCTTTGTGGTTGATCCTCTTCTTCTTCTCTTCCTCCTCCTCCTCTTCTCTAATCTTCCAGTTCCGGAATACGTTCCTTCATATGCTTCATAAAGCCCTCCCCGGTAATTCCCTCCCGGAGGCAGACAAAAACCGTGTCGTCCCGGCCTGCCAGGGTGCCCAGAACATCCTCCAGGGCCAGGGTGTCTACCGCCAGGGCAACCGCGTCGGAATGGCCCGAATAGGTCTTGATTACCACCATGTTCCCCGACCATTCGATTGAAATATAGCCCCTAAGGAAATCGTGGGCATAGGTTCGTTCGGTTTCCTGCTGCTCGTCGTCTCCGGGCAGGGAATACACATAGCCGTTATGGCCGTCGGAAATTTTGCCCACCTTTAGGAGCTTCAAATCCCGGGACAGGGTCGCCTGGGTTACGATAAAGCCTTCTTTCTGTAAATAGCCCAGCAGGGCCTCCTGGGACTCAATGCGGTATGTTTTTATCAAATTTCGCACCGCTTTTAGGCGGGCCGCCCGTTCCTTCACTGCATAAATATACAATACCGGGAGGGGCTTTGCAAGCGGCAGTGGTTTATCCTCTTCATTTCTTATTTTTAGATACCGATACTGAAAAAGGGAGACCCATGGATAGTTCAAGCGTTACCTTCAACAAAAATGATGGAAAAATCGTCATCCGCTTCTCCCCGGACGATATTGAAGCCTGGGCCGATTTTATCCCCCCCCAGGGCGGCGGCCTCCCGGTTACCAACGATTATATCCTCAAATTGCTTGATACCCTGAATATTGTCCACGGAATCCACTGGGACACCATCAAGGATACCGCCCTTAAGTGCAACCTGGACCGGATACCCATATCCAATGTCCTGATTGCCATGGGACACCCATCGGTAAAGGAAACTATCGAGTATTTTGCGATAAACCCCCATTTGGCGGAAGAAAAAAAGCCGGTTGCCGATAAGAACCGGAACGATCAGATTGATTACCGTACTTTTTCCCCCTTTACTATTGTAAAAAAGGATCAGGTTCTGGCCACAAAGCAGCCCCATATACCGGGGCAGGAAGGGAAAAATATTCACGGCACGGTGATTCCCTTTGGGGTAAAGCAGATCGAAGGGTATACCGCCGGTGAGCATACCAGGGTTACGGAAAAATACATCAGTGCGGGGACAAACGGGCAGTTGATAATCGATCACAAGGTTCTGCACGTCCAGGAAAACCTTGAGATAAAGGGCTCCGTGGGATATGCCACCGGTAATATCATTTTTCCCGGTGATATCGCCATAACCGGCGCCGTTTCGGATGGGTTCAAGCTCTATTCCGGCGGCTCGGTCACCATAAAACAGACCCTGGATGTGACCGAAATGGTTACTAAGGGGGACCTCCTTGTGGCCGGGGGTATTGTGGGCCGGGGCCGCGCCTATTTGAAGGTTGGGGGGTATCTACGGACGAAGTTTATCGACAACTGTAAAGCGGCGGTACGAAAAACCATCACCGTTGATTCGGAGATCGTCAATTCCAAAATCTTTACCATGGAAACGGTGGAAATGGGCGAAAAGGGAAAGATCCTTGGGGGGGAAGTCTACGCCATCCACGGGATCAAGGCCGGAAACATAGGGAAGGACGCGGGAAAGGCCACCCATATTCACTGCGGGATCGATTTTACCCGGCAAAAGGACAAGGAAAAGTGCAACAAAATCCTGCTGGTTCTGTCGGAAAAGCTGGCGAAACTGCGGGAGATCATGGCAAACCCCGATCCGGAAAAACAGGCTAAACTGGAGGAAGTTTTACACCGACTGGAAACAGAGCAGAAGAAAACCGCCGCCCGGATAGGGGATCTTATGGGGCAGATCAACGCCGATGAAAACGCCGCCGTGGAGGTGGATGGGGAAATCGCCCCGGGAACCCTTATCGAAATTTGCGAATTCGCCCTCTTTGTTTCTGAACCGATGAAGCATGTGCGGATAAAGCTGGATAAAGTTGCCGGAAGGATAATCAGCGAGCCGCTCTGAAAAGGGAATATACGTTTTCTTCACTACAGCTTGGTGTATAGGCTGCACACCAAATGGTGTTATCAAACTTGATGGTGCGCGATTCCTTTGTCCTTGTACCCCACGCTCCTCATATGCTACAATCCCAAATCTATGCGTATCGTATGCCTTGATCTTGAGGGGGTGTTAATTCCCGAAATATGGATAGCCTTTTCAGAAGCCGCGGGGATTCCCGAACTGCGGCGCACCACCCGTGACGAGCCGGACTACGACAAGCTCATGGCCTTCCGGCTGGATCTCCTCTCTAAACATCACCTCAAGCTGGCGGACATCCGGCGGGTCATCGGAACCATGAATCCCCTGGAAGGCGCCGTGGAATTTACCGCCGCCCTGAAAGAGCGCACCCAGCTTATCATCCTATCCGATACCTTTGAGCAGTTCGCCAAGCCCCTCATGGCCAAACTAAACTACCCCACCCTCTTCTGCAACAGCCTGGTAACTGCCGCCGAAGGCTCCGTCACGGGCTACAAACTCCGCCAGAAGGATGGCAAAAAAAAGGCGGTACAGGCCTTCAAGTCTATGAACCTGGAAATCTTTGCCGCCGGGGATTCCTTCAACGACCTTGCAATGATCCGCGAAGCCGACGCAGGCTGCCTCTTCCGCGCCCCCGATTCGATACGCTCAAGCAACAGCGATATTGTTTGTGTGGATACGTATACAGAACTTCTCGCGCAGATAGATAATTTTTGTAACGAATAGGAAGAACTTTAAGCACGAAGGACACGAAGGAAGGACACATCGAACCTTTGGTTCGCGGAACACGAAGGAAGAGAGGGGGTATGGGGTTGGCGGGGGAGATTTTCTTTTCCATACCCATACCCATACCCCCTCTCTTTCTTCCTTTGTGTCCTTCGTGTCCTTTGTGGTTAAATCTCTTCTCTTATTCCCGTGAAATCAGCCGCCGCAGAACCTTGTCATTATGCCGCCAGTCGTGGGCGCTTTTAACCCGGAGGTCCAGTTCCACCTTCCAGTCCAGGATGCGGTTCAGATCTTTCTGGGCCGCCTGACGAATGGCCTTGATCATTTCGCCGCCCTTCCCTACCACCATGCCCTTCTGTGATTCCCGCTCGGTGATGATAAATGCCCGTATCCAGAGCCGGGTTTTTGCCGGGTCATCACCTTCACTGTGCAATTCTGTGTCCGCCACCTCCACGTACAGTGAATGGGGCAGTTCCTCCCGCAGTCGGTTAATGGCTTTCTCACGGATTATTTCGGCGATACGGAAACCCAGATCCTGGTCGGTGTAGTATTCCTCCGGGTAGAGGGGCTCTCCAACACCAGCCATATCAAAAAGGCAGTGGAGCAGTTCTTCCGCACCTTCGTTTTTCAGGGCGGATATTTTGAAGATCCGGGAATCGGGCAGTTCCGGAAGCATACGGGTAATAAAACTGCGCACCCCCGCAAAGTCGGCCTTCGCATCGTCCATCTTGTTTACTGCCGCAACCAGGGCTTTTCCCGCCAGGGGGGCCATGTCCGCGGCAATGGCCTCTTCCTCGGCGCCGGGGGGACGGGCGGCGTCCAGCAGGTAAAGTATCAGTTCCGCCTCCGCTACCGCACGATCCGACACTTCCATCAATTTTTTGTTCAGCTTTTTTTCCGAAACATGGCGGCCCGGGGTGTCCACAAAGATAAGCTGCCCCTGGATCCGGTTGACGATGCCCCGGATGGCGTTCCGGGTGGTCTGGGGAACTGCGCTGACAATGGCCACCTTTTGGCCGCAGAGCAGGTTGACCAGGGTGGATTTCCCCACCGAGGGGCGGCCCACCACCGCTACAAAGGCTGATTTTTTTTCCACTATTATTTACTCGATAAGCAGTTTGCCCAGGTTTGCCACTTCCGGCATCTGGGCGTAGAGGGGTTTGCGGCCCTTTGCCAGGGTTTTATCCGCTTCCACCAGCAGCACAAAAAGTTCGTTCAGAAGATCCGCCAGAACCTGGAGGTTGGAGGGGAAGTTGCTCATCGCCATTTCCCTCAGAACCTTATCGGGGCCTGATATAGCGCCCATGTTCGGACGGCTCCGGAGACCCGGGATCAGGGTTATCCGGCACTGGTACACCAACTCCGCCGCCGCCACAAGCTGGCGGTAGAGTTCCCCCAGTTCATAGTCCTGGTATCGATCCGCCTGTTCCATAAGAACATCAATCAGACTCCACATCTGTTTATCTATTGAAAGCTGTAACAGCGCGGGCCGGATAAACCGGTTTGCCACATTCGAACGGTAATGCTCGCCTATGCGGTCGATGAGCCTGATTATCTGGGGATCTTGAATTTGCATGATATTTCATTATACTTTCGAAGATGATATTTTGCAAGCGCTATTGGGCATCCCTGGTTCCCGCTCTCCTTCCGTTGCTGCTGCTCTTGCTCCTTTCCTCCTGCGCGAAAAGTTCCACCACCGCGGTGTTGTGGACCGACCGGCCCGAATTTGCCCTGTACGCCGAATACTTTAACGCCGCCCAGGGGGATTATAAAATTGAAACCCGGTATTTTGAATCCCCGGCCCGGCAGCTAACCGATAAGGATAGCAGCCCCCCGGATATTGTTGCCGGAAACTGGCTAAAAAGCGCCGCCACCCGGTCTCTGTTCCGGCCCCTGGACAAGTTCTTTAAAAAAGAAAGGCTGTCCCGGGAATCCTTTTACCCGCCCCTGCTTGCCCTGGGGAATATCGACGGCAAACAGTACCTGCTCCCGGTTGCCTTCAACATCCCCACCCTTATCTTCGCCCGGGACAAAGGGGAAATCCTGTCCAACCCCTTCACCCTGGGTCTTGAAGAAGCTAAAGCCCTGGGCAAATCCTACAATGTCGAAACCAAGGGCGTGTATTCCCGGATGGGCTTTTCCCCCTCCTGGGATGATGATTTTCTCTTTGTCAACGCCGTACTCGGAGGCGCTTCTTTCCGGGAAGCTTCCCCCCTGACCTGGGACAACGATGCCCTGGAACGATCCCTGGCCTATGTCGAATCCTGGATACGGGAGGCCAATACGGACATTCAGGCGGAGGATGATTTTTCCTTCAAGTATTTCTACGATCCCCCGGCCAAACTGGTCACTTCCGGGCGGGTGCTCTTTTTTTACCTACCCAGTTCCGTCCTGTTTACCCTGTCCCAGGAACAGCGGGCCAACCTGGATTTCCGCTGGATAGCCGGGGAGGACACCATCCCCATTTCGGAGGACATGGTGTACTACGGAATTTACCGGCACAGCCGCGCGCAAAAAGCCGCTGAGGCATTTACCCTATGGTTTTTCCGGGAAGAAACCCAGCGGCTGTTCCTGGAGGAGGGAAAAAACAAGCGTCTCCTGGAAACCCGGTTCGGCATAGCCAACGGCTTTTCCGCCCTTAGAACCGTAACGGAGCAGGTTTTCCCTCAATTCTACCCCAGCCTCCTGGGTCACATGCCCCCGGGCAGCTTCCTGTCCCCGCCGAACATCCTTCCCCGGAACTGGATAGCCATTAAGGAACGGGTCATCCTCCCCTACCTGCACGACCGCATCCGCGCCACGGGCCGGGGAGACGTACGCTCTTTGGACCGGCGGCTTTCGGACTGGAACCGGCTGAATAGAGGGATGTGAAGAAAATGTCTTATAAGGCAATAATTGTCATAACCCCTACTTTAACGGTATGTATACCGCATCGGAGTCTTGTAGGGGGTAGTCGGCGTTTATTTCTTCCCGGGTCAGGTAGATCGTTTCCGCTACACCATCGTTGTTCTCTATGTACCGCGTTAATTCTACCCTGCCGGGATCTCCCCTGGATGAATAGCCGTTGGCGAAATTTTGGATCAATTCCCGGAGATTTTCCCCGGGCATGAGTTCGTAGGTACCCGGCCGTTTAACCTGGCCGAAAACAGAAACTTTCCGGTCAAGAGGGTTAACGGTAATAACATCCCCGGGCCGCAAATAGGGGTCATCGCCGAGATCCCCGAAACGCTGGGCCTTGAAGAGATCATAGGTTTTAACCTGCCCGTTGATCGCAGTGACCGTAATGTTCCGGGTGGATGAATATTGGGTAAGGTCACCCGCAACCAGGGACGAAAGACGCCCAATTGCTGAAGTTATCCGTTCTCCGGCGCGACTCACTTCACCCTTGATATATACGACAAATGTACTGGCCCTGGTCAGAGTAAATTGTGCGCCGCTCTGGGGGTATCTGGTTGTGATGATAGTTTCGACCTCACGCTTCAATTGGGGGTAGGTTTTTCCTTCTCCGCTGATAGCCCCCAATCCCGGAAACGAGAGCCGGTAAGAATAATCTACGGTGATAACCTCGACGGTATCGTTATAGGTCAGGGTATATACATCCCCGGCAGTGACCTGATAATTGGATTTTGATAAGGCAAGAAGTTCTATATCCTGCAACTGGCCCGGTTGTATATCCTGCGCCCGGCCCACTTGTAAAAAAACAAAAGTACTTACGATGAAAAATAATATAAACTGCATCATCCGTTTCATTTTCTCTATCCTCCATTAGGTACGAAAGAACTACTTTGAGGTAACAAATACTTCATCAAAGTTCTGCAATGAATAATTGGCGTTTATTTCTTCCTGGTTCAGATAGATGATATTACCCATACCAAGATTGCCCTCTTCGTATCGCCTTATACCTACACCGCCGATATCGGCCCTGGCGGTATAGCCATTGGCATAATTAACGATCAAGTCCTTAATATTTTCCCCCGGCAACAGTTCATAGGAACCCGGCCGTTCAACCTCGCCATGAATAGAAATTTTCCGGTCAAGATGGCTCACAGTAATAATGTCACCAGGCCGCAAATAGGGATCCTGGCTCAGATCCCCGAAACGCTGCGCCTTAAAGAGATCATAGGTTTTGACCCGCCCGTTAGTAGAGGTAACCGTGATGTTCCGGATGGATGAATAGGCGGAAAAACTGTTCCCAACCAGGGACGAAAGGCGCCCCATTGCCCAGGTTGTCCGTTCCCCGGCGGTGGTGACCTCCCCCTTGATATAGACGGTAAAAGAACTGGGCTTGACCATGATAAGCTGTGCCCCGCTCAGGGGGTAGTTATTGGAGACAATAGTTTCTGCTTCCTTTTTTAATGTGGGGTAGGTTTTACCGGTAACATCAATAACCGCCAGGTTGGAAACCCTAATCCGGTAGGTAGAATCCACGGTGATAAGGTACTTAACGGCGCCTCCCCCACCGGCCGCATAGGTCAGGGAATACACATCCCCGGCGGTAACCGGGTACAAAGGATTTGAGATGGCCAACTGTACATGATCGTCCGGTATCTCCATCTGCTCCTGCGCCCCTACCGAACCGGTAAAAACAAAGGCGCTTACCATAAAAAGAGCAAAGGCGCTTCCTGGTATGGTATATTTCATAGCGGACACCTCCAATGCCGTTAAACCACCGATTTTCGTAAAATCCTCAATCTTTTTGATGAATTGTACGATTTAGACGATCATATAATAATCATGATGTATGTGTCAAGTGTCTCTATAACAAAAAAAGGGACATCCCTAGAGTACAAAATATGGATTTGGATCAAATCTTTGTCCACAATGTAAAAAAATGGCGTAAAAATAGGGGACTTTCCCAAAAATCACTGGCGGAACGGTGTAATGCAGCCCATTCGTATATCAGGCAGATTGAGAGCGGGAGCGGGCATCCCTCCTTTGCCTTTATCGGAAAACTGGCCAATGCCCTGGACATTGAAGCCTACCGGTTGTTTTACGATGAGACGCCGGCGCAGGCCGAAACCCCTTCACAAACAGCGTATAGAGAATCAATAAAAACGAATTTTCTTGAAAAGATGGCCGGCGAGATCGATACCCTTATCGATAAACTAAAAAGGTAAGGCCCTGAGCCAGGATTTACCCACGAACCTCACAAACCACAGGAACTCCGCCCTTCTTTTGATGCGTTCGTGGGTAATCCTAATCTTTCCATTTCACCTTCCGATATACAAAGAGAAGGAGTAATGGTAAAAGATGAGTCCCGGGGTTTCCATCAACAACGCCGTTCCCAGCATTGGCTATGCAATCAGCGCCTCGGCGGGGGGAAAGATGTCCCTGCCGGTGACCCCGGCAAACTATATCTATTCCCACTTCAGGCATGTTTCCGGGACTCCGGCGCCGGAAGGAAGCCGGGGGGTATCCATCAGCAGGCTAAAAATCCTGGATACACTCATTGACCGTCTTACCCAAATCAAACAAAGGCCCGAACCCGCCCTGCCCACCGACGCCTCCGACGAACGGATTGACGCCCTGATCGACCAATACCGGAACCAGATCCGGGCGGCCCAGGCAGCCAGCGCCGCCATGCCCTACAAACCCGCCCCGGCCAGCGCCGCCGGAAACCTTGTCAACCTGGTAGCATAGACTCAAGTACGTTCTTTTCTGTTAAGGTACTTGCGCAGCCGGACTATTACTTCGTCCAGTTCCAGGGGCTTGCCTACATGGTCATCCATGCCAGAAGCCAGGCACTTCTCTACATCCTCCCGGAATACGTTGGCGGTCATAGCTATGATGGGGATGTGTGGGACATACGGTCCCTTCCAATCTCCGGTGACAAGCGCTACTTCATTTTCCAGTTGGCGGATACGGCGGGTTGCTTCAAGGCCATCCATCTCGGGCATCTGGACATCCATAAAGATCATGTCGTAACGGCTTGGGTTGGCGCTGAACAGTTCTACCGCAGCCCGGCCGTTTTCCGCGCAGTCAATGATCAGCTCCGTCGGTTCAAGCAGGGCCAGGACAATCTCCCGATTGATCTCCATGTCCTCCGCCAGAAGGATGCGGCGGCCCGCAAAGATCCCCGAAAGGCTTGCGCCGGCGTCTTTCTCCACCTGGGCGCCGCCCACACGGATACTGTTTTCCGATCCGATACATTCGTTGATGAGGTCTGCGATGGCGGAGGCAAAGAGGGGCTTGGAAAGAAATTTATCTACCCCCGCCGCTTTGGCTTCCTCCTCTATGGAGTGCCATTCCGCAGCGGAAATCATGGTGACGATTGACTTGCCGCCGCCGGATTCTTTTATTTTCCGGGCAAGCTCCATGCCGTTCATGCCGGGCATCTTCCAGTCGATGAAGTACATGTCGTAGGTATTACCCTGCATGATAAGTTCCACCGCCTCCTCCCCGCTGGCAACGATATGGCAGTTAATGCCGAAGCGCGCCGAAAGTTCGGAGAAGTATTCCCGGGTTACATCCTCATCGTCCACCGCCAGGACGCGGATGCTCTTCCAGTTTACCCCGGGGTTGAGGAGTTCCGCCCCTGTCTCCGTACTTTGCGGGAGCCGAATGGTAAAGACGAAGGTGGAGCCCTTGCCCAGTTCGGATTCGACCCAGATCTTCCCATCCATCATCTCCACAATGCGCTTGGAAATGACCAGCCCAAGGCCGGTACCACCGAACTTCCGGGAGGTGCTGCTCTCGGCCTGGGCAAAGGAGACAAAGAGCCGGCCCTTCTGCTCTTCACTAATCCCAATGCCTGAATCGGTCACCGCCACCTGCACAGTACAGAGACCGGGGGATCCATCAGGACCGCAATGTTCCTCTACAAACCGGGTACGCAGATGGATGGATCCTTCTTCCGGGGTAAACTTTACCGCGTTGCTTAACAGGTTGGTGATCACCTGGGTCAGCCGCTGGTCGTCCCCTACCAGCATTCGGGGAACCTGCTTGTCCAGGCGAACCGTAAATTTCTGCCGCTTTTCATCGACCCGGAAATTGATAACATTCACCGCCCGCTGCAGCATCTTCTCAAAATCAAAACTCTTCGGGGACAATTCCAGTTTGCCCGCTTCAATCTTGGACATGTCCAGGATGTCGTTGATGACCCCCAGAAGGTGGGTCGAGGCATCCTCAATCTTGCCGAAGCAATAGTCCTTTCGCGCAATTTCCGTGGCGGCTTTACCTATGGCGGTCATGCCGATAACGGCGTTCATGGGGGTACGGATTTCGTGGCTCATGTTGGCAAGGAACTCGCTCTTAGCACGGCTGGCATCCTCGGCGGCGTCCTTGGCGGCCATGAGGGTGGTGGAAATCGTGAGATCGTAGACCATGATGCAGAAGCAGACCGCTTTTCCCCGGTAATGGATCGGAGATTTGGAGGCCCGCAGGTAGCGAACCTGCGGTTCTTTGGTTTCCTCCTGCCCCTGATCATTTACCAGCCCGATGGAAAACTCATGGCTCGTTACCTCTGCGCTGAGGATTTCCGCCGGGAAACCCGCCACCCGGGAAACGGGAGTCCCCGCCGGAAGCCGGGTTATGGCGGGAAAGTAACGCTGGGCCGTGACGTTGGCGTCCAGGAAAAGGCCCTGTGAATCCAGCAGGATAAAGGCGTCGTTGATGGTTTCCAGTACACTTTCCCGGGCAAAGGGCATCCAGTCCGCCATGCGGAAGCGCAGGGTATGGTAGCCGAAGACCAATTCAACTATTGCCATGGAGAAAGCATTGAGGTTATACCCGGAAGCATAGCCTGCGGGGTCCCAATAGAAGCGGGTAAAGGCAATGGTCGGCGCCAGGATAACAATTAGGAACAGGTATGAGGCCCGGCGCAGGTTCCGGTCGCCCTTCACCATGTTACGGAGGATATAAACCAATCCGAAAACCACGCATAGGAACGCATAACCCGAATTCACCAGGAACAGGACACGGGGAGCGTACACCAGATGGGGGAAGGGGCTGCGCATGTAGAGCACATTGGCAAAGTAGGGAAAATAGGGGAAAAACACATCCCCGGACATAAGCATCACCCCGTTTATAAAGGGATAGGCTAATATAAGAACCTTGAGCACATTGTTACGCAGAGGCCGGTCATAATACTCCTGGGCAAAAAGCGCAAAATACACCGCGATCATCGGCAAAACGGAAAACTGGAGGCGGCTGCCCATCACCGCCATCCCCAGGTTATTGGAGGTAATCTCCATCAGGTATGCAAGGGAATACAGGAAAATTGCGATAGAAAGGAAAATAAAGCTGCGCGAACGGGGAAGTTTGCTGTTGATGATAGCCACACAGAGCATAGCCCCCGATGAGAAGGTAATACAGATCTGCAATAGGGCAAGTGTCAGAATCATAGTTCCCCCGGTAATCCGGTCTTTTTCAATTCGCGACCAGTATATACTATTGCCCCTGCCTATGGAAGGGGGTATAATTCGTTTTATGATACGGATGATAGTCCGCCGAATCATGATCCCGCAGGTTTTGGCTGCTCTTCTGGCGGTAACGTCTATCCTGGCGGCGGCTTGTGAGGGAAACAAAGTTCCCATTCCCCCGGCGAATGCCCCCAAAACAGACGTACTATCGGAAGGACGGACAGTGCATCCTGATACCGGGCTATGGGACGAAGCGGGGTCACGGGGCGAGGCCGGGCCACGGGGCGAGGCCGGGCCACGGGGCGTGGCCTATTCCCAGGGCGCCAACGATGACCGGGTATTGATCGCCAATTCCGCCGCCACCAGCGGCCTGAGGGCGGAGGTTGGCATCCTCATAAATGCGGGGCTGGAGGCATACCTCCGGATGGTGAACGCCTCCGGGGGCATTGACAGGCGGCGGATCATCTTTACCCACAACAACGACGACCAGTTTGACCCGGTAAAGGGGCGGGAGGCCCTCCGGGGTATGGTGGAGGATGAGGCGGTCTTTGCCATCGTGGCCCATTTCGGCACTCCGGTGGTAGCGGCCACGGTGGGGGCCCTGAAACAGTACGGCATACCGGCGATCTTCCCCATCTCCGGTATCAATGAACTCTACGCCACGGACGCGAAAACCAACGGCACGGGTTACAACCTATTCCCGGTGCAACCCACATTCCGTACCGAAGGCCGGATTATGGTGGGCTACGCCGCCGGAGTCTTCAAAGCAAAAACCATCGGCATTGTGTACACCGGGGATGAAGCCGGGGAAGGCATGTTCCGGGGTATCATCGAGCAGACGGCAGCCCTTCCCCAGGTGCGGGCCGTGATCCGGCGCCTTCCCACCGGTATTGCCGATACCGGTAACCTTGAAGCGAAGGCCGCACTAACCGCTGCGGTAGGCGCCCTTAAGCAGGAAAACCCCGATTATATCATCATCGCCAGTCTCCTGTATTCCCTGCCGGCAATTATCGGGGAATTGGCCGCCCAGGGGCTGCACCAGGACTGTATCACCAGCTATGCAAATACCTCCAAGTCCGTCTCCGATGCGGTATTGCAGATTGCGGGAGATGACTTTGCTGTTTACGGCCTGGGGTGGATCGATATGCACGACACCCAAGCCCTGGGCCTCTTCGACCGGTGGATCGAGCCGGAGTATTCGTTAAACCTATACTCCATGAACGGCTGGATTGCCGCGCACTTTTTCTGCGAGGGCCTGCGCCGTATTGAAGGGGAAGACATCACCTGGGCAAACTACATGGCGGCCATGGAGCGGGCCCCCATCGACATCCCCTTCGGCGGCTCCTGCGACTTCTCCGGGGGCAAGCGCTGGGGAACCCGGGAAATGAACCTCCTCCGGGCCATCCCCGCAAGCCCCGACTTCCCCACCGGCTGGGAGGAAGTATCCCCCATGAACAATGTTAATACGCTTCTGGGGCGGTAGAAAAGAATATGCTTTGATGCGGCAGTGGGGGGGCCTATCAGCCGGGAAAGATAGAGCCTCCCTGAAGGGCCGCTGATGGAGCGGACGGGTATGTCGGCACTGCGATCTATTGACTAATTTTGTAAACCATAGTATGGTTCTATTATAATTTCAGGGGTGCTGGAAGAGTCCGGCTGAGAGGAAGCGGCGTAACGCTTTAAACCCTTAAACCTGATCCGGATAATGCCGGCGTAGGGAGCTGACCGTTGTACGCGGAACCAGGGTTCAGCGAACCTTTGGTTCGAGTACAACGGATTAATCTGCTTTTTAGCGCCCGGCCGGTTTCTGGCCGGGCGTTTTTTTTGAAGGAGTGATGTGATGGAACAGCCGCAGGCAAGTTTGGCAATTCAGGTACTGCCCAAGGTTCGGGCCGATGGGAAAAACCCGGAGGGGGATGAGGTGATCCGCATTGTGGACGCGGTTATCGCCTACCTCAAGGGAACGGGGCTCAATACCTTTGTGGGGCCCTTCGAGACTACCGTGGAGGGGGATTTCGACCGGATCATGGATATCGCAAAGGAATGTCAGCTCATCTGTATACGGGAGGGGGCGAAAAGTGTCTCCACCTATATGAAGGTATTCTTCAACCCCGGCGAAGGAGTCTGGAGCATAGCCAAAAAGGTTACAAAGCACCATGTCTAAGCACCGTTCCTGGAGTTCCTGGGTGTTCATTGCCGCCCTGGTCCTGCTCTGGCAGGCCGCCTGCACGGCCGCCCTGGTTCCGCCCTACATGCTCCCCAGCCCCCTTGGGGTGCTTGCCGCCTTTGCCGGGGATTTTCCTCTGTTAATGCATCACCTGGGCTACACCCTTTTTGAGGCCGCCGCAGGATTACTGCTTTCCATCCTGGGGGCGTTTATCCTGGCCCTCCTTATGGACGCAAATCCCTTCCTCAAAACCACGGTAAGCCCGGTACTGCTCCTCACCCAAACCATGCCCACCATAGCCCTGGCCCCCCTGCTGGTACTCTGGATGGGCTACGGCGCCGCCCCGAAGATCGCCCTGATCTTCCTGACCTGCTTCTTCCCCCTGACCATCGGCCTTTTGACCGGCTTGTCCCAGGCCGACGGGGATGCCATCCGGCTCCTCCAATCCATGGGGGCAAACCGCCGCCAGATATACCGGTACATAAAAATACCAGAGGCCATCCCCGCCTTTTTTTCGGGCCTTCGGATCTCAAGCTCCTACGCCATCATCGGGGCGGTAATTTCCGAATGGCTCGGGGGCAACGCAGGGCTGGGTGTCTACATGACCCGTGTCCGGAAGTCCTATTCCTTTGACAAAATGTTCGCGGTGATATTACTGGTAGCGCTACTGAGCCTGTGTTTAATGAAACTGGTAAGCACAATAGAGAAGAGAATATGCCCATATCATTAGTGTGGGGGCAGTGTTGGGGGAAGATGAAGAGAAGAGACATTACGGGACGGAAGTGATGGTGGCGAAAAAAATTCGTTACGGTATTGGCAGGATTGAAAAACTAATGGCAGCGAAGGAAATTCGTTACGGAGCGGGCGGGGAAGGGATGTGACAGGCCGAATGCATATGGGTGTCCCTGCGCACGGAGACCCTTTAGGCCCCCTGGGGCCGGGGCTCCGGGAGCAGATTCCCCCATCAGCATGAGCGCCTGTCACATCTCTTCCCCGCCCGTGCCTTAAAGTAATGGAAGTAATGGAGGTATTATGATGAAAAAGCGTTTTGTGTTTGTTGCAGTGGTTCTGTGCGTACTTGCCCTGGCATCTTGCCAACGGAAGCAGGAGGCCGGATCTATCCGGGTGGTGTTGGATTGGACACCGAACACCAATCATACCGGCCTCTATGCGGCCCTGGAAAAGGGCTACTTTGCCGGTGAGGGGCTGAAGGTAGAGATCATGCAGCCTCCGGAGGATGGGGCCTTACTGCTCCTGGCGGCGGGAAACGCCGAGTTTGCGGTGGATTTTCAGGAGTCCATGGGACCCGCCATTGGCCGGGACAAGGACGCCCTGCCTGTTATCGCGGTAGCGGCCATTATCAACCACAACACCAGCGGTATCATGTCCCCGGCTAGGGCGGGCATACTCCGGCCCCGGGACTTGGCGGGGAAACGGTACGCCACCTGGGAATCACCCCTGGTTACGGAGATTATCCGTACCATCGTTGAGGATGACGGCGGTGATTTCCGGGCGGTGCGGATGATCCCCAACTCGGCCACCGACGCGTTTTCGGCATTGGAAACGGATGTGGACGCCATCTGGATATACTACGCCTGGGACGGCATTGCGGCGGAAATCCGGGGGACGGCGGTCAATTATCTGGATCTGGGGAAGATAAACCCCACCTTCGATTTCTACACACCAATACTGGTGACCAACACCGCCTATGCCGCGGCCAAACCGGATGAGGTGAAAAAGTTCCTCCGGGCGGTAAGCCGGGGCTATGATTTTGCTATTGACTACCCCGCCGAAGCCGCAGACATCCTGCTGAAATACGCGCCGGAACTTGAGCCAACTCTTGTACTCCGCAGCCAGGAATATCTGGCGGGGCAATATCAGGGGGATGCAAGCCGTTGGGGGGAAATCGACGGGAAGCGCTGGGGCAGTTTCTACGGTTGGATGTTTGAGCAGGGGCTTTTGGAAAAAGACATTTCGAACCGGGGCTTTACCAACGAGTATTTGCCCTAAGGGGGCAACAGGAATGCTTTTTTCTTGCGAAGGAATCACCAAATGCTATAACAGGGATCCGGTGGTAGAAGATGTGAACCTGGAACTTCCCCAGGGGGGCTTCGTGTCCCTCCTGGGTCCTTCGGGGGTGGGCAAGACTACCCTCTTCAACGTTCTTTCCGGGGTGGATCGCCCCGAGGCCGGCCATGTCTTTCTTTCCGGTGAGGACATTACGGGAATTTCCGGCCGGGTCAGCTACATGCTCCAAAAGGATCTGCTCCTGGATCACCGCACCGTCCTGGACAATGTGATCCTCCCCCTCTTAATCCGGGGACTGCGCAGGAAGGAGGCCCGTGAATATGCCGCCGCTTTCTTCCCCCGCTTCGGCATTAGGGGCTATGAAAACAAATACCCCCGGGTTCTTTCCGGGGGTATGCGTCAGCGCGCAGCATTACTGCGGACCTGTATGCTCGAAGGTTCGCAAAACCCGGTGATCCTCCTGGACGAACCCTTCTCCGCCCTGGACGCCATTACCCGGATCAAAATGCAGAACTGGTACCAGGGCATAGCCCGTGAAATGGGCCTTTCCACCCTCTTTATCACCCACGATGTGGAAGAGGCGGTGACCCTCTCGGACCGGGTCTACATTCTGAACGGGAAACCGGGGCGTGTCACCATGAGCATCGACATCCGGCCGGAACGGCCGCGGGCGCAGGACTTCCCTGTCTCGCCTGAGTGCGCCGAATTCAAGCGGGTCATCCTGGAGGCTATAGGTGTTTGGATTACCCGAAATTGATATATATACGGGTATTACCCCTTTTTTGATGATGATACACCCATATTTTACGGTAGACCCCGATACAACCAAGGCATCTGAACTGATAATCAGACCAACCACGGCGGCGCAGCCCCCGGAAATCATATAGACCACCGTTTTAATGTGGCCTGAGTTTCATTGCCGCCTCGGCGAAATTGATGTTCCGTAATTTACTTGCCATCCTGTTCCTCCAAATCTTTTTTTGAGGCAATGGTGATTGCGGAAACGGCAACCAATTTTTCCTCCGTCACCTCCTCATGCAGGAACTCTCCCTTCAGCCGCCCCTGGGAAAGCACCAGAATCCGATCCGGGATAGAGAGCATCTCCTGCATTTCGGAGGACACAAATAGTATACCCATGCCCTTTTCCGCAAGTTTTTTACAGATGGTATACACGTCATATTTACTGGCGACATCAATTCCCCGGGTAGGATCATCCATCAGAAGGACCCGGGGATTCGTCAAAAGGCTCCGGCCTATGATCACCTTCTGCTGGTTGCCGCCGGAAAGGGAATTGATCGAATGTGGATTAACCTATCCCAGTTTCACCGATCTGCCCCTTAAACAGGCCATGATTGAGTCCGCCCAAACCGTCTATCTCCTGATGGATTCGAGCAAACTGGAACGGATGTTGTTTGCCTCCCTGGGCTGCCTGGACAAAATTGATTTTTTAATAACCGATGGCGGCATCACGCCGGAGTATGTAAAAAAGCTGGCGGACATTAATATCACGGCAATTATCTGTACCCCGTGACGCCCTATACTTTCGTATCAGTCGAGAAAATTGTATGACAGGCGGCTGCCGGCGCAGCATTGTAAAAAGGCAGGCTATTTCCTTATATAACGAAGACTTATGTAATGGGCGCTATATGATTCGAACATATGACCCCCACGGTGTAAACGTGGTGCTCTAACCAGCTGAGCTAAGCGCCCGAAATGCTTTGATAAACCTACCATACATAGCTCTTCCTGGTCAAGACAACAGTAGGCAGCATCAGCAATTCTAAATTTACCCTGAATCGGCAAGCCCGCCATCGGTATAGAGAAAGACGAGGAAAGCAGACCATGAATCGTGGTAAGCGAAACGCAGGCAAAATCGCATGGCCTCAAAAAAAGCTACCCGTGTGGAACAGGATGCGCGGGCTTTTTGATAGTCGGTGTCGCAATAATCCAGGATGGTATGAAACTGGAAGGCTATCAGGTTGAGCAAGAAAAACACTTCAGCGGCATGCT
>BNUR01000009.1 GCA_025997495.1 Spirochaetia bacterium | reverse complement strand
AACCTTAGACTTCAAAACAAGCTCCTCATTGCTTTTCAGAAACCGCCGCACAATAAAATCCCGCACAAACCCCACCGTTACCAGCTTGATAAAATGCCCAATACTCCTAAACGGTATCCCCGTGGCCCCCGCCGTATCCTTTTGGGTACGGTAGTAGTTTCCCAATCGAACCGTCCCCGCAGAGCTTCCGGCATCCACCAGCAACCCCCGTATATAATCCCCCCAATGCCCCGCAGAAGCAAAGGCAGTAACATCCATCGTCAGTTTCCGGCATATCCCCAAAACTCTGCTAAACACTTCCGTACCGTATACCGTAGTGGTATGTTTCCGCACATAGCCCGTCCCATGCTCCAAGGCCATAGTATTTCTGCTATTCTGGGCCAATGTCTTTTTATAAGCCGCTGTCAGTTTACGGGTATCGGTCAGTATTACCCCCTGGGTCAAAGTCCGTATGTAATCCCCCCAATGCCCCGCAGCAGCAAAGGTAGTAACAGCCATCCTCAGTTTCCGGCATATCGCCCAAATCCTATTAACTACATCCGTAGTTTTCACTGTGGCGGTATGTTTCCGTACATACGCCGACCCATGCCCCAAAGCCGTAGTATTCCTGCCATTCATAACCAGTGTCTTTTTATAAACCGCCGTCAGTTTTCGGGTATCGGTCAGCTTTACCCCCTGCGTCAGAGTCCGGGTATAAGCCGCAGGAATCCCCAGGTACATACTTGCTTTCAAATCATACCGTGCGCCCGGATACCTGTTCGGATCACGATACGCATATTGACCCCCGGCATACCTATCATTAAAAATCCCAAAGTCATAGAAATCATATTCGGGAGCCATATCATACAAAGAATTATAAAGGTGTACATCTTCAAAGGAAAAGGTTCCGGGACCGGTAGTTTGGCACAAAGGAACTCCATAATCAAATCTGGTACAGCCGCTTTCGCCATAAAAACCAAACCATACATCGATGTTCGCCGGGATGACGCCGTGGGTGGTAAGGGTCGATTGAATCCACCGGGGGGTAAAATTTTTATCGTTGCTAAGGTTTGCCGCCGCATCCACAATCGCGGCATTTTGCATCAACATCTGTTTCGGCTTATTATTAAGATCGCCGTATAAAATAGGGAACATTCTATGAGCGTAAGAATACTTACCGTTTAAAACCGGAATAGTTTGAATGTATATAAAAGCATTATACGTTCCATTCATTTGTAGGGGAGTTTTATATTTGTTGAACACGTATGTCGCGTCAAGTTCAATACCATAATCACTAGCATACCAGTCAATCTGTGTACCAGGGTCAGCCGCTTTATCTTCCAAATAATACTCATAATTATCATTGTCGAGATATTTATACTCCCAATACACCCCAGCCGTATTACTGCCGATGATCGGATCAACCACCACCGGATAGGCCGCCTCCCCCAGCCACCCCTCCGGTATGGTAAGCGCCATCACCCCCTTATCTATCCACACATCCCCCCAGACCCACCGCCCTCGCGCGTCAATAATCTTAGGCCGGTGAATATGGCACATCTTCCCGGTTCCCACATGATACGCCGGGGAATTAACAATCGTTTCCTTTTTATAAACCGCATAACTCCCCCGCAAATGTTCCGGCCCGAGGGCATCCGGCTGCCGAAAGAAATCAAACCCTTCCCAACCCTCAATAGCAAGAAAGAGCCGATTGCTTTCCGGTTCCCGATTAAGAATAATATCGTACTCAAAATGATCCTCATCCAGAATAGTAAACCGGTGGCTTTGCGTATCCCCGGCATAGTGCAATTTCCACTTGTCTCCCCGCACCGAATACCCGCCGTCATCAAGCGAAACAAACCGCAGGGCATCACGCCCCCAGCGGTTCAATTCCCATGACGGCGTTTTTTTCCCCAGGCTAACCATAAGCGGAAAATCATGTTGTGATTGCAGAAACCGTGCCACCCTTTACCTCCTTACTGCCCGAGTATCGTAATTTCCCATACTACTTGCAGTGTGTCGCTGGTTGTTACATTTACTACCGGCGTAATCTGTGCATATGCCAAATTGAAAGAAGCCGCCGCATTCCCATTCAAAAGGCAAGCCTCGTTAATTCCGTTAGCGTTCAAAGCCCCCGCCGCAAAACTTGCCCGGTACATCAGCGTAGTATCCCCGGTGGCCCCCCACGCCGCTTTTAACGCAGGGTATCCGGCATCCAGGGCTTTCATTGCACCGGTAGGCGTATTGCACCGGGTATTAGTCTTTGTGCTATTCCCCGTCCAGCCTGTCCCCACCTGGATAAACCCCGCCGCACTGGAAACCTTCACCTTACCCGGCGTAGGTAGCAAAGCGTCAGCAATCATCGCATCCCCCTGCCGGGTAACAATATTGTGCCGCCGGTATTCCATCGGCTGCCCCTGGAGCCGTAACAGCCGGCCAAACAAACCCGGCGCACTTCGCTTAACATTCCCGTCTTGATCCAGCACCCGCACCGTAACCATTCCTTTAACCCGAATCCTGTCTTTCAAAATTACCTCCTCCCCAAAATCAAACCGCCGCCTATCCCGATAGAAAGCCCCCCAAGCAGGCAAACCACCCCGGTAATCACCATGTTCCGAATCCCCCGGCCCTTAGCCGTCTTGTATTCCGTTTTCCAATGGTTCGCCTCCCGCACCGCCGCTGCCCGCTCCTGTACCAGCACCCCCTCCCGTTCAATCCCTGCAATCACCGCCGCCTTTGCCGCCTCAGCCGCCGCCTGTTCAATCGCTTCAACCGCCGCCGTAGTGATATCATCTATCAGCAAGTCCACCTCGAATTCGCTGAATAGCCGCATCCCGTTTTCGGTTGAATTCTTCGGTTGCACTATCGACGGCTCCCCGAACACCGGGAACCCCGTCAAGAAACTCACGAGGATCACGAGCGCCGTAATCCTCCCGCAGTATTTGTATCTCATGTTCCTGCTCCTTAATCTCATTCAGTACCCGGTCTTTCTCCTGGAAAAACCGAATCGCCACTACTACCAGTACCACCGCCAGGATGACCCCCGCCCCGCTGATAACCCCCTTCCAAAAATCCTTCATGCTCATTCCTCCATCGGGTAATAACTTTCAGCCCCACAATCCCAAACAACACCATCACCATTACGGCAAACCAAATCCAATCCCGAATCAAGCCCTGCATTAAAAGCCACGTCGCAAGGTACAAACAGAAGGGCTTAAAACCCAGCAGCTTAGACGGCAATGCAATAAGCCGTTTCATCAAAATGATCCACAAATCCCGCCCCGTATGTTCCCAACTCGCCTTATCGGAAATCTGAATCCCGTCACTATCGCTCATACCGTTTAATCCTCCATGCTTTTAAAAGCCCTGCATGGTTTTCTGATGATCCAGTAGATTTCCTGATAATTGGCGCCGCGCTTTGAACGGCTACAAAAACATAGCCACCGGTACACCGTTGACTGTGCCGATACTTTGCAATGCAAACAGTCAATACACAACTTTTCTTTTCCCTTTGCCATCCCTTCACCCCTTAATCAAAATAGTAGCTCAATTCACTATCAAGCCCGTACTGTGTTTTCCCTTCGACAGCAAGCCGTGCCAACATCGCCCGGTCCAATCCCCGGATAGCGGTAGTCACCCCCTTGTTCCGGAACCATGCTGAAATCCCTTCCAGCCCCTTTACCTGCGCCCCTCCTTCCTGGGAATTAAGTATCACCCCATCCCCAACAAACCCCGCCACATGACCGGCTTTCCCCGACCCGTCAACAAAAAACGCCGCCGTGATGATCCCCGCTGCTGGCTTCTGTACTGTAAACACCCGCTTAAAAAGGTCATCCGCCGTAGTACGAATAAAATACCCGGTAGCCGCACACAGCGCCAGACAGACCGCCCCCGAACAATCCGAACTTTCCGGATTTTCCTTCCCCCACCCATAGGGCGAATTATATTGAAGCAGTAAAAAGTACCGGAACTTTTCCACTTCCGTCATCCGGTCAAACTCCCGCTTTTCATTGTCAAAAACCGCATTCCATTTCAACCCCATCATTTTCCCCCATTCTTAAAAAAGTTAATAATAATGCTAACCACCAATGCCGCCGAAGCAATCAACAGACTAAAGGTAGCTTTCATATCCCGCCCCCGTTCCAATTCCTTTTTTTCAAGCCGCTCAACCCGTTCTCTGAAATGTTCTTTGAATTCCCTCATCTCACCTTTGAGTTCCTTCATCTCCGCAATACTCTCAATAAAGAGCCGCCTGTCCTCATCAGTCATACGTTACTCCTTCCGTAATCCTAAACGCCGCCACAAAAGCAGCGCCCTTCTTATACCGCAGTGATAGTGCGTTCACCGTCCCCCGTACCGTTTCTTCTGCCGTGTGCACCATAACCACCGCCCCCACCCGCGCATGAAACACCCCCCTATGCGTCTTGACCGTAATCTCCCGCCTATCCCGCAGCCGTTCCGCCAGTTCCCGCCTCGCCCAATCCTCATACTGTGGGCGGCCGTCTATAGCATCCTCTGAAAAATACCCCCCGGTTACATTCAATGCCGCCGTCCCCCGCAAACCCACCGCCGCTGTATCCGTAAGAAAACATGAACGGTTTAGATCCAAAACAATAGGCCGCCCATAAATCGCCGCCCCATAGAGATCGCCATCCCCATCACGGTGTAAGGTAATACCGGCCCGGTCACGGTGGCTTGTAACATCATAAGCGGAATACCGGAAAGCTCCCCCGTCATAACCAAGCCGCATTTCCGCTTCTTCCTGCGTATCAAGATGGTCCGCATAAATAACCGCCCGTTCCTGACCGCCATCCTTAACCGTGTACCGCGCCTCATATCCCGGTTTCTCTATTTCTCGTATTGCAGGAAAACGAAACGGATACCGGGGAGTCAAATATTCGTTATACACCACCGGCGGATCGTCATAGCGCCAAATAGCTTGTTTTTCCAACACAACCGGAAGATTAATTTTAAGCCGCACCGCATTACGATACTGTTCTGCACATTCCGTAAACCGCAGATAAAATATATCGCTGCCCTTAAACGTATAGGAAGCCACATCAACATCAAACGTTTCACGTTGGTATGGCGAATGGGCAAATACCAGGGGCTTTTCTACCGGACATTCCAAGTGACACCGGTACGCCGTAGCCAGTTCCGAAAGTTCCGCCCACACATTTTTCGTAATCCTGGCGTATGGCAAAGAAACCGGAATAGTAGCGCAATCAATATCGCTAACCCCAAACCCCGCCCGTTGCGCAATCAAATGCACCAGTGACTTTTCCGGCTGGGTCTTATCGCACACCACCGAGTAGACAAACACCGATGGCATAGTCCAATCCTTGCTTTCATCAGTTTTCCGCAACACCGCCGACCTGTCCCGCAGCGTCAAGCGTACCCGCCGCACCCGCCCCGGCCCCCGCACATCCTGAAACCCCTTATCATCCACAAAGAAAACAAATCGTTCAAAATAAGGTAGGCCCTCCCCAACAGAAAAACTAACCCGCACCTCCCGCCCCGAACCAAGTGTTCCACATGCATACGCCCCGTAGGTGTTGTCAAGTAACACTTCCCCCCGTGCCGTAGTCCCCCCGGCAGCTTCCTTTAATCCGGTAAACGAAGCTTCAATAATGTCCTTTTCAAACACCGTTTCAACATGACCATCCCCCGACCAGTCAAGGCAAATCCGCACCCGCACCAGGCTAGTTCCTTTCTCTATAGCTTCACTCAATGCAGTATCGATGTCATAAAACTTCATTCGATAACCCCCTCGTCAGCCGTGAATACATCCGCCGAAAACAACCCGGCGCAGTAAAACCGTAACGGCCCTATAACCGCATCCCCGCTATTAATATCAGTTTCATCAGCCATCAACACCAGCCGGGAAAGCCGTAACCGGAACGCCCCATAGGAACGGTACTCATATTCGTCCCGGTACAATTGTGCGGTAACTTCCAATGTTTCAATAAGTGGCGGCAGTATCGCGGTGTCCTCTAAAACTCTGTGTATCCATACTTCCGTTTGCGTCCCCCCCTCTTTCCGGGTCGCAATAGTCAGCCCATAAATATTTGAATAGTCCATTCCGTTAATCCGGTACTTCACCCCATTTTCCTTGAACCGTTCTCCGCCATGCACCGTAAGCCGGTCAGGGTAGGCATACGTCACCGGGGGTGTATCTCCGGTAATATTCAATTTCAATTTGACGGCTTCCCCCCGCATGATCCGCAATTCAAAATCCTTAACCCGGCACCCCTCATACAGTGTCCGCACCGCCCCCCGTTCCTGTATCAAATCAAAGCGCAGCCCATTTTCCATAGCAGAAAGATTTACGGTATGGCGGTACAACCCCCGTGTTTCACTTACAAACACCGGCACACCCGACCGCCCCAACGCCAGCACAAACAGTAATGGAGCCGTTTCAATAGACAGCGGCGTAACCACACACCCCATAACCCCTGCACTCTGCCGAATAGCCCCGCAGTTCCCGTACCCCTCAATCGCCGGATTTTCCCGCAAAAGTGATACCGCTTCTCTAATAGTTTCCTCGGCATACGGCAGCCCTATTTCCCGGTACTGTGTTTTGAGAGTAATAGTGCAATCCCGCCCCTGTACCGTCATCCAAAACACCTACTGGTGTTAGCCATCCCCTCCACCGTCACCACCATGGTCAAAATCATTTCCCACAAATCCCCGCAATGCGCCTGTTTCGGCGGCACATACTTCTTCCGGGCCACAACCCAATCCACCATGCCCCCCAGGGTGTGATCTTCTTTCAAAGCCTGATGGACGGCGGCAGCATACGCGTACCCGTGCCGTTCCCCGCTCAGGGGAAAGCTCACCGTCAGGGTATACACCTCCATCCCAATAATCCGGTCTTTCTCTTTTGTTTCCCCCTGGACAAGCACGATCTCAGGCGTCATCCCGCCCCCCAACTCGATAGCCGGTATCGTATCTTCCATTTCCATCAAAATCGCATTGACCCTTTTTGTTAAAAGCTCCTTGACCCTGTCAATAATCTTTTCCTCAATAAATTTGCTCATATCATCCGCCTCCGGTACGGCTCTAAAAGAAGCCGCACATTCTCCGGCATAGACAGTTCCAGATGTTCACCGCTAGAAAACTTCCCCTGCGATGCCCCGGTAACGCCAATCTTCCCGCCCTGAAACCGTTTCATATTCCATTCCGCCAATTCCATACACGCCGAAGCCAAATCCGCCGGCACTCCGTATGGAGAGCACACTTCCCCGGTTTGATACCCCGCCAGATAATGGATCTTTAACGCAGAAATCCCCCGGATCATTCTCACACCTGGAGATACCGAAAGACAAAAAGGAATATCGTCAACATCATCACCATCCGGCTCGGACCCAATGTCCGCCGTGTGGTAAAAATCCGGCTCTACCAATTCAGGCGCCGAATAGAGGGATGAAAGATACACCGCCAGGATTTCCCGTACCGGGTATTCCTTCAGATAAAACACATGATCCCCGGTAAAAATCTGATATTCAGACCGGTTCTTTTTCAGTAACCTTCTATGGCAGTATTGCTCAATGGTAAAAGTTGCCGTGACCAAAGACACCTGGGAAAGAGCGTCTTCCCGGTCATCTTTACCAAGGCTGCTTTTAAAGTCCGCCAGTGAGATAAGTGAATAAAGGCTATTCTCGTTTTCCATAAAACCCTCCGTGGACATTTTCCTTTCCACAGACATAGGGTAAGCCGGAATTTTTCAGGAAAAAATCACCCAAAGGTATGGTTTTAGCGGAAATCGGCATGTTTTTCGTGTTTTTTATGAGGACTTGACAATTCCCCATTATTCCTTAACATAGAGTCAGTGATCGTGTTGCGGAGGTTATGAACCGAAGCGGCCGGAGGAGTCCTTAAGGGCTCCTTTTTTATATTATAGAGGAATCCATGACCATAAAAAAGCCTTTTTTGACCTATGATCAGCAAATAGCCATTTACAGGGCGAAAAAGGTCTTACCATTGCAGATATCCCCCACGCCATAGAGCGGCTCACTCAAATCGGTTATTTTTCCCTCATCAACGGCTATAAAACCCCCTTTAAGGATACGGCAACCGGCCGCTATAAAAGCGGAACAAACTTCGAATGCTGGATATGCTGCCGGTTCCCGTACAGACAAAAATAAGCAAGGAATATAAAAACCTCTCGGCAACATCGCAGCTTACCGCCATGATAAGCGTATTGGTATTATTTAGAAACACCTGCGCCCACAATGACCGGCTTTTTAACTACACGGTGAATAAAGGAAAATTGCCCTCCATGCGTCTCCACAAAGAACTTGCCATTCCCCGTTTCCAAAATGGTGATTGCAAGTATGGTATCCAAGACCTTTTTGCCCTGATCATTGCCCTACGGTATTTACTCGAAGAAAGAAACTTTCCCGGCTTCTTTGACAGCTTAAAAACATTGATATACAAGCACCCCGATAATCCGGTGTTCCCCAAAAGAGAATTGCTTAAAAGTATGGGATTTCCCACAAACTGGCAGGATGTTTCGATACTGCCGGTTTGAACAGATTTCGTCATAGGAGGCGCCGTTGTCAGTTAATCACCATCCGGCAGCCACCCATCCGGGGCGGTGATAATTTTCCCGTTATAGATAAATCCTCCGGCAGTAGCGATTTTCTCAAATCCTTGCTTTGTATCTTCTTGAAATAATCGGCGTGTTGTTTAAGGTTTACCGGATATTGCCCTTTGGGAATAATGATACCTATTCTTTTGCCGGGAGAGAGTTGTTTCAATTTTGTGGTAACCGGCGCAAGGTCGCTATCACCGGACAGGATGAGGGCGGTGTCAAATTTGTCCTGTACCGCATCGGCCAGGAGGGTAATGGCGATATGTATATCGGTCTTTTTTTCTTCATGGGTTCTATAGACCTGATGGCAGCGGGGGCATTTTTTATCCTTTTCGGTGAAGCGTCCTAAAATAACCTTTACCCCGATGGAACGGAGGGCATGGATATACAGAAGGTGCTTTTTAGCCTTTTCCTCTACCCATGTCGTTAGGGCTGAAAAATAATACACATCCCCTAGTTCCTCAACGCTAACAGATTGAGCCAGCGAAAATCAGGGTGGGTATGCTGGAGGGTACTGTGATAGAGGTTAAAGCCGTCTATATAGACATTTACTCTTAGTTTTGCCATTAATACACCCCGAAGTATAAAAAAAATGCCGAACACACTGTTCGGCGGAGCAAGCATCAATAGCACCTGCGAGTACTCTTATATAATACGGGTAAACCGGCTTACTAGTCAAGTGTTTTTTTGCGCTATTTCCCCTCCAAGGTGACCTTTGCGGCCCGCACAGGCGGATATGTGCTTATGCGCTTGTCATACCGGGCTACCACACCCGGCTGCTGAACTTTTTCTTATCATCAGCCCCCCACCATGCCCCGGCATTTCTGCCATAAAGCCGAATGGCATCCTGCCCCCATTCTTTCCAAAATAGGTTTTATGTGCTATGGTTGTGGTATGACTTTAGAACAAACGGTAGACATACCCGTCAGCCACCGGCTTGACCTTCATTTGGACATTCCCCCCGAATTTCCCGCCGGAAGGACCATACTTAGCTTCACGCCAGCCTCATCAGACCTCTTTGCCGCCGATAAGGCCGAGGGAAGGGCAAAATCCAGGGCGGCACGGCAGAAACTGCGGGAATTGTGCAAAAATTCTACGCTTACCGTTGACAGCTTCCTTGCCATGAAACACGCCGACCGGGTTCTGGAAGCGTCTGCGGCCATGTCGATTGATGAATGTGCCAAAAGCAATGCCCCATGACCGGGGTTCTTGACGCCTGCGCCCTTATTGCCTGGCTCAAAAATGAACCAGGGGCCGATGTGGTGGACGATTTGCTCGACCAGGCGGAAGAAGGTGAAACGGACCTCTATATCAGCATTGTCAATCTGGTTGAAGTGTATTACGGCTTTATGAAAGACTTGGGCGAAGACCATGCGCGGGAGATTATGCAGACTGTGCGGGAAACCGCCCTCATGGTTATTGACACCACCGACGGCGCGGTTTTTGATGAAGTCGCTCGCCTTAAAAGCACCCTCAAGCAGTTTTCCCTTGCGGACGCTTTCGGCCTTGCTGCCGCTTCTGTTTATGGCGGGGCATTTGTTACCTGCGATCATCACGAGCTTGCCAAATTTGAAGGGCAGATAAAAACACCTTTCCTCTGGATTCGTCCCGCACCGCAAACAACCTGATATCGGTTATTCATTCCACACTCCACATTGCCCCTAAAGCGCAAAAACGGGCGTTTTAATGACATGAAAACCGCGTGATGTCCTATCTACGTAAAAATCTAGCCGAAGGGCTTGTGAAATCCCATGAGCCTTCGGGCAGTTAACGCATCCAAGCATTTTCGCCGTACCTTCGGGGTATACCGGCCCCAGCCAATCGGTATAATAGAAGCCGCAGGTTCCTATGAGTATTTTCGCCATATTCCAGTTGTACTATACAAGCAAGTGGCCGGCACCTTTGCGCCACCATACCGAACGCACGGCCTTCTCGCAAAACGGTGCTGCTTCCTCTATATATCCATTTTAATCATCCCATGGATTCACTATTGAAAGCCCACTTATATCGGTAAAATCTTTGACATTGCGTGTTACAAGCGTGAGATGCCGGTTCAAGCACGTGGCCGCAAGAAGCGAATCCAGTACAGGAAGTGTCCGGTTATGATTTGCAACAAATTTGCCCCATTCGGTCATAATATCTTCATCAAGGTTTATAATGTGGCTTTCAAACCAAGTACGGACTTGAGAAAACCATGCCGACAAACGTTTTTTCTTTGCCTTATCATCAGCCTTTTCTATTCCTTTTACAATTTCGCCAATAGTGGCAACGCTTATGTAAAGCGAATCCTGCGGTAAGCCGCGCAAAAACTCCAAAATGCGAAGATCAGGCTTTTTCTTCCCAAGCTCTGAAATGACATTCGTATCAATCAAATTGTTCAACCGGCGTTCCCCGTTCTTTCTTTGATACATCCCTCTCAAAAAGATTTATATCATCATCCTCAAGATAACCGCTCAAACAATCAACTATGTTCTTTCTCGGTTTTTTCAATTTCCGGTAATCATCGCATGAGATAAGTATCGCGGCTTCTTTTCCCCTCACGGTAATAGTCTGCGGAGCAGTAGCGGTTCGCTCAATAATGCTGCTTAACTGATTTTTCGCCGTATAAAGCTGCCATGTATTTTCATGTGTTTTCATATAGCCAATATAGCCAGATAACATTCTTCTGTCAAGGCAACGGGCAATATGGAAGGAATAGGGGAACTGGAATAAAACCGCCTCCAACCGCCCGGCCTGGAAAACCGGCTCTATGGCCTCCCGGTAGGTTTCGGCCTTTTCCTTCCAGCCGTCAGGGTCTACCTTATGGGTCAGGGTTTCGTGGGCTTTGATGGAAAAGGTCAGGTCAGGCCCCCATCGACAAGCATTTTTGCCAGATTAGCCGCCTAGTCCAACTCCACCGTACCTTCAAAGAAATAACGCCGATTATTCCAAACAGATGAGGGCTCCTATATACCCCAGAGGCTAATTTTAGTATCCTTCTATTCGTGGAAGAAATTGAGGAAACGGAGGAAGAAAAGAGTTTTTCTGTCGGTAGTCTGAAAGAAAAATACATAAAGGAGGCGCGGCGCCGCTTTCTCAAAGTTCCCCCGCTGGTTATCGTCAATAAGCAGACCAATTGGGCAATAGAGGTATCCAACCGGGTTATCAGCGAATGGCGAAGCAAATCAAGGACGCGGGAACGCATTATTGCGATTCAGGTACTGGACACCATGATTGAAACCGCAGTTTTCCTGAAAACCACGGAAGATGAAAAAAACACCCCCGGAATTGAGGAAGTCAGCTATTTTGAAAACAAATGCAGAATCAATGGGAAACTATGTAAAATCACGATTACCATAAAAAAGCAGACCATTGGAGGCAGGCGGTTTGCCTACTACTATTCGGCGGTAGCGGTAGATTCGGATATACAATAAAAAACCGTATCCACCGGGCAACTTATGCTCACCTTTTTAGGCTCACATACCTCAATGAATACGGTAAGCCCCGCAAGGCTTACTTTAATGATTGTTGTATTTGACGATTAAGTCAAGGGGATCGGTTTTACTGGTGCCCTTTCTCCAACCTTCGGGGTATACCGGCCTCAGCCAATCGGTATAATAGAAGCCGCAGGTTCCCGCTAAAATCTTTGGTGCCACCTTTTAATTATGCGAATATGTCTTTTCTCATGCTGATGGTTTTTCGGTTTTTGTTATTCATTTCGGTGTTAAGGATGAAGCCGTTTTTTTCGTAGAAATTTAGTACGCTTTCGTTGTTTTCTATGTCGGCGTCTACGGTTAGGAAGCCTCCATCGCGCAAGCGAGTTCTTGCAAAAAGTTGACGGTTGCACATACGAGCAAGGGTGCGGGCGTTTATAAGCATGAAGGACCCGATGCCTCTGTACGTTTCCTGAATGGATTGGGATACGGCGAGTTTGGCGACTTTCATGGCGGGTACTGTTTTGAAGGGGTAATCAAGGTTGTGAAGTTCTTTCTCTGATACCGATAGTTTGATGGCGTCGGCAATGAGGGACATATAGGCAACAATACTCCGGGTAGAGCGTTCCCATAGCAGCCAGGTGAGGGCGATATGGTCATTTTGGGAACGGAGGGCGTCTTGTGTCAGATACTCGTTGTATTCCTGGATCGAACACGAAAATGCCCCAGGGGGAACTACAGCGTGTAGCTGTTCTATATGGAAATAGCCGCCGGAATTTTTACGGGTGATGGGTATACGGGGGGTCATTTTTTAACACCGAAACACCGGGGTAAATCCATGGGTTCCATGAGCCTATTGAGCATTTCTTCTTCCTCTTTATGCCGCTTGAGGGCGGCGGCGGAGGGTTTTTTGCGTATCTGCGCTATGACTTCCCGAACGATTCTGATGTCTTTTATCTCGGTGGGTTGGACCGGTTTAATTTTTGTTCCCATGTCTATACTTTAATCTAAAAATAAGGTTTTGTAAATAGAAGAAAAATAAACCTGGAAATCTATTTCCGGCTTTTCGGAAAGCCGCCAACGGGCAAAAAGCGCACCTTTTTCAAGGTTTTTTGGAAGGGGCTGCGTACACCATGATTTTCCGGTTCTATGCGTCATCCCGGCCAAATTCCCCCTGGACGGCCTTTACCAGCCCCCGGAACTGAAAATTGGGCCATAACCAATCAAAGCGCACTTTTTAGGGTTCTTTTTAAGACGTCACTAAATTGTACCTCTAAAAGCACATCCACATTTTTCTTTATGCCCTCTTTCAACCCCTGAAGTATCTCCGTATAATCGGCCGGGTCGGCAGTATTTTCAGAGTTTGTCTGAAAGGGTATCAATAACTGATAGTCCTCCACTTGCAGAGCAAGCGATATCTTCTGTATCGTTTTATCACTTACCCACTTTCGGCACCCCTCAATGGCATTGACCGTTTGGGCTGAAATACCGGCAGTTTCCGCTAATTTTTCCTGGGATATACCTAAAACTTTTCTTCGATTTTTGATATTTACTGCTAAAATCTTCCGTATTTTTCCCACAGGCGATTTCATTTACCTATAAAAGTAAGGCAATTATTTAGGTTGACAACTTACCCATGGTATAATATACTCCTTAAAGTAGGTATTTCCTTATACCCTAGTAATTTACTAGATTTTTTTATATGACAATATTTCAAAAGATCAGAAAACAAGCAATTTGGGGGAGGAAGTATGAAAATGGTGGGGGTATCCATCAGCACTATAAAGGGGAGGGCGGTACGGAGGGTAAGCCGGACAGAGCGGGATAAGTAATCTACGGAGGAATAAAAGCATAGCGTGCAACTACGGATGTCCTTAACAACCGCTTGTGCGGCGAAGGGCAGCGTAAGAGATAATTTTCTCATAAGGAGAGAAAAATGGCTGGTGATTTCGATTGGCTTGGAGGAGTGGTTTTTAAAATTGGTATTCCCATCGCTATTGTGGTGGGAATAGTCATGTATGTGAGAAGTTGTATCACCGGGGAAGCACCCACACCGTAGGTCCCGTTTCGGGAGTACCCGGTTTGGGTGCCCCCGAAACGGCATGGCTGGATTTTGATTCTGCTTTTAACGGCAGGGATTGATGGTTATCAATTTCTGCTTGACAAAGGGGGTTCGTCGAATTCCTGAATACGATATTGAGAAAAGGAGAAATACAATGGCTTATACAAAACCTGTAGTGCTTGCACAGAACAGCAAGCAAGGGGCGTATGCGGCGGGGTGCCCGGCGAAGAACACCGGTGTCGGCTACTGCAAAAGTTGCGAACGTTCTCAGTAGTTGACGTTCCGGTCGGTTTCCCCGTAGGTCTTTGGTACTGCAATGGCTTGCGGGGAGTTAGTCAATTTTTATGCGCAGAAGGAGATATTTATATGGCTGAAAAATTATATCGGTATAAACTTTGGGAAAAAGGAGTTAGTCTTAAGGGTGCTGTTTTTCTGAAAGTTTTATCGGAAAAACCGCAAGACATTAATCAACTTGTTAACGAGGCTAAAAAAATACTGTCACCGCAAGATGATTATGGGAACCTCATTGAGGAAATGGAAAGTTTTTATCAGGATCTTGAAGAAAAAGGCTTTATTGTTTCTGGTGCAACTGAGGAAGAATTGAGAAAAAAAGATAGAGTTTGATTACTGTGACACTTTTACCACTACTTCTTCAGATGATGTCTGGAAAGCAGGTAAAAATCTATAGTTGCAGGCTGGAAACGCTAAAGGGTATAGGTGACGTCGTTGACAATACCTACACCCTATTTGAGTCGGATGATTCCATTGGTTTTGTCCGTAATTTTTATAAATTTTTGGAGGCTTGTGTATGTTAGGTAAGGAATGTCCATTTCAAATAAACCCGGATTTTTCGAGTAAATGTTCTGATGAATGTGCCTTGTTTAAGGCGGATTTTCCAAAAAAAGGTGACGTTGGCTGCTGTGTGTTCATACAAATACCAACCATATTGGAAGCGATAGCGCAATCCGTAAAAACACCGTAACCATGATAAGGAAGTACAAAATGCTCTACCGGCAAAAATTTGATACCATTATCCATCAATATGACGATGTGGGCTACATCACCAGCAAAAGCGACTTCGGCGACCGTGTAGTGGACGCTGCGGGTGCAGTGTTTTTTATGACCCGTTTGCTTTTAGGAAGCTTTTTTCTGTATGATGTTTAACCGAAAGCCCAAATTATCAAGTACCTTCATCACGGTAATAAATGAAGGATTCCCTTCCCGCAGTAGGGATTGGTATAGGGCTTCCATTCCCACCATGGCTTTGGATCGGGCCACATTACCAATTGCCTTTAACAGAAATTGTACATCATTTTCTGCTATGACAGCTTCAAGGTACGCCAGAGCATCTTCTCTGGTTTCAATGAATTCCGCTGTATCCCAATCACTCACTGTTTCCATCGTTTTCTTCCTCTTTCAGGGGGTTAAGGGCTATCTATTATACAGTATAGGCTATAATCAATTAACGGTCAAGAATAATATAGAAAGGAAATAGGAGGATTGTATATCATGCTCTACCGGCAAAAATTTGATACCTTTATCCGTCAATATGACGATGTGGGTTACATCACCAGCAAAAGCGACTTCGGCGACCGTGTAGTGGACGCTGCGGGTGCAGTGTTTCTCAAAGCCCTTTCCCGTACCGGGCAATCGCTTGATGCCTTAACCGCTAAGATTGCGGCATCATTTATCGGTGTTGACACCGCTGTTTTACAAAAAGATGTTGCCGAGTTTTACGCTATGCTCGAAGCGGATGGCTTTATCGTCTCGGGCCTTACGGAAGCTGAACTTGACGCAAAAGATACGCGCTTTAGCTATGCCGCTTTAGAACCAAAAACAATTAAAAAAGACTTTACGCCAATTGTTATGCGGGCGGAAAAATCAACCCAGGAATTTCTGGATGAACATTTTAAAGGCAAGCCCCATTTAACATCCCTGCAAATAGAACTCACCAGCCGCTGTAATGAACGCTGTGTCCATTGCTATATCCCTCATGAAAATAAAATCAACGATATTGATCCCGCGCTGTATTATGATGTACTCGGCCAGTGCCGTGATATGGGCCTGCTGAACCTTACCCTTTCCGGCGGTGAACCTATGCTGCACAAAAACTTTCTTGAATTTTTACGCAAGGCAAAGGAATATGATTTTTCCATAAACATATTGTCAAACTTGACGCTGCTCAACGATGATATTATTGCCGAGATGAAGGCTAACCGGCTGTCCAGCGTACAGGTTTCACTCTACAGCATGAAACCGGAAATACACGATGCCATTACCAAAATGCCCGGCTCCTTTGTGAAAACTCATGATGCGATACTCCGGCTTATCGAACATGACATCCCCTTGCAGATAAGCTGCCCCACCATGAAGCAAAATAAAACCTGCTATGTTGATGTGCTGAATTGGGCGCATGAACACAAGGTACGCGCCGTAACCGATTATATTATGATGGCCCGCTACGACCATACCACCGGCAACCTCGACAACCGGCTTTCCCTGGATGAAGTGGGGACGGTCATCAACGATATTATCAATAACGATAGGGATTATCAAAAAGAGATGGCGAATGCCGACATGGTAAAAACTGATGCCCGTGATATAAGCAATGATATTGTCTGCGGGGTCTGTGTTTCCTCCATTTGTATGATAGCCAACGGCAATCTCTACCCCTGCGCGGGCTGGCAGGATTATATCGTGGGGAACATCAAAAAACAGCCCCTGCGTGAAATCTGGGACAATTCGCCGAAGGTGCAATACCTGCGGGGCCTCCGTAAAAAAGACTTCCCCCAATGCCTTACCTGCGCCGATAAATCTTTCTGCGCCATGTGCATGGTGCGTAACGCCAACGAAAACCCTGACGGCGACCCCCTCAAAATCAACGAGCATTTCTGCAAGGTGGCTGCGCTGAACCGGAAAATTGTACTGGAATGGAAAGAACGGCTACAGGCATGACAGATAATCATGTTCATATCGGGCAATTTTGCGAAACATGGTATGAGCCGCTTGAGGTACTTGGTATTGTAACCGAAGCGGGAATAACGGATGTTGTCTATTCTTCCACCACCAGCGGCAAGGACGAGGTGCGTTACAAAGAAATAGAACACGAAATTCGGGAAGTTACCGCTGAGTATCCTCCTGACAAGATGGAACCGTTTTTCTGGTATATTCCCCCGTATATCGACGAAGGTATAACCATTGAAAATGCGTTTCAAAACCTGCCCTACGGCGGAATAAAACTTCACCCGCGCTGCCATCGTTGGAATTTACAGGACCGCAAACATCTTGATTGTCTGCATACGCTTTTTGGCTCTGCGCAGGACTCGGGTGTTCCTATTCTTATTCACACAGGCGAAGATGATTTTGAAAAACCTGCGTTTTTTGAACAATTTATCGCTGAATACCGGGATGTTCGCTGTATTCTGGCGCATTGCCGGCCTGTATTGGAAACGATAGCAATGTTCCGAACCTATAAAAACGTATATGGTGATACGGCCTTTTTGCCGGAAGCAAATTTACAGAAAATCATACAAGCGGGTTTTGGAGAACGCCTCTTTCTTGGTACGGATTTTCCTATAACGCACTATTTTACACGAGGAAACACAGAAACAAACGAACCCGCAATCACTTTGGAACAGCAGTATAAAAAAGATACTGCGGTATTGCAGAAGTATGAAATAATATTAGCCGGTAGTACGGAAAGAAATTAACCATGAAAACAAAAGATTTCGCTATTTCTTTGGTAGTAGGCAGTGGGTCATTATTGCAGCAATAAAAGCCTGTAGGGCTTTTTTATAGAATCTTTAGGAGGGTGGATATGAAATCGGTCAAAAAGGTGATTGTATTGCTTGCGCTCGGTGCGGCAATAACGGGAATGATTGGGTGCGCGAACGGGCCTAAAACAGGGGCTAACCAGCAGACGCAGCGGCCTGAAAATGTGGATTGGAAGGGCGCCAATGTTGGTTCTGAAGTACCCGAGTGGTATAAAATAGCTGCCGGGGGTCAGGGGGATTTTAAAATCCAAGCCCTCCCGGAATACAAAGACCAATATTGCTTTGTCGTTTATTCCGAAAGTGAGTATAGGGACAATCCGTCTAATGATGATAAAACCTGGATTACCAATTGGGTTTCTAATACGGCGAATGGAGCGGGCCGTATTTCAACACTCATTGCGGTAGCAACAAATAACACAGCGGCAACGAGCTTCGGTCAACAAAAAGACGGCGCCGATTTGGCAGCTTCAAAAGCGCGGCAAAGTGAAATAAAAAGAGCCATGAGTAACGCTTCCTTTAATGGAGCGCGCAATGTTGCTGATTTTTGGATTTTAAGTAAAAATCTGAGTATGAAGAAGTATTATTATACCGCCGCATCCCTTTGGACTTTCCCTGCCGAGGATGTGAATAAGCAAATTGCGGCAAATTACCAAAATATACTTGATAATAATACTACCCTGTCGGCAACAGAGCGGGCTAAGTATGAAGCGCTAATACAGGGAGTACTTGATAGGGGGGATGCGGTTTTGGATTTACCGCCCATTACGGATGCCGAAATCGCCGAATATGACGCAATCCCGGAAGCCTAAAAAGAATTAAGAGCTTGTTGATATACCACTATTTGTTTATCAACAGCCTCTTTTGCGCCCGATAAAACCTGGAGGTTTTTATGAAAAAGTATGGATTACTCGTTCTGTTGTGCGGCGTTTTCGCATTTCCCCTGCCGGCGCAGGAGGTTTTAACCGTTGATGCGGCTCTCACGAAGGCCAGCCTTCAAATTCTGATGCCCGCCAAAGCAAAGGTTTTGGTCTTAAGCTATGAAACACCGGCAAAGACATTCTCAGATTATATAGGCGAGGTGCTTACCTATGATCTGGAAGTGAAAATGAAACGGAATGTTATCACCTATCGCAATGTTGATACCATTCATGCGGATTATAGAATACGGGACCCGGCTATCAGCGATAAAAAAGCGGTGGAAATTGGTAAGGCATTGGGGGTAAATGTGGTTATTTTGGCCGCCGTAAAAAAACTGGGTTCCGATTATCAAATGAAATTCGTACCCCTAACCGTCCGTACCGGCAAAGCTGGGACTTCCCTTACCTATAAACTAAAGGAAGACAATGTCCTGACTGAATTACTAAGCGGCCCGGCGGTAACCGAGATGGAAGCGGCCGGAGCGCCGGTCGAAGGCGCCGTACGCCGGCTTCGTGCGATGCGGGATGCGTCAAACTAAAGGGGTGTCCGGTGAAAAAGTTTTTTTACAGAGGATTGGCGCTGCTTTTTTTCATCAGCCCAGGAACTGTTTTTGCGCAAACGCTGCAATTTGAATATGACGTAAGTCAAAAGTATCCAATATATACAACCTTTGAAGGGAACATCAGCGCCGCGTCTGAAATGACCGGTTGGTTTTATGACGAGCGGAGCTGGCACTACAACGAAGGTGAATGGACTTTGCTTGAAGGTACCACAAAATATACCTATACCGGGGGTGATAAAAACAACTGGATAATAGACGGCGGGAAACGGTTTTATATGGGGCCCGACGACAACAGTCATTACTATGCGTATCTTCAGAATGCTGCTAATGATTGGGAAATGTTCATGATGAATGCCAATGATAAAAATGTAATCTATGCAACGGGAAACGAAATATTTGACCGGATTGACGGCGCACCCTCCAACAGTAATCCCTATAAAGGAATATGGCGATCCCGGGCAGATAATACTTTGGTTGCGGTTTTTGATGAAAATGGCCAAAATGGCGGAACCGGCTCCTGCAAACTTACGTTTACCAACCAATATAAAAATACCCCGCTTGTAGGAAAAGCCGATACCGGCGCTCCTGCGCCTTTCGTAAAACCTAGGGTAGCCGGAACAACGGCGACCCGGAACAGAATTATCGAAACCGCGAAAAAATATCAGGGGAAGAGATACCAATGGGGTTCCACCGGCCCGAATACTTTTGATTGTTCAGGTTTTACCTATGTTGTATATAAGGAAGCAACCGGTATTACCATTCCCCGATCTTCTTCGGCGGTGGAAAAACAATGCACGCGAATCAAAAAGAATGAATTGAAAGCAGGTGACCTGATATTGTTTGATACGAATGAACCCCGCCGCGGCAGCGCCAGTCATGTTGCAATTTATATGGGTAATGATGAAATCATACATTCCTACGAAGGGATACCCCGCTCTCAAAAAATAGGAGTAACCGTTACAAAACTGGAAGACAATACGTACTGGGAAAAACGAATGTTGTACGGAATACGTATTCTTGCGGACTAAGGTAGCATCATGACTATAAAAATCAGTGGTTTTTTATTGCCGGTTTTAATCGCCGCTTCCTGCGCCTCAACCGGGAAGATTACGGAGCTTCCCGCATGGGCAAACGATGTGGAGGCAGTGTATCCTAACGCACGGTACATAGCCCAAATGGGACGGGGGCCGGACCTCCAAAGCGCCGAAAACGATGGGGTTGGCAGGATTTCCCAGTATATCACCTCTCAAATAAACAGTTCTTCATTCTCCATGCAGTCCATAACACGGGTCAATGGTGAAAATGAAAGTGAGAGCCGGAGTAAATCGGAAATCTTTGTTCATTCCCAAACGGATCTGTTCGCCCTGCGCTATGCACCGGACCACTGGTATAACAAAGCTCTAAAGCAATGGCAGACCGTGGCCTATATCGACCGCAGCGAAGCCTGGGCGATCTACGAGCCGCAAGTGCGACAGGAAACCGATGCCCTGATGGCGGCGGTGGAACGGGCCGAACGGGAACCGGACCCCATCCGTCAATATCTGCTCTTCTCCGTCATCCCTGCTAACTACATGAAGGCCATGGACACCCTGAATTTCGGAGTAATGCTAAATCCTGCAAAGGAAAGTGCGTATGCCCCTATTAGAACCGCGTATAAGAATTGTAAAAATCGGGCAGATGAAGCGCGTACCAGGGCAAAAATCGTTATTACCTGCGAGAATGACTACAACAACATCGTGTCCACTGCCCTGTCCCAGGTCTTGAGTACCAAAGGCTTTGTGGTGGTGCAACACGCTGCCGGCGCCACGAATACCTGTGCGGCGCAGGTGATTCTGGACGCTCCGGGCAAAAGCGGGGATATCGTCACCTTTCGGCCCACGGTGGATGTAGAACTTGCCGGAACGGGCGGCACGGTGTTTTCCTTTAGCAGAGGAGTCAGGGGCACCGATTACTCTGAGCAGGGAGCCCGGCGCACCGCCTATACGAATATCGCAAAAGAAATACACGCGTCGTTTTTTACGGAGTTCTTGAAACAAAGAGGATGATATGAAAAGAAATGCGGCTGTCCTTATCCTGCTGCTGGCTTCAGTAATGACCCTTTCCGCTCAGAACTACTGGACCGGTGACGGCGGCGCGGCGGCTATCGGCTCACTCCGCATTGAACGGGCCAGGGGCGAAAACCTGGCGTCAAATGACAACTGGCTGCCCGGATCAATCCAGCGCTCACTCATTTCATATTTTACTGAGTTTTCCGCTATCAGGGTGGTGGACATAGAAAACGCGGCCTTAATCGACGCGACACGGCGTGGTTCCCGTTCTGATTTGATTGATGAGAAAACCCAGGTTGAAATCGGCAAAGGTACCGCCGCAAAGTATATCCTCACCGGCGTTCTCACCTATACCGGGGAACGGTTTACCCTGCATATACAGGTGACCTCCGTGGAAACAAACGCTTTGGTCGCTGCGGCGGATCAGCCGAATATTCCTTCTACCCGTGTTCGGGATATGACCGTTATAAAATCCATGACGGTAGAACTCCTGGGAAAGCTGGGAGTGCGCTTGACCGATGCGGGAAAAGCCGCCTTGCTCAAAAACACTACGGAAACCGATGAACTCTTAGCCCGTGCGGACGCGGCGAAAGCGGCCGGTAACCGGGTGGCGGAAATGGCATATCTTTACAACGCGCAGTCCTTTGACACAAAAAACAGGGAAGCGGCAAACCGGATCAGCTTTTTATCCTCCCGGAACGGAGGCAGCTTGGGGACCCGGATTGCCGAAGACTTTGAAATGCAGAAACAATGGAATCAGTACCTGAAAGACTTTGACGAGTTTTACCGGAACCATCTCCCCTTTGTACTCTATTTCACGCCGCCTACCGACACAAATGAACACACCTATGAGGAGAATCCCCGTTTTAGCCTATCCTTCAAGGTGGGGCTACGTCCCAGTAAAGATGGGGTGGAGGCTATGGAAAAGGTCATGAAACAAATGGACACAGAACTTAAGGGAACGAAAAACAAGGACAAGTGGGGATTTTCTCATTGGCCCGTCTCATCACCGCTATTCACCGGGGACGGACACAACGATTTCCGTTTCGATGTTGTCTACCGGGTGGTCAACCAAAATGGTGAGGTAATTCTTGTGGACCAAACCATGCAATTCTCCCTCACCGCGGGGCTGATACAAAGCAATTACAGGGTGTATCCCGATTGCGAGCAGGAACAGAGCATTACTATTCGAAATATAAACTATACTATTAATAGTGAAAAAATTGCCGGTTCTGATTTCTCTATTGAAATAGTCAGCATTAACGGAATTGCTGCGGAAGCGGCGGGGCAAATCGGGTATATGCGGATTATACCCGTGTCCTCCATGCCGCAAAAAATAGAGCCCAAGTACCCTGGAAATATACTCGCGGAGCAGAAAAAACAAAAGCGGGAACTTAAAGCTAATAAAACGAAAGAGAGTTCGGCCCAAGTGTCGAAAAGAATACTGGCCGCTGCTATTAACCCTATTGGTGGTATAGGCTCCCTTACCCAGTGGGATCCTCTTGGCTTCAACATAACATTTTGGGGCGAAGCCATAGGAATATCCCTGTTGATAGTTGGAGCATATTTTCCAAAGGAAGAATACGACCCATTTACTACGGAAACAATAAAGGTGTATGAGCAAAATCTCCCCATGATGATTAGCGGGGGTATCATTACAGGTGCAGTCGTACTATTTAGTGTTATCAGGCCCTTTACCTACAAACGGGAGAACAGCGCTGCGTCCCTGGTAAACCCCGGCAATTGGAATGTTTCGTTTATACCCGGCCCTGATGCCAAGCGTTTAAACGCGGTTCGGGTAGCCTACCGTTTTTCATATTAGGAAAGGATAATGAGAAAACAATTTTTACCGGATATCGCCTTTGGTTTCATTTTTGCATTCGCATTGCTATTTTCGGGATGCGATCTTTCTCCCAAGTATTCGGTGTATTTTTATTCAACCAATGACAAAAATGCTATGCTTAGCTCTCTCACTCAATCAGACCTTTCTCCCGGTACCGCTATTACCCTTCCTTCCGGAGCAGAAGCATGGCACCATAAAAACAATGGGAATAGGCAATATTTCCCGGGGGACTCATTTACGGTGGATGACAATGCTACCTTTATCGCTTCGGACTGGACCGGAGGGGCCGATGATCCTGGCGGGACAAGTCCAGGTTCTGCAATTACACTTACCCAGGGTTCTTGGACTACTTCTTCGATTGCCTCAAAAACAGAGACAAAGACCTTCATCATACCCGCTACGTCATCATCAAGGACGGTAACGGTGTATTGGTTGGATTATAACATTTATACTCCATACGCGGACATTAAAGTTCAGTTTGGCGGTTCAACCTACGAGGCTACTACATTTTCTGGATTTAATGGTGTATCTTGCTTTTCCGCGCCGTATTCTCTTTCTGCGGGGGAAACAGGAACGATAACGGTATCTTGGTATAGCGACCGTAATCGAACCTCGAACGGTAGTTTTAGGATCGGATACAACTGATAGCGGAAGAACGCAGACATACGGAAAGGGAGCTTGAAATAAGATGCCGGGAAACAGCAGGGGAAACAAAAAGTGCCAGGCACTGGTTGCTTCGGATTTTACGTAAATTCCACAACTAGACCTAATCATGAGTTTCTTATAGTATTAATTAAAATTATGTCCTAAAAGGAGCATCAAATGTCAAAAGCCAAAGCAATATCCCTTGCACTTACCCCCGGAGCCGCAGTTAAAAAGCAGCTCGATCTGTATAATCTCACCATTTCCGCCCTTGCCAGGGGCATCAAAATCAGCCCCTCCGCCGCCAGTGGAATTATCGCTGGTAAAATACGCATCAGCGTCCAAACCGCCCAGCGTCTTTCAAAGTATTTCGGCAAAACCCCCGAATACTGGATTTCCTTACAAACCGCTTACGACCTTGCCGAATCATCCGCCGACAGCGAAAATGCGGCAATCCTAAAATCCATCACCAAAGCCGTAAAAGTCCAGGCTAAAGCCTTGGTTAAAACAGCCTCTGCAGCTAAAAGGAGTACAAAAAAGACTTCTGCAAAAGCAACAGTAAAAAAAGCCTCTAAAAAAGCAGGTGTAGGCCGCCCCAGAACAAAAAAAGTCTAGTTTCCAATAGAATACCCAAGAGGGGGAAAGCCTTCCCCCCCGCTTCAAACCGGTAGGTTTTCCGCTTCCCCCTTCTGCGGGGAGACCCCGCAACGCCCCCCAAGACTACACTTTCCCCAGCATATATTGTAAGCGGCAGTAGCCGCCCCACCCTTTGTCACACTTTTTGCTATGCGCTACGCGCGCAAAAAGTGCGCCAACCCCTTCGGGGCCAGGGGGCATTAGTGGTGGGGAGAAGAAAGAGAATAAGAAGAGAAGACCAAGAACCATTAGTAGTAAAACCATTGTGGGGGGTGGGTGGTTATTTTTTTTGTTCCTAGAATGTGAGGAACCAAAAAAAATCCCCACCCACCCCCTACGCCAAAGGTTGTGGTAAAGGGGAGGACGGATTTAGAAAATCTTTTTTCTTTCCTCACACCCCCGTTCTTAGCTATCGGGGGCTAGTCTCTCTCTCTGGAGCTTACACTATGAACGGTTATCAAGAAGCCACACCCAACACGGACATTCCCATAGCGGAATTTCACCCCTCACGGAAAGAAATCTTTCCAGCCAGAAAACCTTATACCCCGCAGTTTTCAGAAATGGCCACCGTATCTATCAGGCGTCTAGCCTGGGCAGTAGGAAAGAAAATGCCCGCCACGGTAGATCACATGGTTCATTTAATGCTCACGGTCTACGAACCCGCCGCAGTATGCAGCCATTGCCAGGACAAATCAAAATGCGAAGCTTGCATTTTTAGCCTGCCGGGAAGCACACGGGAAGAAACCCGCATTGCTTTATAGCCATCGCCCCCCGCTTGTGCGGGGGCATTTCTCACAAAGGAAACGAAATGAAAATCAATTTTGAAATTTCCGATGAACTGGCCCTTATTATTCCCCGCAGCCAGCTACTAATAACCGCCGCCAATCCGGAAACCTATGCCGGACCAATTGAGCAGCTTACAAAGCAGCTTGAAAAATGTCCCAAACTGTACGAAACAGACGGCAAAGAAGAACACCCCGCCATCTTCCATTATTTCTATGGCGGTACTGATATTTATATCGCTGAATACGACCGGGAAGATACCATGTTCGGCTATACCATTCTGAACAATGATATTGAAATGTCAGAATGGGGCTATACCAGTGTTTCAGAAATTTGCTCCATAGCGCCCTTGAATATTGATTATTGGTTTGAAGAACAGACCATCGAGGCTGCCCTTCATCGGCGCAACCCCGGCTATTTCAGAAAACCAGCATCGGCGGCATAGGCCCCCACCCCCATTTGACATTGACATAGACTAAAAAAGAAAACCGCCCGGATGAAGAATCACCCGAGCGGTTTTCTTTTCCCTATGCCATTCGAGCTTTTATAAGCTCCGGAAGAAAAACCCCCTCCGCCTCCCCAAGCTGTCGAGCAAGATAGGTTTCCCCGCCCACTGTCCGAGCCAAGGCGGACAACATCGGCAAAGAAACATCATCAATTTTACCATCAATGAAAGTTCCCTTATCGGTAAATTGCACCGTTATATGGTTTGTCAGATTCCGGCAGGACATCTTTTCAAGGTTCACATCCCAATTCTCAACTCTCATACTCATTACCCCCCTGCAGCTTTCGTTTTCATAACGATAATATTATTTTCCGGTCGGGTAACCAGAAACCCATCCCGCTTGCGAAACCTTAGAAACAGTTCCCCGTATTCCAGGCTTTCCGTAGTCTGATCAAACTTCCTGATCTCAATACCCTTCCGGTTGCCATGCTGAATCCGTTTAGGATTCATAAAAATCGCAAACGGCGTATCAGCCCCAATATCCGCCATTTGAGGAAGGATACCCACCTCATGATAGGGGTACAAATCCAGTTTACCCGGCATAGCCTCCATAGGCCGCCGCCAAATGGGACGGCCTGTGGTGTCCTCAATGTTCGCCACATGGTTAAGCACCGTTTCATTCAGGAACCACGCACAATCCTTACGCTCCTCCGCAGGAATCTTATACACCGCATCCCGGAAATCCTTCCAGGTCAAATCGTTGACCGTTGCCCCCGCAATAGAAACCTTCACCGTCCCCGCCGCCTCCATAGCCCCCGTAAAGGGATCATCATCGGCCAGCAAACATTGACGATCAAACTCCTGCCCATACACTTCCGTAAACTCATCCATGAACATAGCCCCCAGGTCAACGAAAACATCCTCCTCAAATTCATCATACCACGGAATATACCCCGCCAAGGTGTAGGCTTTCAGTTCAACACGTTCCGCCCCCCTGGGCTTGGAACCGATAATCTGTTGACCGTAGGCAGTTAGCCAATGAAGCTGCACACCCCCCCGGTCCCTGGTAGGAAGCATAATAGACGGCCCCATCATCGGCCTATTCCGCACCAACCCCATCATCACCGATTTTTTAGCGGCATCCTGCATAATCTCCGTTTCATAAATCGGATTGATAAGGTACTGTTCATTCGTTGCCAGGTTTCCCATCGGCGACCCCAGCGCCGCCTTTTCCGCCACCCCCGACAACTTCCATCCCTTTTCACTCCATGAAACATCATGGGGATTCGTCCAATTCTCCGCCTTCAAGTTCGGCGTAAAGTTCAATTCCGCCAGCGCGCCATGATTGCCCCCCCACGCTGCCGCCAACGCCTTACCAAGCCGGTAGCAGAGTTCCCGCCGCGACAACTCCCGAGGATTCGCCGCCTGCACCTTAATATCCCCCCGCAGCTCCTTGACCGTTTGTTTCAAAGCTTCGGTTTCCGCCGCCTGATCACCGGTAACCGTTTCCAGCACCTTAACAATATCCTCAAGAATTTGTTCCTTCTCCTTGAAGTATTGTTCCGCCTTAGCCGGATCACTAAACCCGGCTTTTTCGATGGTAGTCATAGCGGCAAGTTTCGCCTTTACCGCCTTGATCAACTCATTTTCCATAAATCACTCCTGTATAGAATGTATGATGTTCCCCCAAAAATCAGGAAAACCCGCCGTTTTCGTTTCCGTTACCGTCTTAGCCAAATTTGCCATGGCAAACGGATTTGCCGGAACATTACAAATACTGAATTCCAGAAGCTCCTGTTTCCTGAAAATCAATGCCGTTCCATCTTTACTTTCCTCTTTTGAAGGTAATTCGATTTCCAAAATCCGAAAACCTACCGACCCCGCCCGGATCACTCCCGCCTTCACCCGTTCCCCAATACCCCAGCCAAAGGGATCATAGTCCTTGCCGTTAAAAACGATATTCCCATGCAGCCCCTTGTCATCGGCGAACACTTTTTCTGCTCGGCCAATCGCCGGAATAGCATAGCAATGCGCCCACTGAATAACCGGATTTTCAAGGTATCGCTTGAAATCCCACCCCGCCGGATCAACCCGCTCATCGTACCGGTCCAGGTCAAAGGTTGAAAACACCCATGGCACCCCCTGATCCGTAGATAGCGGCACCGGCGCGATTAACTCCACATCAAGCCCATCCTTGACCGTTTTAACGCCACCCTCCGTTCCACGCATACCCAATTCCCCCCGCAGAAAATCCAGCAGCGCCGATTTATTCGACACCCCAAAATCACCCTGTTTAGTTCGTACAATCATCACTCATACCCCTCAATTCTTATCAGATCATCAACCTTTACCAAGCCATGCTTCAAACCGTATTGTTGAAAATCAAGCAGCTTCCCACCCCCGCATATCACTTTAATATTCTGCCGGTGCGTTTTAATCGTGTTTACCGAAAGCTGCATAATCTCCGCCATCTGACTCTGCGTCTTACATTCAAGCAGCAACACATATATCCGCTTTTGTTGCCTGGTAAGACAATTCTCATCATTCGGCTGCTCCTCCATATCAGCCGATAGATCTTCTATCTCCGCTGGCATATACAAACCACCCCGCAATATCACCCCCGCCCCAAGTTTAGCGTCCCCCTTGCCGCCGTGCAAATCCAGAAAACTCTCCGCACCAAAGTTCACCAGCCGGGCCGCCGTCCGGGGAGCACAAGCCCCCATCGCAAACCCCACAACATGCAGATGCCGGTACCGGTCACACAATCGTTTTATAAGCCCCTTGGTATCCGTGATATCAAAACAATGCTCAATGAACACCAACCGTGGCGCAGACTGTTTTATCACCCGCCACAAATCCTTCTCATTCTCCGACCAGCAAAAATCCTTCTTCAAAGGAAAATCGTGCCGCCCTTCAAGAATCAGCAAACTCTCCATAATACCCGCCGCATTCTCAGATAACGTAGCGATAACAATACCATTCCTCACCATCCTTTCCCCCCCTTACGGTTTTACGTTCCGTTGCCGCTATCAGATGGAATCAGATTTTTAGGCCGATACCAAATATCCCCCCAGGGCTTTGTTTCCTTCCCCTGCCCCCGTAACACATCATTGATGGTCTTCAACCCCGCATTCATTTCCGCAATATCCCTGCTACTCTGTTCATCCTCACTTTGCTGTAACTCCGGTATATCCCGCAAATCAAATTTCCCAACCTCTTGTAACCCAAACCGCATAAAAAACTGCGTCCTGAGAATATCCTCAAAGTTCTTCAACAACGGCACGATAGTATACTTCCAAAACTCCGCATGTTGCTCCGCCGTATCCTTCCCCGACAGCGCCCCCGCCTTATCTTGAACATTCGCCACCTTCGGCGGTATCCCATACTTCGCAATAATGGTGTACACAATCCACCGCTTCAATTCAAACAGCTTCATAGTTTCCGGCGTAAAATTCAGCGGCTTAAATTCCGTCCCCTTCCCCAGCACCGCAATCTTCCGGTTCAACCGCGCCTGTCCATATTTCGCTTCCCACCGCCGTTCCAAGGCATCCGCTTCCTCCGGTCGGATAACCTGATCAGTCTTCAAAATCCCCTGCGGCACCGCATTATATTTTAACAACTGCGCATTTGACCGATTCGCGTAGTAATCCTGTTCAAGCTCCTGCCGAAGCGATGCCAAAGGATCAACCCCCCGCAGCGGATTCCAAGGATTCCACTCACGGAAATGGACAATCTCATCCGGCAGAATCGTAACCAACGCCGCATTATCCTGATAAAACCACCGCCCCCGCTCCGCCCCCGGCAACATGATACCCTCCGATTCATTCCGCATCCTCCGGGGATCAAGAATATGTATCTCATTCGGTAACCCACCCGCATAGGATTTTCCAAACCACCAGAACGCCTCCCCTTCGAGCGTCCACCAGGCCGCCGTCTGCTTCCACAAATCAAAACTACTTAAATCCCGATTAGGCCGCTGGAACAATGCACACAGCCGCCCCGCCGTAACCTCATTCCCATTCCGCATAACCATAAACCCCGCCCGCGCCACATTCCGAATCAGAATCCCCACACAAGTATTCACCCAGGCATTATACAAGTATGGATCATAGATATACTGTTTACCCGTAGAATCATTAAATTCATCATCAACACTACCCATCAAATCACTTTGCGCATTCCCTTTATTCCGCCCATTACGCCCGATAATCCGGTCAAACAGTTTCATGATACAATCACCCCCTGCTGGGTATCCGTAAAAATTGCATACCGCATAGCATCCAAAAAATGATCATTAACCTTGTTAATCTCCCCATCCTCATCCCGGCTATAGTCCCATATTTCAGACAGCACCCCCGAACACTTCGCGGATACAAAGAATTGCTTACGCTCCATCTTGGCGACAATGTAATCAATCCCCGCATCCACCGAATTATTAGCCTTCACCCCGTTTGTAATCTCCTGTATCCGTTCTCCCCCCGCCGGGTCACAATAAACCGAAAAATCTACATCCGTTCCATTCCAACGAAACCAATCACGCTGTAACAGTTCCTCATTAAAAGACTTCGTAGTCATGTTGTAACTCCCATAGTCTTCCAGGATATAAATGCAGTTGTCCTTAATCCCAATCTTCACATTCGTAATATTCAACCCAAAGTCCTGCCCCGCCGCAAACCGGTCAAAACTACCCGGAAGCAGGTCAGCGCTAAGCACCATGCACTCCTCAAACTTGTCATAGATTGCCCCCTCCGCCTTAATCCAAAGCCCATCCCGAAACCGCGCCCGTTGTTTTTCAGGCAGCGCATCCAGAATGTCGGAAATATAATCCCCCGGCAAATTACTTTTATTATCCTCCGGGTTAAGCATCATCGAAGCGTACAATTCCGGCTTCATCAAAGCCGCTTCGGAAGGGAACGCCTGTTTCTTGATAAACACCTTGTACGCCCAATGCAAAGGGCTGCCCGGATTACAGTCATACAGAAACAGATTCCGGCACCCCGGCGTATTCTTCGCCAACCGGCTATAGGCCGTAGTCACCGCCGCATAGGAAAGCTGCGAAATCTCGTTAAAGTAAATCGTGTTATACTCATGCCCCAGAATCTTATCCGCCTGCTCTCTATCACCCAGCCCCCCAATCCATATTTCCGATTTATTCCCCAGCCGAATAAAGCAATCATGGGAACGGAAAGTATACCCATCCTGCCCGACCGTATTGTCTAACCACATCAACAAAGTTTCCTGCAACACCGAAGTCCTCGCGTCCCTCGCCCGTAACCGGCAAATAAGATGGCGGCTCTCCCTAAATTTCAAGGCCCGGAAAATAACCGCCATCACCAACACCGTAGTCTTGCCGCTCCGGGAACCCCCGAACAGCAAAATATGTTTCCCCCCGCCCTTTACCAGTTCCAGGGCTTTGCATTGCACCACAGTCGGCTTAAACTTTTTGGTAGTCCCCAAACGCTTAATCATTACAACCCCTCAAACTCAGAGGCAAAAGAAAGCAAGGGCTGCGCCCCATCATCCCCATTCTGATTACTGCCTTTATCCACACCCTCACGGGTCAGCCGAATACCGGTCTCGATAAAATCCCGTGTCGTCCCATGCGCCATCTGCGCCGGATCAATCATATCCAGCGCCTTACTCCCCGTAGCCATCAATTTTTTCAAAGCTTCTAAGTTTGCCGCCTCTTGCGCTTCAAGCGCCCGCCGCCTCCCCGCCAGTTTGATCTGATCAAGGAATTGGTCATACGCCGCCGCCCGTTCCCGCCATTGAAACTGCGCAGACCAAAGCCGCCACATCCGGTATCGCTTCGCCGCCTTCACCGGGTCCGTCTCCGCCGCCTTTACCGCCCTACTCATATTCCGTTCCGGCCCAAAGTCCCGATAAAAGCCGAACGCCGCAAATGCCGCCGAACTTTCCTTCGCCAACCGTTCCCAACTTTCAAACGGTAAAAGCTCATCATTTGGCATAATGCTATCCGTCATTTCGTTTCCTCCACGCTCGACAATTTTGCTTCAACCGCTTCCTGCACCGTTTCTTGCGCTGCTTCCGTTTTTTCCGTCCCCGGTATCTGCGCCACTTCCCCATCAAATAATTCTGTCTCACCTGCTTCTTGTGCCGCTTCTGCTTTTTTCGTTCCCGGTATCCGCGCCGTCCATTCCCCCGCTATTCCGGCACAGAAATGTTCTGAAAGGGGATAATGGGGATGGGTATTTGTTTTCGTCCGATGGAGGGAAGAATCCTATTTCACGAAATTCGATTTACCAGGAGCTTTACCGGGCCTTGGAAAAAATCGGGATTGACCACGATACCCGGATGGAACGGGGCTTATCGGTGCATGGGTGGCGGCATTACCTGAATACATCTTTGCGTATGGCGAATGTGCCTGACGCGAAGATTCAGGAAATTACCGGACATGCCAGCCTGGAAGAAACAGATCGCTATACCCATTTTGATACGAAAAAGTTTACCGAGGTGTTGGCGGTACAGGAAACTATCACCAAAAAGGTTTCGGCGAAGAAAACGAAACCGGCGCTTAAACCGACGAAGTCTGCCACGGTGAAGAAGGTGACAACGGCGGAGAGGAAAAAGACGGCGGCAAAGAAGGGGGCGGCGAAGAAAGGGGCTTAGGTTCCAAGGCAGGTGATTTAGATTTTTTGAGTATGGGGCTGTTTCGGGATTTTCCCGGAGCAGCTTTTTTTTGCGAAAAAATGCAAAAAAGTGTGCGTTTTCCCTGATAAACCATACCTTTGGGTGATTTTTCTGGTGAATTGGCGGTGGGAGAATGGGGGGACCGGGCGGGAAATAGCCGCCGAGATGGGGAGAACATGGGAAACGATGGGCTGACGGCGGGGATGGAAACGCTTTTGACGGTGAAGGAACTGGCGGGGTTTACCCGGCTTTCGGTGGGGACGATCCAGCATTGGGTGGCGCAGGGGAAGATTCCGGTGGTCCGGTTTGGGTCGCGGGTGTTGTTTAGCCCGAGGGTGATTGGCGGATGGGTTCAGGAACATTTCTGTGCCGGAATAGCGGGGGAATGGAACGGATGTAGATTTTTCGGTTTATTGTGACCCGGCGGGGGGAGA